>JAOZKI010000023.1 GCA_029935455.1 Lysobacterales bacterium | reverse complement strand
GAAGGCGGTCGTACCGTTGGCGCGGGCGTGGTTGCCAAGATCTTCGAATAAAGCGTTACGCGCGCGGCCTGTGCTGCACCGGAAGCCGGTGCAGGGCAGGGCACGCAAACTGACTTGATTCGCCTCGGCGCCAGTGGGCGCCCCGGCGATAAAAGATGAAAACCCGGGTAGGTCCCGGGGCATTAAAGAGACTGAGTGAGCAAAGTTATGGCTGACCAACGAATCCGAATCCGGCTGAAGGCCTTCGATCACCGACTGATCGACCGTTCAGCACAGGAAATCGTGGAGACTGCGAAACGGACCGGCGCCCAGGTGCGCGGCCCGATCCCGCTGCCCACCCGCATCGAGCGGCACACGGTGCTGATCTCTCCGCACGTCAACAAGGACGCGCGTGATCAGTACGAGACCCGCACGCACAAGCGGCTTATGGACATCGTGGATCCCAACGATAAAACCGTGGATTCGCTCATGAAGCTGGATCTGGCGGCCGGTGTGGACGTACAGATCAAGCTGTACTGATTGTCCCGGCACGATTGACGAGAGACAGAACAATGGCAATTGGAATTATTGGACGCAAAGCCGGGATGACCCGGGTGTTCACCGAGCAGGGAGAAAGCATCCCGGTAACGGTGATCGAAGCAGCGCCGAACCGGGTGACCCAGGTGAAAACCGAGGACGCCGACGGCTACCGTGCACTGCAGGTAACGGCGGGCAGCAAGCGCACGAACCTCGTGAGCAAGCCGGCTGCTGGTCACTATGCAAAAGCGGGCGTGGAAGCCGGCCGCGGCCTGTGGGAATTCCGCCTGCAGGGCGAGGAAGGCACGGAGCTGGAAACCGGCGCCGAGCTGAATGTTGAACAGTTTGAAGCGGGACAGCTGGTGGATGTCACCGGCACCAGCAAAGGTAAAGGCTTCGCGGGTACCGTGAAGCGCCACAACTTCCACATGCAGGACGCCACGCATGGTAACTCGCTGTCGCACCGTGCGCCGGGTTCCATCGGCCAGTGCCAGACCCCGGGCCGTGTGTTCAAGGGTAAGAAAATGGCGGGCCACATGGGTGATGAGCGTGTCACCACGCAGAACCTGGAAGTGGTACGTGTGGATTCAGAACGTAATCTGCTGCTGATCAAGGGCGCCGTACCGGGCGCTGCTGGCGGCACCGTGACGGTGCGTCCGTCCGTGAAGACGCACTGAGGTGACGACGATGAAACTCAACGTAGCAGGCGGTAAAGACATTCAGGTGTCGGAAGCGACTTTCGGTCGCGATTTCTCCGAAGCCCTGGTGCACCAGGTGGTAACCGCCTACCTGGCCGGCGCACGCGCCGGAACGAAAGCGCAGAAGAATCGCTCCGCAGTCAGCGGTGGCGGCAAGAAGCCCTGGCGCCAGAAAGGCACCGGTCGGGCCCGTGCCGGTACCAGCCGTTCCCCCATCTGGGTGGGCGGTGGCCGTACCTTCGCAGCCACGCCGCGTGACCATTCACAAAAGGTGAACCGCAAGATGTACCGCGGTGCCCTGCAGGCCATCTTCTCCGAGCTGGTGCGTAAAGACGCGCTGGTGGTTGTGGATGCGCTGACGGTGGCGACGCCGAGCACCAAGGAGCTGGTCAGCCAGCTCAAGGCGCTGGATGCAGAAAAAGCCCTCATCATCACCGCCGAGGTGGATGAGAACCTGTACCTCTCATCGCGGAACGTCGTGGGTGTCCACGCCGTGGACGTGGCCGGTATTGACCCGGTCAGCCTGGTTTCCGCGGAAAAAGTGATCGTAACCGTTGACGCGGTTGCCAAGATCCAGGAGTGGCTGGGATGAGCAACGATCGACTCTATAAAGTGCTGCTGGCACCCCGGGTGACGGAAAAAACCGCCCGTGTGGGTGAGCAGGG
Organism: Lysobacterales bacterium; assembly: GCA_029935455.1. Classification (GTDB taxonomy): domain Bacteria; phylum Pseudomonadota; class Gammaproteobacteria; order Xanthomonadales; family SZUA-36; genus Marinihelvus. Next base: position 31,517 of record JAOZKI010000023.1, on the reverse strand, counting down.
TAACCAGTACGTGTTCAAGGTCGCCACGGATGCCACCAAGGCAGAAGTGCGGGCCGCCGTGGAAGAAATCTTCGAAGTGAAGGTGGACTCCGTACGCGTGGTCAACGTGAAGGGCAAAACCAAGTCCTTCAAGATGCGCGCCGGCAAACGCAGCGACTGGAAAAAAGCTTACGTTCGTGTTCAGGAAGGTCAGGTTATCGACCTCCTGGGCGGTGAAACTGTTTAAGGACTGAGTGTCATGGCAATTGTTAAGGCAAAACCGACATCGCCTGGCCGCCGTGGAGTGGTACGGGTACGTCATGAGCACCTGCACAAGGGCGCGCCGCACGCCGCCCTGCTGGAAAAGAAATCCAAATCCGGTGGCAGGAACAACAACGGTCGTATTACGACCCGGCATCGTGGTGGTGGTCACAAACAGCACTACCGTGTGATCGACTTCAAGCGCGACAAGGACGGGATTCCCGGCAAGGTCGAGCGTATTGAATACGATCCGAACCGCAGTGCCCACATCGCCCTGGTGCTGTATGCAGACGGTGAGCGTCGCTACATCATCGCGCCCAAGAGCCTGCGCTCCGGCGACCCGGTGATGAGTGGCCGCGAAGCGTCCATCAAGGCCGGTAACGCCCTGCCGCTGCGCAATATCCCCGTCGGTACGGTGGTGCATTGCGTGGAGCTCAAGCCGGGCAAAGGCGCCCAGCTGGCACGGAGTGCCGGTGCGGCGGTGCAGCTGGTGGCACGTGAAGGTCAGTACGCCACCCTGCGTCTGCGCTCCGGCGAGATGCGCAAGGTGCCGACCCGCTGCCGGGCCACCATTGGTGAGGTGTCCAACTCCGAGCACAACCTCGAGAAGCTGGGTAAAGCCGGTGCCAAACGCTGGCGCGGTATCCGTCCGACCGTTCGTGGTGTGGCCATGAACCCGGTGGATCACCCGCACGGCGGTGGTGAAGGCAAGACCTCTGGTGGTCGTCATCCGGTCACGCCCTGGGGCGTGCCGACGAAAGGCCACAAGACGCGCAGCAACAAGCGTACGGACAAGTACATCGTCCGTAAGCGTTCAGGCAAGTAACGGGACAGACCAATGCCAAGATCAATTAAGAAAGGGCCTTTTATCGATCATCACCTGCAGGCCAAGGTGGAAAACGCGCTGGAGACGAATAACAAACGTCCCATCCGCACCTGGTCTCGCCGGTCCATGATCACGCCTGACATGGTTGGACTGACGATTGCAGTTCACAACGGCCGCCAGCATGTGCCGATTCTGATCAACGAACAGATGATCGGACACAAGCTTGGTGAATTCGCGGCGACGCGCACCTTTAAGGGTCACGCCGGTGACCGCAAGACGAAGTAGGTAAGCAGTCATGCAGGTAACAGCGAAATTAAGTGGTGCCCGCATTTCCGCGCAGAAGGCCCGCCTGGTGGCGGATCAGGTGCGCGGCATGCCGGTCGAGAAGGCAGAGCAGCTGCTGACGTTCAGCCCCAAGAAGGCGGCTCACATCGTCAAGAAGGTGCTGCTGTCGGCCATCGCCAACGCGGAACACAACGAAGGTGCGGACATCGACGAACTGGTGATCAAGACCATCACCGTCGACGAAGGCCCGACCATGAAACGTGGCCGTGCCCGCGCCAAAGGCCGTGGCACCCAAATTCTGAAGCGCACCAGTCACATTGCTGTGACGGTCGCGGACAGCGAATAACAGGACCGGGAAAAGACTATGGGTCAGAAGGTACATCCAACAGGAATTCGCCTGGGCATCGCCAAGGACTGGAATTCAACCTGGTACGCCGAGAAGGGCGATTATGCCGAGCAGCTCCAGTCCGATCTGGAAGTGCGCGAGTATTTGCAGAAGCGCCTGGCACAGGCGGCCGTTAGCCGCATCCAGATTGAGCGTCCGGCCAAGTCGGCGCGCATCACGATTCACACGGCTCGTCCGGGCATCGTGATCGGCAAGAAAGGCGAAGACATCGAGCGACTGCGTCGCGACGTGAGCCAGCTGATGGGCGTTCCCACGCACATCACGGTGGCCGAGATTCGCAAGCCGGAACTGGACGCCAAACTGGTCGCTGAGGGCATCGCCCAGCAGCTGGAACGTCGCATCATGTTCCGTCGTGCCATGAAGCGTGCCGTCGGTAACTCCATGCGCCTGGGTGCGCTGGGTATCAAGGTCAGCGTTTCCGGCCGCCTCAATGGCGCCGACATCGCCCGCACCGAGTGGTACCGGGAAGGCCAGGTGCCGCTGCATACGCTGCGGGCGGACGTGGACTACGGTTTCGTGGAAGCCCACACCACCTATGGGGTGCTGGGTGTGAAGGTCTGGATCTACAAGGGTGAGGTTTTTGACCTCAGCCATGCCCGGGCCAAGGAACAGCAGAGCAGCCAGAAAGGCGCGAGCTAGGAGAGACAGCCATGCTGCAGCCAAAACGTACAAAATTCAGAAAGACGCAGAAAGGACGTAACCGCGGCCTGGCGCACGTGAACAATCGCGTGAGCTTTGGTGAGTACGGCCTGAAAGCAACGACCCGCGGCTTTATCACCGCGCGTCAGATTGAAGCGGCCCGTCGTGCGATCACGCGCTATGTGAAACGCGGCGGCAAGTTGTGGATCCGCGTGTTCCCCGACAAGCCCATTACCAAGAAGCCGGTAGAGGTTCGTATGGGTAAGGGTAAAGGTAACGTGGAATATTGGGTGGCTCCGATCCAGCCCGGCCGTGTCCTGTATGAAATTCAGGGCGTGACGGAAGATCAGGCGCGCGAAGCGTTTCGCCTGGCCTCGGCCAAGCTGGCGGTGAAAACCACCTTTGTGACCCGGTCGGTGATGTGATGAACGCGAACGAATTGAGAGCCAAATCAGACGTGGAGCTGCGTGAAGAACTCACGGGGCTGCTGCGGGAACAGTTCAACCTCAGAATGCAAAAAGGCACGGGCCAGCTGGGCCAGCCGAGCGAACTGCGCCGTGTGCGCCGTGAGATTGCTCGCGTGCAGACCGTTCTGAACGAGAAAGCGAAAGAGGGTAGTCAGTCATGAGCACTGCAGAAACCGTAAAACGCAGCCAGGTTGGCCGCGTGGTCAGCGACAAGATGGATAAAACCGTCACCGTGCTGCTGGAGCGCAAGGTGAAGCATGCCCTCTACGGCAAATACATCAAGCGTTCCACGAAAGTGAAAGCGCATGACGAAGAAAACAGCTGCGCCGAAGGCGACACCGTACGCATCGAGGAATGCCGTCCTCTGTCACGCTCCAAGAGCTGGCGGGTGGTCGAAGTCCTGGAACGCGCGGTCTAGAACCGGCCTTAGTCGAGGAAAGAACGATGATTCAGATGCAAAGCATGCTGTCCGCAGCAGATAACAGCGGCGCGCGCCAGGTTCAGTGCATCAAGGTGCTGGGTGGATCCAAGCGCCGTTACGCGCAGATCGGTGACGTGATCAAAGTGACCGTCAAGGATGCGATCCCGCGCGGCAAGGTGAAAAAGGGCGAGGTGTACAACGCTCTGGTGGTACGCACCCGTCACGGCGTGCGTCGTCCGGACGGTTCCAAGATCCGCTTTGATGGTAACGCAGCAGTGCTGCTGAACCAGAAGCTGGAGCCGGTTGGCACGCGTATCTTTGGTCCCGTGACCCGCGAACTGCGCGGCGAGCGGTTCATGAAAATTGTCTCGCTCGCACCCGAAGTGCTGTAAGCGGGAGGTACTGATATGAAACGCATTCGTAAAGGTGACGAAGTAATCGTGACCACCGGTCGCAGCAAAGGCCAGAAAGGCCAGGTGCTGCGCGTGATGGAAGACCGTCTGCTGGTGGAAAACGTGAACATGGTCAAGAAACACACCAAGCCTAACCCGCAGCTGGGTACCCAGGGCGGCATCATCGAGCGCGAAGCGCCGATCCATGCCTCTAACGTCCAGCTGTTTAACCCGGGTACGGGCAAGGCTGACCGCGTGAGCTTCAAGGTGCTCGAAGACGGTCGCAAGGTGCGCGTGTTCCGTTCCAACGGCGAAGCGGTCGATATCTAAGGCGCTTGACCGGCGCAGGGTTGCATCGCCAGGCGGCGAAGCCCCTTCCGGTCAAACGATTGGCATAGTTTGCTCTGGCGCTGCGGCGCTCAGTGCAGAAAATAGGTTGTTTGCCCGGGCCTGATGCGCCCATCGCAAAAAATAGTGAGGTAGGCCCGATGGCCAGACTACAGCAGTACTACAAGGAAACGGTCGTGCCGCAGCTCATGAAAGAGCTGGGTATCGAGAACGTGATGGCCGTGCCGCACATCACCAAGATCACCCTGAACATGGGTGTGGGTGAAGCGACCACGGACAAGAAAGTGATGGAAAAGGCGGTCAAGGACATGGCCACCATCGCCGGCCAGCAGCCGATCGTGACGAAGGCGCGCAAATCTGTGGCGTCCTTCAAGATCCGTGATGGCTGGCCCATCGGCTGCAAGGTAACCCTGCGCCGGGAGCGTATGTACGAATTTCTGGACCGTCTCGTCAACGTGGCTATCCCCCGCGTCCGGGACTTCCGCGGGCTGAACCCGAAATCCTTTGACGGCCGTGGCAACTACTCCATGGGCGTGAAAGAGCAGATCGTGTTCCCGGAAATCGATTTTGATCAGGTGGACGCAATTCGCGGTATGGACATCACCATTACCACCAGCGCCCAAACCGATGAGGAAGGCCGCGCGCTTTTGAAAGCGTTCAGCTTCCCCTTCAAAGACAAGTAAGCAGGAATCAGACCATGGCCAAAGTGAGCATGATCAACCGTGAGAAACGCCGCGCCAAGCTGGTGAAGAAATACGCCAGCAAGCGTGCTGAACTCAAGGCAGTAATTGCCAATCCGGAAGTGGATTTCGAAGAGAAGCAGGCGGCAATGTTCGCGCTGCAGAAACTGCCGCGCGATTCCAGCCCGGCGCGCCAGCGTAACCGCTGCGCCGTTTCGGGTCGCCCGCGTGGTTTCTACCGCAAGTTCGGCCTGGGCCGTAACAAGCTGCGTGAAGCCGCCATGCGCGGTGATGTGCCGGGCCTGCGTAAGGCCAGCTGGTAAGTACGGAATCCGAACGGATTCCCTGAGACAGACAGGACAATAGCAATGAGCATGAGCGACCCGATTGCGGATATGTTGACCCGCATCCGTAACGCCCAGGCGACCAACAAGGTCAGCGTGACCATGCCGTCATCCAAAGTGAAGACGGGTATCGCCGCAGTGTTGAAGGATGAAGGCTTCATTAACGACTACGAAGTGCAGGCAAACGGCGGTAAGCCGCAGCTGGAAGTGACCCTGCGTTACTTCGAAGGTAAAGGCGTCATCGACATGGTGAAGCGTGTGAGCCGACCCGGCCTGCGCCAGTACCGTGGCAAGGATGATCTGCCGCGTATTTTTGATGGTCTGGGTGTGGCAATTGTCAGCACCTCCAAGGGCATCATGACCGACGCGTCAGCGCGGGCAGCGGGCCAGGGCGGCGAAGTCCTGTGCATCGTGGCCTAAGCGGACCGGGAGAAGAGAGATGTCACGTATTGCCAATGCCCCAATCGAGATTCCCCAGGGTGTGGAGCTGAACATCAGCGACGCTCAGGTCTCGGTCAAGGGCCCGAAAGGAAATCTGGACCTGGCCCTGCACCCCTCCGTTGCCTTCGCAATGGAAGACGGTCAGGCCAAAGTGCAGTGGAATGACAAGGCCGATGTGGCCATGGCCGGCACCTTCCGTGCGCTGCTGAGTAACATGATTCAGGGCGTGAGTCAGGGCTTCGAAAAGCGTTTGACGCTGATCGGTGTGGGTTACCGCGCACAGGCTCAGGGTCAGAAACTGAACCTGCAGCTGGGCTTTTCGCACGAGGTGAACTACGCCGTGCCGGAAGGCGTGAAGGTAGAGACACCGAGCCAGACCGAAGTGGTGGTGAGCGGCTGTGACAAGCAGCAGGTGGGCCAGGTCGCGGCCGAAATCCGCGCCTTCCGTCCGCCGGAGCCATACAAGGGCAAGGGTGTGCGTTACGCAGACGAACGCGTCATCCGCAAAGAGGCGAAGAAGGCGTAAGCCGCTTCGTCACGAGGTAGGAAATCATGAACAAAAAGACTTCAAGACTGCGTCGCGCACGCCGCAACCGGGCACAGATTCTGCGTATGGGCAAGGCGCGCCTGACCGTACACCGGACGGGCCAGCACATCTACGCGCAGGTGATCGATGCGCAGGGCGGCAAAGTGGTAGCGGCTGCTTCCACGCTGCAGAAAGATGTGGCCAAGGACCTGCAGGGTACCAACAACATGGCGGCTGCCGCTGCCGTTGGCAAAGCGGTAGCGGAACGCGCTGTCGCCGCTGGCGTGCAGGAAGTGGCTTTCGACCGCAGTGGTTTCAAATACCACGGCCGCGTGAAGCAGCTCGCCGATGCTGCTCGCGAGGGCGGGCTGAAATTCTGATCCGGTAGCTACCGGTCATTAAACAGGACGGATAGATGTCAAATATCGACAGAGACAACGGCGACGGCATGCTCGAAAAACTGGTTGCCGTCAACCGCGTGGCCAAAGTGGTCAAGGGTGGTCGCATCTTCGGTTTCACGGCGCTGAGCGTGGTGGGCGATGGTAACGGCAAGGTGGGTTTCGGATACGGCAAGGCACGTGAAGTGCCGGTTGCGATCCAGAAGTCCATGGAGAAAGCCCGCGCCAATATGGTGACGATCCCGCTGAACAACGGCACGCTCTGGCACCCGGTTAAAGCGTCCCATTGTGGATCGCGTGTTTACATGCAGCCGGCCTCAGAAGGTACCGGTGTTATCGCCGGCGGCGCCATGCGCGCTGTGCTGGAAGCGGTAGGTGTTCACAACGTACTGGCCAAGAGCCTGGGCTCCAATGCTCCGGTGAACCTGGTGCGCGCGACGATCAAGGGTCTGCAGGCGATGTACTCCCCGGAATCGATTGCCGCCAAGCGTGGCAAGTCCGTGGACGAAATTAAAGCGAACCTGGGATAAGAACCATGGCCAAGCAGAAAACCATCAAAGTGACGCTGGTGCGCTCACCGATCGGTGCGCAGCCCCGGCACAAAGAATGTGTCCGTGGTCTGGGCCTGAAACGTATGCATCAGACCGTAGAACTGGAAGACACGCCATCCGTACGCGGCATGGTCAACAAAATCGACTACATGGTACGAGTGGACGAAGCTTAAGGACTGCTTGCACAAGCATTCCCGGCATCGTGTGCGAACCAAGAACCTGAGCAGCGCCCCTGGTGGCGTCGCCAATCAAGGAAAGTACAGACAATGAAGATGAACACGCTGAGCCCGGCAGAGGGCAGCAAAAAGGCCCGCAAACGCGTAGGTCGCGGCATCGGCTCCGGCCTGGGCAAGACCGCTGGTCGTGGCCACAAAGGTCAGAAGTCCCGTTCCGGTGGTTTCCACAAGGTGGGCTTCGAAGGCGGTCAGATGCCGCTGCAGCGCCGTCTCCCCAAGCGGGGATTCCGCTCGCGCACGGCCCGCTATAACGCCGAGGTCCGTCTGTATCAACTGGCTGCGCTGAAAGGCGATACGGTTGATATGGCGACCCTGAAAGAAGCCGGCCTGATTGCTGCTGATGCCAAGAAAGTGAAGATCATCAACACCGGTGAAATCACCCGGGCACTGAACGTGTCTGGCGTGGGCGTCACCAAGGGTGCCCAGGCGGCCATCGAAGCCGCTGGAGGTAAGGTCGAGTAATGTCCCGTTCGCCCTCACAAATGGCGGAAACGCTGGGCGGTATGGGCCGCATGAAGGAACTGCGCCAACGGCTGCTGTTCGTCTTCGTGTGCCTGATCATCTACCGGGTCGGGACCTTTATCCCGGTGCCCGGAGTTGATCCGCAGGCACTGCTGAGCTTCATGAACTCGCAGGAAGGCACGATCATCGACGTGTTCAACCTGTTTACCGGCGGCGCTCTGGAGCGCATGAGCCTGTTCGCGCTGGGCGTGATGCCCTATATTTCCGCGTCCATCATCATGCAGCTCATGTCCAGCGCCGTACCCCAGCTGCAGCAGCTGAAGAAAGAAGGCTCCAGCGGACGCCAAAAGATCACGCAGTACACGCGTATCTTCACGGTGGTGCTGGCTGCCTTCCAGTCCGGCAGTATGGCCATCGCACTGCAGAGTCAGGGCAACGTGGTGTATGCACCGGGCTTCGGTTTCATTTTCACTGCGGTGGTGTCATTCACCGCCGGCACCATGTTCCTTATGTGGCTGGGTGAGCAGATCTCCGAGCGCGGCGTAGGTAACGGGATTTCCCTGATTATCTTCGCGGGCATCGTGGCCGGTTTGCCGCGGGCCATCGCAGGTACGCTGGAATTGGTGAATACGGGACAGCTGAGCATTCCGGCGGTGATCATCATCGGCGCCTTCGTGCTGGCCGTGATCTATTTCATCGTCAAGGTGGAGCGCGGTCAGCGACGGATTACCGTCAACTATGCGCAGCGCCAGGGTCGGGTGGCCTACCAGAACCAGCAGACGCATCTGCCGCTGAAACTGAACATGTCGGGTGTGATTCCCGCCATCTTCGCCTCCAGCATTGTGATCTTCCCGTCCACGCTGGCCACCTGGTTCAGCACTACGGAAGAACTGTCCTGGATGACCGATGTGGCGGCTGCCCTGACGCCGGGTAATCTGCCCTACACGCTGCTGTTCTCAGCGCTGATTATTTTCTTCTGCTTCTTCTACACGGCGATCGTGTTCAACTCGAAGGAGACGGCAGACAATCTGAAGCGCTCGGGCGCCTTTATTCCCGGGATTCGTCCCGGACGCCAGACGGCGGACTACATTGATACGGTGCTGACGCGCCTGACCATGGTGGGATCCCTGTACCTGGTGGCCGTGTGTCTGCTGCCAGACATTCTGCAGGTGATCTGGTCCGTACCGTTCTATTTTGGCGGCACCTCCGTGTTGATTGTGGTGGTGGTGATCATGGACTTTATCGCCCAGGTACAGGCGCATTTGGTGTCGCACAAGTACGACAACCTGATGAAGAAATCGAACCTGAAGTCCTATGGACGTTCAGGGACTGTTAAACGTTAACGAGTGTTCCAGGTGAGGCTGGGCCGAAGGCCCCTGAGCGACCTCGCTATTTGATGAAGGAGAGCTGCCATGAAAGTGCAAGCTTCAGTCAAGAAAATTTGCCGGAACTGCAAGGTCGTACGCCGTCGTGGTGTGGTCTTTGTGATTTGCTCCGACAAAAAACACAAGCAGCGCCAGGGCTGAAACCCCCGCTGACACAAGGACTTGCCGCTTTATTCGGCAGTAACGATTGGATATAATGGACCGTTTACGTCGATCGGTCCGAACGAAATGCAGGAGTACGTGATATGGCTCGCATAGCGGGTGTCAACTTGCCAGTCCAGAAACATACCTGGGTGGCCCTGACGCATATTTACGGCATCGGCCGTACGCGCGCTTACCAGATCTGCGATGCAGCTGGTGTGGTGCCGACCACCAAGATCCGTGATCTGACGGATCCCGAGGTGGAAGCGGTACGTGGCGCCGTGGCGAAGTTCAACGTAGAAGGTGATCTGCGCCGCGAAGTGGCCATGAACATCAAACGACTGATGGACCTGGGTTGCTACCGGGGCCTGCGGCATCGCCGCGGTCTGCCCGTACGCGGTCAGCAGACCAAGACCAACGCGCGCACCCGCAAGGGCCCGCGTCGTCCCATTAAACGTTAAGGACGGATTGAGCAATGGCTAAGCCGAGCAAAGGCAAAAAGAAGGTAAAACGCACAGTGGTTGATGGCATCGCCCACATCCACGCGTCCTTCAACAACACCATCATTACCCTCAGCGACCGTCAGGGCAACGTGCTGTCCTGGGCTACTTCCGGCGGTGCCGGTTTCCGTGGCTCACGTAAAAGCACGCCTTTTGCCGCGCAGGTTGCAGCCGATACGGCCGGTCGTACGGCGCAGGAATACGGTCTGAAGAACCTGGAAGTCCGGGTCAAGGGACCGGGTCCTGGTCGCGAATCGTCGGTTCGTGCACTGCACGCTCTGGGTTACAAGATCACCAACATCGTGGACGTGACGCCCATTCCGCACAACGGATGCCGTCCGCCTAAGAAGCGCCGCGTCTAGGAGTCTGAAGAATCATGGCTAGATACATTGGACCGACCTGTAAACTCGCGCGTCGGGAAGGCACCGACCTGGGCCTGAAGAGCCCGTCTCGCGGTCTCGAGTCAAAATGCAAACTGGGCCAGCCGCCCGGGCAGCATGGCAGCAGCCGCCGCCAGCGCCTGTCGGACTACGCCCTGCAGCTGCGTGAAAAGCAGAAGGTACGTCGTATTTACGGCGTGCTGGAAAAGCAGTTCCGCAACTACTACAAGAAAGCCGCGGGCCAGAAAGGCTCTACCGGCGAAAACCTGCTGAGCCTGCTGGAAGGCCGCCTCGATAACGTGGTTTATCGCATGGGCTTCGCCGTGACGCGTGCGCAAGCGCGCCAGCTGGTGTCACACAAGTCTGTGCTGGTCAACGGCAGCAAGGTCAACATTCCGTCCTACCAGGTGAAAACCGGTGACGTGATTGCCATGACCGAGAAAGCGCGCAACCAGTTGCGGGTTAAAGAGGCCATCACGCTGGCGGCAGAGCTGGATACGGTTCCGGCCTGGGTTGACGTCAATGGTGACAAGGCCGAGGGAGAGTTCAAACGCCTGCCTGACCGCGATGAGCTGCCGGCTGAGATCAACGAACAGCTGATCGTCGAACTCTACTCCAAGTAATGCCTGACCCCTCCGGTCTGCCGGAGGGTTCTCGAACCGTTTGTGAGGTACACATCCCATGATGGATGCTATTGATAAAATGTTGAAACCCAACGCGGTCGGAGTTGACGAAGTCAGCGCCAACCGTGCCCGCATTGCCCTGGAGCCGCTTGAGCGTGGTTTCGGTCATACGCTGGGCAACGCACTGCGCCGCGTGCTGCTGTCTTCCATTCCGGGCTGTGCCATCGTTGAGGTGGAGATCGACGGCGTACTCCACGAGTACACGGCGGTTGAAGGTCTGCAGGAAGACATCATCGAGGTGCTGCTGAACCTGAAGGGTGTGGCACTGGTTATGCACGAACGTGAGGAAGCCACCCTGACGCTGAGCAAGTCCGGCGTGGGTCCGGTCACCGCTGGCGACATCACCGTGGACCACGACGTGGAGGTGATGAACCCGGATCATGTGATCTGCAACCTCACCAAAGATGGCAGCATCAACATGCAGCTGAAGGTGATTCGCGGCGTGGGCTACCAGCCTGCCAACCAGCTCACCATTGGTGATCAGGAAAGCCGCCCCATTGGCCGCCTGCAGCTGGACGCGTCTTTTTGCCCGGTGCGTCGCGTGTCCTACAGCGTGGAAGCCGCGCGTGTGGAGCAGCGCACGAACCTGGACAAGCTGGTGCTGGACATTGAAACCAATGGCACCATGGACTGCGAGGCAGCGGTGAAACTGGCTGCCAACATTCTCGCCGACCAGCTGAGCGTGTTTGTGGACTTCAAGGCCCGGACGGAAGCGGTAGCGGAAGAGAAGGCGCAGGAAGTGGATCCGATTCTGCTGCGTCCGATCGATGATCTCGAGCTGACGGTCCGTTCAGCCAACTGCCTGAAAGCAGAAAGCATTCTTTACATTGGCGACCTGGTGCAGCGCACCGAGGTTGAGCTGCTCAAGACGCCGAACCTTGGCAAGAAGTCCCTGACGGAAATCAAGGACGTTCTGGCCCAGCATGAGCTGTCTTTGGGCATGAAACTCGAAAACTGGCCACCGGCCGCTCTGGCTACCGCCTGAGCGTCGGCGCCCTGAACGATTAGGAAACGATCATGCGTCACCAGAAATCAGGACGTAAGCTGAACCGGAACTCTTCGCACCGCAAGGCGATGTTCCGCAATATGGCCAACAGCCTGTTCAAACACGAACTTATCAAAACCACTCTGCCCAAAGCCAAGGAACTGCGTCGCGTTGCCGAGCCGCTGATCACCCTGGCCAAGGAAGACAGCGTTGCCCACCGTCGCACGGCTTTCGACCGTCTGCGTGACAAGGAGTCTGTCGGCAAGCTGTTTGAAGAGCTGGGTCCGCGCTATCAGGAACGTCCCGGCGGTTACCTGCGCATTCTGAAATGCGGTCACCGGGCCGGCGACAACGCAACCATGGCTTACGTAGAGCTGGTTGATCGCCCGCGTGCTGACGACGAGGCGGCTGACGCCTGAGACGTCGCTACACCGCTTTGAGAAAACCCGGCCTGGTGCCGGGTTTTTTTATGGGTCGCTGCCGGTGGGTGCGAGAGCAGGCTTGCTACCAGCCTGAGGTGCCGGGCCCGCCCTTGCAGGGGCCGACGATCTCAGGGGTTATCCAGCCGCCATAAAATCCGCCCTCCTGGGGCGCGACTTCCGCACCATTGAGGCGGCAGCGTAGCCGGCCGGGATAGAAGCTGAACCAGCCCGCGATGGCGGCAAAAGTGGGTGTCGGCTGGGCATAGCTCCAGGCCACGGCTTGCTGGGTGTCATCATCATGCAGGGCCCAGTAGCTGGCGCGGCCTTTCCATTCGCAATAGCTGTTGCCGGGCAGCAGACGCAGCTTTGACTGTTGCACACCGTCCGGTGGCAGGTAGATGCCGGGGGGGCTGGCGGTTTCCAGCACCCGAATGACGCGCGAACTTTCTGCCAGTAGCGCGGAGCCGGCATGGACCGTTACCCGCCGATCACAGGCTTCCAGCGCCGGCGGACGCGGATAGTCCCATACGGATTCTTCCTGATCCCGGGGATCGGTAGCGAAAGGGGGGCGTTCCTGTCCGCGATAGCGCCACATGATCAATGGCGCTCCCGACCGCTACAGGGGTCACAGGAGCGCTGCCGTGGTTTTTTTATGCCGCCGTTATCGCACATGCTTCCAGTCTACGCTGAGGCCGTGAATGAACGGTGCAGGCTGCAGTGAACGGGCCCTGATCTGGAACCAAAAATGCCCCCCTGGTGTCTTGCATTGTAGGCGTTGACGGCTCATGATCAGAGCCGTAACGATGACACGCGCAGCGGCCACATATTCATGTAAAGCCTGACGGGACCGGCGGTCGCCGCAGGGCCGTTGCTCTCGACGATCAGGAACAGGGCAGTGCTGGAAAAATTGACTTTGCGAACGTGGTATCTGGGTGTTGCCATCGCCTGTGCAGGGCTGCTGGCCTATGCGCTCTACACCGAGTACCAGCTGTTTCTGGATCCATGCCCCCTGTGTATTTTCCAGCGCGTCGCTTTCGCCTGGATCGGCGCCTGGGCGCTGCTGGCAGCGGTGCATAATCCGCATGGCCGCGGCCGTTGGTTCTACGGCAGCATGGTGGCCCTTGGCGCCGCCGCTGGCACCTGGATCGCCGGTCGACACGTCTGGATTCAGGGCCTCCCACCCGATGAGGTGCCGGACTGCGGCCCGGGTCTGTCCTATCTGATGGACACCATGCCCATGATGGATGTGCTGCGCACGGTGCTCACCGGCGACGGTAGCTGCGCCGAGCCGCAATGGGACTTTCTGGGCCTCAGCATGCCCGCCTGGACCCTGATCTGGTATCTGGGCCTGGGCGTGCTGACGCTTTTTCTGGTTTACCGCAAAACCCGCAGGGCGGGACAGTGATATGAATGGCAACGATTTACTAAACATCGCGGGTGCCGCCACGGAGGCCTGGGCACCTGATTCCTGGCAAAACTTTCCGGCTGCGCAGCAGGCGACCTATCCGGACGTCGCGGCGCTGCAGGGTACGCTGGAGGAATTGGCACAATTGCCACCGCTGGTCACCTCCTGGGAGATTCTGACCCTGCGCCAGCAGATTGCCGAGGCCCAGCGCGGTGAGCGCTTCCTGCTGCAGGGCGGGGACTGTGCGGAAACCTTCGCCGAATGCAATTCCACCGTCATCACCAACCGGCTCAAGGTGCTGCTGCAGATGAGCCTGATCATGGTGCATGGCTTGCAGATGCCGGTGATTCGCATCGGGCGCTTCGCCGGCCAGTATGCCAAGCCGCGCTCTTCCGATACGGAAACGCGGGACGGCGTCACCCTGCCCAGCTATCGCGGTGACATCATCAACTCGCCGGCATTTACCGAGCAGGCGCGCGTGCCCGACCCGGGCCGCTTGCTGCAGGCGCATGCGTGCTCTTCCCTGACCATGAACTTTGTACGGGCGCTGGTGGACGGCGGGTTTGCGGATCTCCATCACCCGGAATACTGGGATCTCGGTTGGGTCGAACACTCGCCACTGGCGGAGGAATTCCGGCGCCTTTCCGAGGGCATCGGGCGCTCCATCAACTTTATGGAGACCATCTCCGGCAAGCAGGCCGGCAACATTCGCCGGGTGGACTTCTATACCTCCCATGAGGCCCTGCATCTGCACTACGAGCAGGCGCTGACCCGGGAAGTCCCGCGCCAGGCCGGACACTTCAATCTGTCCACGCATTTTCCCTGGATCGGCATGCGTACCGCCAGCCTGCAGGATGCCCATGTGGAATACATGCGGGGCATTCAGAACCCCATTGGCCTGAAGGTCGGGCCTACCGTGGAACCCCAGCAGTTGGTCGATCTGCTGCAGGTGCTGAACCCGCGCCGGGAGGCCGGGCGCATGGTGCTGATTCACCGCATGGGTGTGGGGCAGATTGAGGCGCGTTTGCCAGCGCTGATTCGCGCGGTACAGGATGCGGACATGCCGGTGCTATGGATTTCTGATGCCATGCATGGCAACACGGAATCCACGGCCGACGGCATTAAGACGCGCCGCTTCCGCAACATCATGAACGAGATGGAACTGGCCTTCGAAGTGCACCGGGACAACCATTCACGTCTCGGTGGCGTGCACCTGGAACTGACCGGCGAGAACGTTACCGAATGCACCGGCGGTGCGCGGGATCTGGTCGACGCTGACCTGCGCCGCGCCTACAAATCCACTGTCGATCCACGCTTGAACTACGAGCAGGCTCTGGAAATGGCCATGCTCATCGTGCGCAAACACAATCAGGCCTGAATCATGGCGGGCCGGACACAACGTCCGGCCCGGACTCAAGCTTCGCTGTTCTTTTTCGCCGCCCGCTCCGCGACGCGGCGCTCGTGTTCCAGCAGGTGGCGTTTGCGGATGCGGATGGCCTCTGGCGTCGCCTCCACCAGCTCATCATCCTGAATAAATTCCAGCGCCTGCTCCAGCGTGAGCGTCTGGTGGGCCGTGAGCTGCACGTTCTCGTCCTTGATGACCGTACGGATATTGGTCAGCTGTTTGGTTTTCAGCGGATTAACGGTCAGATCGTTACCGCGGCTGTGGATGCCGATCACCTGACCTTCGTAGACGTCCTCACCCGGCTTAACGATCAGGCGGCCGCGCTCCTGCAAATTAAACAGGGCATAGGGTACCGATTTGCCGGTGGCCTTGGAGATCAGCACGCCGTTGTTGCGCGTTGAGATCGGCGCCGGATTATAGTCGCCGTAGTGATCGAACACGTGAAACAGCAGCCCCGTGCCCGCGGTCAGTGTCTTGTATTCGGACTGAAAGCCGATCAGGCCCCGGGCCGGGATCAGGTAATCCAGGCGCACACGCCCCCGGCCGTCCGGCTGCATGTCCTGCAGCACGCCACGGCGCTCGCCGATGCGCTCCATGACCGCGCCCTGATAGTCGCCTTCGAAGTCCACGACCAGCGCTTCATAGGGTTCTTCCGTGCGCCCTTCGTTCTCATGCAGGATCACTTCCGGACGCGAAATGGCCAGCTCATAACCTTCCCGGCGCATGGTCTCAATGAGGATGGACAGGTGCAGTTCGCCGCGGCCGGAAACACGGAATTTTTCCGGGTCATCGGTTTCTTCCACGCGCAAGGCCACATTGTGGCTGGCTTCGCGCAGCAGGCGCTCGCGCAGCTGGCGGCTGGTCAGGTATTTGCCTTCCCGACCGGCAAAGGGTGAGGTATTGACGCGGAAGGTCATGCTGATGGTTGGCTCATCCACGGTCAGTGGCGGCAGTGCTTCCGGCGCTTCCCGGTCGCACAGCGTGTCCGATATGCCCAGCTCTTCAACCCCGGTGACGGCAATGATGTCACCGGCCTGGGCCTGCTCCACCTCGACCCGATCCAGACCGTGGAAACCCAGCACCTGCAGAATTTTGCCGTTACGGCTGTCGCCTTCCCGGTCGATGACCGTGACCCGCTGATTGGGCTTCACGGAACCACGCTGCACGCGACCGATACCGATCACGCCCACGTAGGTGTTGTAGTCCAGGGTGGTGACACGCATCTGAAAGGGGCCTTCCTCGTCCACCTTTGGGGGTGCGACCTCGCGCACGATGGTCTGGAACAGGGCGGTCATGTCACCACCGTTCACATCCGGTTCCAGACCGGCAAAGCCACGCAGGGCCGAGGCGTAGACCACGGGGAAGTCCAGCTGCTCGTCGGTAGCGCCCAGGCGGTCAAACAGCTCAAAGGTCTGGTCCAGAACCCAGTCCGGACGGGCGCCATCCCGGTCTACCTTATTGATCACCACAATGGGCCGGAATCCCATTTCGAAGGCCTTCTGGGTCACGAAACGGGTCTGTGGCATGGGTCCGTCCACCGCATCGACCAGCAGCAGCACCGAATCGACCATGGACAGAATGCGCTCTACCTCGCCACCGAAGTCCGCGTGGCCCGGCGTATCCACAATATTGATGCGCCAGTCGGTACTGCCATCCTGCCAGCGAATGGCCGTGTTCTTGGACAGAATGGTAATGCCGCGCTCCTTTTCCAGCTCATTGGAGTCCATGACCCGTTCCGGGGCTGCGGCACGTTCACCCAGGGTGCCGGATTGCTGCAGCAGCTGGTCAACCAGAGTGGTTTTGCCATGGTCAACATGGGCAATGATGGCAATATTTCGAAGCGTCTCAATCACGGGAGTATCCTGCATTAAAAGGGGCCGGAAGGGGCTTTTCCTTCGGCGCGCGCAAGGTACCCCCTTTGGGGTCAAAACGCAATGATTTTCTTGCCTTTTTATGCGTGATCGAGCGCGAATCCCAGGGCCGCGAAGGGGGCGACTTCGGCCGTCTCGTGCAGTTCGGGCCGGAGTCCCTGGAACTCCCGCCGCTGGGGATAGTCGCGACGCAGCTGGTCAAAGGCCTGCGCTCGGTCACGGGCGGTCTTCAGCGTCTCGCGCAGGCGCACATCATCCTGCGCCACGCCGGTGGCTGCGAGCACCGCCGCCAGGGGATCACTGCCGTCGAAAGGCAGGGGTGTCACCGGCGGCAGCGGTGGGTAGTCCAGGGTCAGATGAAATGCCTGAGCCAACTGCTCCAGAACCGCGCGGGAACCGCGCAGCTTGCCTTCCAGGGCGTAGCCAGCCACGTGCGGTGAGGCCACGATGCAGGCGTCCAGTAGGGCCCTGGAAAGCTGCGGTTCACCCGGCCAGGTGTCCAGGGCGGCATGGCAATGCCGGGCCTCCAGTGCTCGTAGCAGGGCGGCTTCATGCACCACGCCGCCCCGTGCCGCGTTGATCAGCAGGCTGCCCGGCGGCAGCGCGGTCAGCGTGTGGGCGTTGATTAGGCCGGCCGTGGGCCAGGGCCCGTCCCGATTGAGCGGCACGTGCAGCGTGACGATGGGCTGGGCGAGCGCCTCAGGCAGTGCGACCAGGCCGCTGGTGCCCTGCGCGGCGCGCGGTGGGTCATTGGCTACCGTTGGCACCCGCAGGGCCCCCAGCAGTTGTTGCACCCGTTGCCCCACATTGCCGAGGCCAATAATACCGACCTGTTGCTGCGTGAGATCCAGCCCCCGCCGCTGACAGGCGAGAACCATCATGGCTAGCGTGTACTGGGCCGCAGCGTCGGCGTTACAGCCCGGCGCATGCCCCCAGGCAATACCCTGCTGTTCCAGCCAGGTGGTGTCCAGATGATCCGTGCCAATGGTGGCGCTGCCGACAAAGCGCACGGGGGAACCCGCCAGCAGCTCTGCATCAACGCGGGTGACGGAACGGACCAGTAGCGCATCCGCCTGTTGCACGTCGCGGCGGCTGATACGCCGACCGGGCAACAGCCGCAGATCAGCCACGGATGCCAGCGCAGACCGCAGTCCGGGCATGTTCTGGTCAGCGATGATCAGGGGGCGCTGGGGCATGGCAGAGACGAACACAGCTAACGGCTTCCGCAGAGTAGCGCATTTGGCATGAAGCGTCAGGCCGCGCCCCGCCAGCCACCTGTGGCCGGCCCGAGCGCGACCTTTGCCTGGAGCCGGAGCTGACTGAGTTGAATAATTCGCTTCTGTTGCCGACCGCGCACGCGCTGAACTAGTGGCTGGATCAGGTACAATAGCGGGCTGAAACCTGCTTATAAATTCGCGCCGTCGAACCCGTCGACGCCGCGTCTACGAGACCCGCGAAGGAGCCACTCATGAAAAAACCTGTTCGAGTCGCCATTACCGGCGCCGCTGGCCAGATCGGTTATCAACTCTGCTTCCGTATCGCCGCCGGCGATATGCTGGGGCCCGATCAGCCGATTATCCTGCAACTGCTGGAAATCACTCCGGCCCTGGGCGCTTTGGAAGGGGTGGCCATGGAGCTGAAAGATGCGGCCCTGCCACTGCTTGATGACGTGATCTGCTCCGATGATGCCAATGTGGCTTTCAAGGACACGGACTTTGCGCTCCTGGTGGGCGCCAAGCCACGCGGCCCGGGTATGGAGCGCGGTGATCTGCTGACGGAAAACGGCAAAATCTTTGGCCCGCAGGGTAAAGCGCTGAACGACCATGCCAGCCGCGACGTGAAAGTGCTGGTGGTCGGTAACCCGGCCAATACCAACGCCCTGATTGCCCAGGCCGCCGCGCCGGATCTGAACCCGCGGAACTTTACCGCCATGACCCGCCTGGACCACAACCGTGCCCTGGCGCAAATGTCGGAGAAGACCGGCCAGCATCACGGCGCGATCCGCCAGATGATTATTTGGGGCAATCACTCTTCCACCCAGTACCCGGATATCCGTTTCACGGCGGCCGGGGACAAGGCGCTGGCAGCGGCGATTGATCAGGACTGGTACCGCGACACGTTTATCCCGACGGTACAACAGCGGGGCGCCGCCATCATCAAGGCGCGTGGCGCATCCAGCGCGGCCTCAGCCGCATCGGCAGCTATTGATCACATGCGCAGCTGGGCCCTGGGTACCGCGGACGGTGACTGGGTGTCCATGGCGGTGCCCTCCACCGGGGCCTATGGCATCGAGCCGGGCATTATCTACTCCTACCCCTGCACCTGCGCCGATGGCGATTACACGATTGTTGAAGGTCTGGATGTGGATGCCTTCAGCCGCGAGAAGATGGATGCGACCGATGCGGAGCTGCGTGAAGAACGCGCCGCCGTGGAACATCTGCTCTGAGGAGAGATCGCATGAGCCAGCTTGCACCAGGAGCCCGCTTTCGCGCTGCCGTGGCGGCACAGTCGCCGCTACAGGTGGTGGGTACCATCAACGCTTACACGGCCCGTATGGCACAGGCCGTCGGTCATGAAGCCATTTATCTGTCCGGTGGCGGCATCGCCGCCAATTCGCTGGGTCTGCCGGATCTGGGCATCAGCACCCTGGATGATGTGCTGACCGATATCCGGCGCATCACCGCCGTGTGCGAACTGCCTTTGCTGGTAGACGTGGATACGGGCTTTGGCGGCGCCTTTAATATCGCGCGCACGGTGAAATCCCTGATTCGCGACGGCGCAGCGGCCATGCATATGGAAGACCAGGTAGCGCAGAAGCGTTGTGGTCACCGGCCGGGCAAGGCGATTGTCAGCCAGCAGGAGATGGTGGATCGCATCAAGGCGGCAGTTGATGCACGCACCGACGAGAGCTTCGTCATTATGGCGCGCACCGACGCGCTGGCCGTTGAGGGTATGGCCTCTGCGGTGGAGCGGGCGGTGGCCTGCGTCGAAGCCGGCGCTGACATGATCTTTCCCGAGGCAGTACAGACGCTGGAGCAGTATCGCGAGTTTCGTCAGGCGGTGGGCGTGCCGATTCTGGCCAACATCACGGAGTTCGGTCATACGCCGCTGTTTACCACGCCGGAACTGGGTGAGGCCGGTGTGGACATCGTGCTCTATTGCTGCTCGGCCTATCGGGCCATGAACAAGGCGGCAGAACTGGTGTACCGCGGACTGCTGGAGCAGGGCCATCAGCGCGATCTGATCGATATTATGCAGACCCGGGAAGAGTTGTACGGCTATCTCGGATACCACGATTTCGAACAAAAACTGGACGAGCTGTTCGCCCAGAACAAGGAGAATTGAATATGGCCGAAGACAGTGCCATCAAGAAGAATTCCGGTGCCGGCCTGCGTGGCCAGTCCGCTGGCGAAACCGCCATCTGCACGGTCGGCGCGGCCGGCAACAGCCTGCGCTACCGCGGCTACGATGTGGTTGAACTTGCTGAGCAGTCCACCTTCTACGAGGTGGCGCACCTGATTCTGAAAGGCCACCTACCCACGCAGACCGAGCTCGATGCCTGGAAAGCCAAGCTTAAGCCGCTGCGCGTGCTCCCGGAGGCGCTGAAAGAAGTGCTGGAACGCATTCCCGCCGACGCCCACCCCATGGATGTGATGCGCACAGGCTGCTCTTTCCTGGGCAACATCGAGCAGGAAGGCGACTTCAGCAACCAGCAGGACGTGGCTGACCGGCTTCTGGCCGCTTTCCCGGCCATCGTTGTGTACTGGTACCGCTTCAGCCATGACGGCGTGCGTATCGACACGGATTCGGACGAAGACGGGCTGGGCGCGCACTTCCTGCGCCTGCTGCTGGACCGCGCGCCGAACGAGATCGAGGCCCGCGTTATGGACGTGTCCCTGATCCTCTACGCCGAGCACGAGTTCAACGCCTCCACCTTCACGGCCCGCGTCTGCGCGTCCACCATGTCGGATCTGCACTCCTGCATCACCGGTGCCATTGGTTCCCTGCGTGGCCCGCTGCACGGCGGCGCCAATGAAGCGGCCATGGACATGATTGAACAGTATGCGTCGGCGGAAGAAGCGGTCGCTGATGTGCTGGCCAAGCTGGAAGCAAAAGAACTGATCATGGGCTTTGGCCATGCGGTCTACCGTCAGCGCGACCCGCGCAATGCTGTGATCAAGGAATGGTCCAAGCAGTTGGCCGACCTGGCCAACGACACGGTGCTTTACGCCGTGTCCGAGGCGGTCGAGCGCACCATGAAGGAAGAGAAGAACATGTTCGCCAATGCGGATTTCTTCCACGCCAGCGCCTACCACTTCATGGGTATTCCCACCAAGCTGTTCACGCCGATTTTTGTCATGTCCCGCGTGACTGGCTGGGCCGCCCACTGCTTTGAGCAGCGTGCCAACAACCGGATTATCCGTCCGGGCGCCGACTATACGGGTCCGGAAGACCGGCCCTACCTGCCCATGGACCAGCGCTAGCTCTGGTGCCACGGCAAATAAAAAAGCCCGGTCATGGACCGGGCTTTTTTTTGCATGAGCTCAAACCGATTTAGCGCTTCATAAAGTTGAAGAACTCCTATTTGTATTTGGTCGCCTTGAGCTTGTCGAGCATGAACTCGATGGCCTGAACCTCATCCATGGGATGCAGCAGTTTGCGCAGAATCCAGACCTTTTGCAGCAGCGCCTGATCGATCATCATCTCCTCCCGGCGCGTGCCCGAGCGGTTGATGTCGATAGCCGGGTAGACGCGCTTCTCGGCGATGCGGCGGTTCAGGTGCACTTCCATGTTGCCCGTGCCCTTGAATTCTTCGTAGATCACTTCGTCCATCTTCGAACCGGTATCCACCAGGGCGGTTGCGATGATGGTCAGGGAACCGCCTTCCGTCACATTACGGGCGGCGCCGAAGAAACGCTTCGGCCGCTGCAGTGCGTTGGCGTCCACACCACCGGTGAGAACCTTGCCGGAAGAGGGCGCTACCGTGTTGTAAGCACGGGCCAGGCGCGTGATTGAGTCGAGCAGAATGATGACGTCGTTCTTGTGCTCCACCAGACGCTTGGCGCGCTCGATAACCATCTCGGCCACCTGCACATGGCGTGAGGCAGGTTCGTCGAAGGTCGAGGAAATGACTTCCGCATCCACGGACCGCTTCATTTCCGTCACTTCTTCCGGGCGCTCGTCGATGAGCAGAATGATCATCTTGGCGTCGGGATGGTTGGCGCGGATGCTGGTAGCAATGTTCTGCATCATGATGGTCTTACCGGCCTTGGGCGGTGAAACCACCAGGCCGCGTTGACCGAAGCCAATGGGTGCAACCAGGTCGATGATGCGAGCGGTAATGTCTTCCGTGCTGCCGTTAGCCCGTTCCAGGGAGGCCTGCTTGGTGGGGAATTCGGCGGTCAGGTTTTCAAACAGGATTTTGCTTTTCGCAGCGTCCGGTGCTTCGTAGTTCAGCTTCTCGACCTTCAACAGCGCAAAGTAGCGCTCCGAGTCTTTCGGTGGCCGGATTTTGCCTTCCAGCATATCGCCGGTACGAAGGCTGAAGCGTCGAATCTGACTGGGTGAGACGTAGATATCGTCCGGACCGGCCAGATAGGAAGAGTCAGCGGAGCGCAGGAAGCCGAAACCATCCTGCAAAATCTCCAATACGCCCTGGCCGTAAATGCTTTCGCCACGTTTGGCGTGGGCCTTCAAAATGGAAAAAATGACATCCTGTTTGCGCGAACGGGCGACGCCGTCCAGGCCCATTTCATTGGCCAGTTCCAGCAGTTCCGCAACGGGTTTTTGCTTTAATTCGGTAAGATTCATGATGATCAGAAAAGAGGGGTGATGGGCACAGCCCGCCTAAGGATTCAGGTCTGCGCATTGCGCGCCTGCTCGTTATTTTCTTATGGGTAACAGCGGAGTCCGGGATTTATCATTCGAACGTATCCGAAACACCTATCTCCCATCGCTAACGTCTTTGCGTTTTTATGATCGGGGAGTGCGCTCGGTAGGGGTAGGACACCCGCTGCGACAAAGGCAAGTTAGCACGTTAACTGGAGCGCGTCCAGCCTGTGGGACAGATCGCCGGGGCAGAGCGATAGCGTGCTGCGGACACAGGCTTGCCGATCCTGTGTCCGCGCCCACTCTGTCTCAGATGTTTTCTTCGACAAATCCCTGCAGGGCACCCTTCGGGATGCCGCCGACCTTCATGGCCTGAATGTTGCCGTCTTTGAAAATCATCAGCGTAGGAATGCCGCGCACGCCATACTGATTGGGCGTCACGGGGCTGGAATCCACGTCCATCTTGGCGACCGTGATTTTGCCTTCAAACTCGTCTGCCAGCTCGTCGAGGACCGGTGCGATCATTTTGCAGGGGCCGCACCATTCCGCCCAGAAATCGACCAGTACGGGGCCGTCTGCTTTTAGTACTTTGTCTTCAAAGTCACCGTCGGTGACGTGGATAATGTTTTCACTCACGATCTTTCTCCTTTACCGGGCGTGGGTCTGACTGGTGCCGGGACGCCTGCCCAGAGTAAAATGTTGTTTTTAGGGGTCCGGTGGGTGCATGTTGCCCGCAAGCGGGCCATATTATTGACCAGGATCCGCCATTCCCTACAGGACTGCCTGTCGATTTGAAGGCATCGCCCCGGATTTTCAAGGGCTCAAGTCCCGAAGATTTTGCGTGTTCCCGCTCTGCGGAAACCAAGAGTTTATGTCTCAAACGAAAACAAAAAACCCCCTGTCCGACGTTGCATTTGCTGATCTCGGTCTGGATGCCGCCATTATGGAAGGCATCAACGCCGCCGGTTTTACCCACTGTACGCCGATTCAGGCACTCACGCTGCCGCCGGCCTTGGAAGGCAAAGATGTTGCCGGTCAGGCGCAGACGGGAACGGGCAAAACCGCTGCTTTCTTACTGGTGATCCTACAGCGTTTGTTGCAGCAGGACACACGGGCGGAGCGGGGCCATCATCCCGGCGCTGTGGTCATCGCCCCGACCCGGGAGTTGGCGCTGCAGATTCACAAGGATGCAGAAACCCTGTGCCAGGCCACTGGCCTGACCCTGGGTCTGGCCTATGGTGGCATTGACTATGACAAGCAGCGGCAGCATCTGGAGGCGGGTGTCGATATCCTGATTGGCACACCCGGGCGCATGATTGATTACTTCAAGCAGCGGGTTTTCGATCTGCGACACATTCAGGTGGCCGTACTGGATGAGGCGGATCGCATGTTTGATCTGGGCTTTATCAAGGACATCCGCTACCTGCTGCGTCGCATGCCCAATGTCACTGAACGGCAGACCCTCATGTTCTCCGCCACCCTTTCCCATCGTGTGATGGAGCTGGCCTATGAACACATGAATGAGCCGGAGACGCTTAAGGTGGAGGCCGAAAAAGTCACCGCCGATAACGTGCTGCAGAGGATTTTCTATCCGGCTAATGATGAAAAGCTGCCCATGCTGGTCAAACTGCTGCGTGCGGCGGGGGAAGGGCGCGTGATCGTGTTCACCAACACGCGCGAAGGTGCGGACCGCATTGGTCGCACCCTGAATGCCAACGGCCTGGAGTCGGCGGTTATTTCCGGTCGCGTGCATCAGAAAAAGCGCCAATCACTGCTGCGTCGATTTCATGATGGTGAAATTCGCGTACTGGTGGCTACCGATGTGGCGGCACGTGGATTGCACATCCCGGACGTGACCCATGTGATGAACTTTGATCTGCCGCAGGACGCGGCCGACTACGTGCACCGAATCGGACGCACGGCGCGCCTGGGCGCGCGCGGTGAAGCCATCAGCTTCGCCTGCGAGGACTATGCGTTTTCACTGCCGGATATTGAGGAATATATCGGCTACGCCATTCCCCTGGAAAACATCGAGCCGGCGGAACTGCCGGACATCGTGATACCACCACGTCCACCGCGTCGACCACGCCCGGATCGGGGCGGGCATCGCGGGCGTGGCCACGGCCGCGGCCGTGGCGGGCAGGGTGCTCGCGCTGACGGTGATGCGCCGCGTAAACGTCGTCGCCGCCGGCGTAAACCGAAGAGCGCGGACAAGGCCGGCGAATCCTGAGCCGCATGTCTGCGCGGGACCTGCATGCTGGCGCTGTCACCGTACACCTGTGATTCACTTCGACCGGGTCAGTAAGCGCTACGAGGGCGGCAAGCAAGCGCTGGCCGAACTCAGTTTCGAAATTCCGCAGGGACAAATGGTGTTCCTGACCGGCCACTCGGGCGCCGGCAAGAGCACCCTGTTGCGTCTGCTGCTTATGCTGGAGACGGCGACCCGTGGCCAGGTAGTGCTTAATGGGCGCAACCTGAGTCAGACACCAGCGCGCCTGGCGCCGAATGTGCGTCAGCAGACCGGCATGATTTTCCAGGATCATAAGCTGCTGCCTGACAAGACGGTATTCGATAATGTGGCGCTGCCCCTGATGATCGCCGGCTTGCGCTATCAGGACATCGCCAAGAAGGTCCGAGCGGCTCTGAAGAAGGTTGGCCTGGAGGACCGGGAACGTTCCTGGCCACTGGCTTTGTCCGGCGGTGAGCAACAACGGGTAGGGGTGGCACGTGCCATCGTAGGCATGCCACCCGTATTGCTGGCGGATGAGCCCACGGGCAATCTGGATCCCACACTTTCCTGGGAACTGTTCCGGCTTTTTCGTGAACTCAATGCGCGCGGTATGACCATTCTCGTTGCCTCTCATGATCTTGATCTGGTTCGACGCATGGGGCAGCGGGTGCTGGTCCTGTCCCAGGGGCGGCTTGTGGATGATCTGACGCCAGGAGCTGCTCAATGAAGGCAACGAGCAGCCTGCTCAGGCGCGTGCGCCAGCGTATTCGAGGCACCCTGCGCCGCCATAGCTACAGTTTTTTCTCCAGCCTGGGCACGCTGATGAGCCATCGCGCTGGAACCCTGATGACGCTGCTGGTGATTGGCATTGCCATGCTTCTGCCTCAGGGGCTCCATCTGGCGCTGGTGAATCTGGAACGGGTAGATCTGCAAGAGGAGCAGTGGGGAGCCATGTCCGTCTTTATGGCGCCCGCAGCCAACGCCCAGTCAGTTAACGAACTCATGGACGAACTGCGGGCGCTGGAGACGGTGGAGCGCGTAGCGGCTCTGAGTCCGGCGGAGAGTATGCAGGAGTTCCTGCAGCAGTCTGGTTTTTCTGAGTCCTTGATGCCGCTGGACGACAACCCCTTGCCCTGGGTGATCACGGTGGTGCCGGTGGGCGGAGACGGCCTGGAGGCGCGCGCGCAGGCGCTGAGTGAGGCCTTGCTCGGTCGCTCTCTGGTGGATGCGGTGGAACTGGACCGCCAATGGCTACAGCGGCTCGGCCGGTTTATTGAGCTTGGCGAGGCACTGGTAACGACGCTGGTGCTGTTGTTCGCCCTGGCTGTGATGGTGGTGGTGGCCAACACGATCCGCCTGGATGTGGCCGCGCGGTCAGAAGAAATAGAGGTCATGTCGCTGGTGGGAGCACGCCCTGGCTTTATTCGGCAGCCTTTTCTCTACAGTGGCTTTTGGTACGGCCTGTTGGGCGGTGTAGTGGCCATGATTCTGGTCAACCTGGGGCTCGAATATCTGGACCGTCCGCTGGCCCGCTTACTGGAGTCCTATGGACAGCAAGGCCGCTTACAAGGCTTCAGCCTGCGCACCACCCTGACGCTGCTGCTGGCTGGAGGGATGCTGGGTCTGCTGGGGGCCTGGTTTGCGGTCCAGCAGTATCTTCGCGTCATGGCGGAAAGCGGCACCCTGGGTAGGCGATAAGCTATTGAAAAAAAAGATAAAAAAATTTCACTAATTTTTGAACCATCGTTCTATAATGTGGTCATAGAAGACATGAGACGTAGGTGGTAAAACGCGCTCCAGAGGGCAGCGAAAACCATTTACAGTTTGCGCCTTCGAACCAGCCTGAGTAGACGCTTTTGGTGCTCGAAACTGGTACAATGGCGCGCTAGATTGTAGGAGTTCCCATGAGCAAAGCACTCGTACCCAGCCATCTTCTGGCGCCTGCCGGCACCGGTAACCTGGATGCTTACATTCAGGAAGTTTACAAAATTCCGGTGCTGACTCTGGAAGAAGAACGCGACCTGGCCACCCGCTATCGCGATGAGGAAGACCTGGAGGCGGCGCGCCGTCTGGTTTTGGCTCATCTGCGCTTTGTGGTGCATGTGGCCAAGGGCTACGCGGGCTACGGACTCAACCTGGGCGACCTGATCCAGGAGGGCAATATTGGCCTCATGAAAGCGGTCAAACGCTTTGACCCTGAGCGTGAAGTGCGCCTTGTTTCCTTTGCTGTGCACTGGATTCGTGCGGAAATGCACGAGTTCATCCTGCGCAACTGGCGCATTGTTAAGGTCGCTACCACCAAGGCGCAGCGCAAATTGTTCTTTAACCTGCGCAAGTCCAAAAAGCGTCTGGGCTGGTTGAACATGGAAGAGGTGCATACCGTGGCCAACGATCTCGGGGTGAAGCCTGAGACTGTGCTGGAAATGGAATCGCGCCTGTCGGGACAGGATATCGGTTTTGATCTGACCGGCGCTGATGACGATGACAAGCCCATGGTGGCGCCGGCCGCCTACCTGGAAACCAGCGTCAGTAATCCGGAACAGACGCTGGAAGCGGCCGATCAGACCTCCCATGACAACGGACTGCTCTATCAGGGTATGGATGAGCTGGACGACCGCAGTCGCGATATTATCCGTCGCCGCTGGCTGTCCGAGGGCAAATCCACGCTGCAGGAGCTGGCCAACGAGTACGGCGTGTCAGCCGAACGCATTCGCCAGCTCGAAGCCAACGCCATGAAGAAACTGCGAGCCAGCATGAGCGCCTGATACTGCGAACCGGCAACGCAACAGCTTCTAACGGCCTCCCAAGTGGAGGCCGTTTTCGTATGAGGAACAGACAAAGTGACGGCACAGAATACGCACAGCAACCACGTCGACAGCAGTTGGCGAGTGATGAAATTCGGGGGTACCAGCGTCAGCAGCGCGGCGCGCTGGCGTACCATTGCCCAGCAGGTCCTGCGTGCGCGGGGGGACGGTTGTCGGGTGCTGGTGGTGGTGTCTGCTCTTAAGGATGTTACCGACCGACTAGAGGCGCTCGCGGCCGGGGATCAGGGACAGCGCGTGACGGCGATTCTTAGCGCTTTGCGGCATGAGCATGAGGCCTTGCTGAACCGTCTGTCCTTGGCGCCGGATATGGCTTTTGAACGTGCCTGGCAGGCCTTGCTGGCGGATCTACGCGAGCCCCTGGATGACCCAGCCGCCCACTCAGCCCAGCTGCAGGCGCGCGGCGAAGACCTGAGTGCGGCCCTGGGCGCACAAATTCTGACCCAGCTGGCAGAGCCCTGCTGTTACAGCGCCTCGTTGGAGCTGCTTGCCTGTGATCCGGCGCTGAGCCAGGGCCCACTGAGTGCCTACTGTGACGCCAGTGTGGATCGCGATCTCGCGCAGCGGCTCGCAGCGCTGGGGCCGTTACATATCACCCAGGGGTTCCAGGTAGCGGGTCCGGACGGGCGCCCCTGGCTGCTAGGACGGGGCGGATCGGACACCTCCGCGGCGCTGTTGGCAGCACGCCTGGAAGCGCAAGAGCTGGAGATATGGACCGATGTTCCCGGCGTTTTCAGCGCCGATCCGGCGCAGGTGCCAGAGGCGCGCCTTTTACGCCAGCTTAGCTACAGCGAGGCGCAGGAATTTGCCGCCATGGGCGCTAAAGTGTTGCATCCGCCCTGCATTGCGCCGCTGAAAGCACATGGCATCAGGCTGAGTATTCGAGACACGGGCCAGCCACAGGCCCAGCACACGCTGGTCGGGCCGCGATCCGCCGATACGGAGGGCCTGATCAAGGGGGTGATCAGCCGTCGTAATATCACCCTCATTAGCATGGAGAGCCCGAGCATGTGGCATCAGCCGGGTTTTTTGGCGGAGGCCTTTGGGCTGTTCAAGCGCCATGGTCTGTCGGTCGATCTCATTTCGACCTCTGAGTCCAGTGTCACGATCAGTCTGGATCCGCTGCGGCCGGGTCATAGCATGACCGCCGAACTGGATGCCTGCCTGCACGCCCTGTCCCAGCTATGTACGGTCCAACTGCGTAACAATTGCGTGGCTGTCAGCCTGGTGGGTAACGCCATTCGAACCCTGCTTGGGCGTCTTGGTGATGCCTTCGATCTGTTTCAGGACCGCACGGTACACATGGTCACCCAGTCTGCTAACGATCTGAACTTTACCGTGGTGGTGGATGCGGCCCAGAGCGATCGCCTGGTGCAAAGCCTGCATGCCAAACTCATCAGCGCGACGGCGGGGCAGCACGAAGCTTTTGGTCCCAGCTGGTCCACTTTGAAAGCGACGCCCGTGGCGCAGCCGCCGCCCTGGTGGGAGCGCCGTCGCGCAGATCTCCTGGCGCTGGCGCAGGCCGGTCCAGCCTATGTCTATCACTTACCCGAAATTCGGCAAGCCGCTCGACGCTTACAGAGCCTGCGCTCAATTGACCGCGTGCTCTATGCCATGAAGGCCAACGACCATCCCGCTGTGCTGCGTGCGCTTTATGCCGAGGGAGTGAGCTTTGAATGCGTGTCCCCGGGAGAGGTGGCGCACGTGCTACGGGAGGTTCCCGGACTGGATCCACAGCGTCTGCTGTGTACGCCGAATTTTGCGTCCCGGGAGGACTACGAGGCGGTGCTGGCCAACGGTGTGCAGCTGACCATTGACAGTCTCTATCCGCTGCAAGCCTGGCCCGATCTTCTGCAGGGGCGTTCGCTGTTTCTGCGTTTGGATCTGGGCTCCGGCCATGGTCATCATCGCAAGGTGGTGACCATGGGCGAGGCGTCTAAATTCGGTATCCCCTTGCATCAGATACCGGCGGTGCTGGAGCTGGTTCAGCGCTTGAATATTCGGGTCACCGGTCTGCATGCGCACAGCGGCAGTGGCGTGCGTGATCCCTCGGTTTGGGCGCAGCAGCTTGAGCAGTTTCTTCCCCTGCTCAAGGATTTTCCCGAGGTGCGGGTCATCGACCTGGGCGGCGGATTGGGTGTTCCGGAGCGACGTGACGAGGCCCCCTTTGACCTGAGCCGATTGGATGACTTGCTGCTAGCCCTCGACCTGCCAGAGCAGGTCTCCCTGTGGTTGGAGCCCGGGCGCTACCTGGTATCTGAGGCGGGCGTCCTGTTGGCACGTGTGACCCAGACCAAGGCCAAAGCGCAGTACGCCTACCTGGGTGCGGATGTGGGTATGAACTCACTGCTGCGACCTGCGCTGTATGGTGCTTTCCACGATATGGTTAATCTGTCGCGTCCGCAGCTGCCGTCCACCGAGTGCTACACGGTGGTTGGCCCCATCTGTGAGTCCGGTGATGTGCTGGGAGAGCAGCGCTACCTGCCGCCCAGTGAGGAGGGAGACGTGCTGTTGATTGCCAATGCCGGTGCCTACGGGCGGGTCATGGCGTCCCACTATAATCGCCGCGAACCGGCGCGGGAGCTTATCCTGGATGCGCCTAGTGCGCCGGACGCATAAGGCGCTGAAGCCGCGGGCGCAGGCGCAGGAAGCCGCGGTAGGCCTGTTCTAGCAGCCAGGCCACGGGACGCCAGCGTGCGGCCAAGCCGAGCGGGCGTAGCAACGGTATGGCGCGCCACATGGCGGCGAAGGCTGCGGCGCCGGACAGCAGCTCGCCGCCGGCTTCCCGTGCATGAAAGCGTGCCAGCAGTTCGGCGGGATCCAGGGGGCAGGCTTCGTCCTTCAGGATATCGACAAAATTGATGGCCTGGCGTCGGTCCAGCCGGCGCATGAACCGGATTTCCCGCAGACACAGGGGACAGGCGCTGTCATACCAAACGGTCAGTTGAGGAGGTGCATTGCGGGATAGCTCAGTCACTGGCCAAGACTCGCACGAAGCGGGTGAACAGCCGGTTAGCACCGGCCGTTATCATCAGGCCGCGCTAGGCGGCATCTTCATCCATCCACACATCCATGGGCGGGCAGCTGCAGATCAGGTTGCGGTCGCCATGCACATTGTCCACGCGCGCAACAAAGGGCCAGAATTTGGCGTTCCAGCAGGCCTGGGTAGGAAACAGCGCGGAACCCCGGTCATAGGGATGATCCCAGCTGCGGATCAGGTCCGTGGCATTGTGGGGCGCATTCACCAGCGGGTTATCCTCTTCTGGCCAGCGCCCATCGCTGACCGCCTCGATCTCTTCCCGAATGGCCAGCATGGCCTCGCAGAAGCGGTCCAATTCGGCCAGCGATTCACTTTCCGTGGGCTCAATCATGAGTGTACCGGGCACCGGGAAGCTCATGGTGGGTGCATGGAAACCATAGTCGATCAGACGTTTGGCCACGTCTTCCTCGCTGATTCCGCACTGCTGTTTGAAGGGGCGCAGATCAATGATGCACTCGTGGGCAACGCGGCCGTTGCGACCCGTATACAGCACGTCATAGGCGCCTTCCAGCCGGCGGGCGATGTAATTGGCACTCAGGATGGCAACCTGGGTGGCCTTCTTCATACCGGCGGGCCCCATCATGGTGATGTAAGCCCAGCTAATGGGCAAAATGCCCGCGCTGCCGAAAGGTGCTGCCGCCACCGCGTGGTTGCGGGCATGGGTGCCGCCCAGGTCTACCAGTCCATGGCCGGGCAAATAGGGGGCCAGGTGTTCGCCGCAGCACAAGGGGCCAACGCCGGGGCCGCCGCCGCCTTC
>JAOZKI010000075.1 GCA_029935455.1 Lysobacterales bacterium | reverse complement strand
GCCCGGGCCTGGGGCGCTGCCCCTGTTCCTGAGCGCGCGCAGCCTGTAGGGTGTTGCTTCGCCCCATCCGGGGTGAGTAACACACCACAGACAGGGGTTAAGAATCAATGAGCATCAAACAGGTAAAGGCAGTGGCGGATATTCCGTCCGCTGAACTGGATGACTGGGGTCCGGTGGAACTGCCCATTTCCGAGACCGTTTCGCAGCTGCGTGGTCTTATTATTAATGAACACGACGATGGTTCCGAGGCGGGCATCTGGGAGTGCACACCGGGTACCTGGACGCGCCAGATCATGGATGCGGAAATCAGTTCCTTTGTGAAAGGCCATGCGCGCTTTCATCCGGAAGAGGGTGAGACGCTGGACATACGCGCCGGCGACACGGTGTATTTTGATGAGAACAGCCGCGGCACCTGGGAAGTGATCGAAACGGTCCGTAAGGCCTACCTGACCTTCAAGCGTAACTAGGTATCTACCCGTCGGGCCGGGCATGGTCCTGCCGCTGCCTGCCGCTACAGGAGCAAAGCCAGTGAAAAAGACCGATCGTGAATTGGGTATGGGCCAGCGCATCGCACGTCGTGACCTGCTGCATGGTCTGGGCGCCGCGGCCGCGGCGAGCTTCGTGCCGGGGCGCGCGCTGGCCGAGCAGGTACTGGCGGCGGAGCAGCAAGGGGCGCTCTATTACCCGCCGGCTCTAACGGGGCTGCGCGGCGATCACGCCGGTTCCTTCGATGTGGCCCATGAACTGGCGCGCGCGGGACGCACGGACTGGGGTCCCGTACTGGAACCGGATGCCCAAGCCTATGATCTGGTGGTGGTCGGGGCGGGTATCAGCGGCCTGGCGGCGGCCCACTTTTATCTGCAGCAACAACCCGGCGCGCGGGTGCTGTTGCTGGACAATCATGACGACTTCGGCGGTCATGCCCAGCGCAACGAGTTTACGCTCGACGGGCAGACCATTCTTGGCTACGCCGGCAGTCAGTCCCTGTCCGAGCCTTCCTTTTATCCGCCCCTGGTGAAGCAGTTCATTCGCGATCTCGGCATCGATGTGGACCGGCTGGGTAATAGCTACGACCAGCAGTTCTTCCTGCGTCACGGTCTGGCACCGGCAGTGCATTTTGCTACTGAGCAGTGGGGAAGCCATGGGCTGGCGCGGCAGGAGTTGGGGCCTTTGCGTTATATACCCATGGCGCCCGGTCAGACGCCCGAGGAAGCGGTGGCGGCCATGCCCATCAGCCCCGCCGCGCGCGCGCAAATGCTGCATCTGCTCACCGTCGATGAAAACCAGCTGGGCATGAGTGAGGAGGAAGAAGAAGCCTACCTCTACGAGATCAGCTATCGCACGTTCCTGGAACGTCATCTGGGCATTACGGAGCCGGAGGTGTTCGACATCCTGCGCGATCTGGCCCTGGACTTTACCGGCGGCATTGAAGACATCTCCGCCGATGACGCCCTCAATTGGGCTGGCTTACCCGGTTCCGGTGCCACCGGCTTCGCCTTCTACGAGGATGATGAGCCCTACATCCACCATTTCCCTGACGGCAATGCAACGGTGGCGCGGCTGCTGGTGCGCGGCATGATTCCCGCGGTGGCGCCGGGTAGCAGCGCCGAGGACGTGGTTGGTGCGCGCTTTGACTACAGCCAGCTGGATCAAGCGGACTGGCCCGTGCGCATGCGTCTGAACAGCACCGTGGTCCGGGTGCGTCATGAGGGCACACCGGCTCAGGCGGAGCAGGTGCAGGTGACCTATGTGCAGGGCGGTCAGGCCTATCGCGTGCGCGCCCGTCACTGCGTGCTGGCCTGCTTCAATGCCATTATTCCCTCTCTGTGCCCGGAGCTGCCCGCGGGCCAGCGCGAGGCGCTGGCCATGCCGGTGCGCGCGCCGATTCTCTATACCAATGTGCTGCTGCGTAACTGGCGGGCCTTCGCCGAGCTGGGCATTGGCGGGGCCGTATCCTCCGGCAGCTACTATCCCAAGCTGATGCTGGACTTCCCGGTCAGCTATGGCGGTCAGCAGTTTCCGGATGATCCGGATCAGCCCATGATCGTGCATATGGAGCGCTTTCCCCATCGGGATCGCGAAGGGCTACCCGTGCGGGAGCAGCGGCGCCTGGGTCGCTATGAGCTGCTGGCGACCCCCTTCAGCACCATGGAGCGGGCCACGCGGGCACAGCTGGCGGACCTGCTGACAGGTACCGATTTTGATCCGGCCCGCGATATCGCGGCCATTACGGTCAACCGCTGGGCCCACGGCTATGCGGATGGCTACTGGAGCTTTGGCGACCCCTGGCTGGGCGGGCGCAATGATGAACGGCGCCCGCACGTGCGCGGACGCAAGACCTTCGGACGCATTGCCATTGCCAATTCCGATGCTGGCGGTCGCGCCATGCTGGAGGAGGCCGTGCTGCAGGCCCACCGCGCGGTGCAGGAGTTGCCTAGCTAAAGCCCGTGCGGGTCCGTCATAGGAAAACACTGATGCGCCCGCTGGCTTTGCGGTATATTGTCTTTCTCGTTCCCAAAGGCTCGGTCAGTGAAAAAAGAGGGCACCGATAACACTAAGAAGTCCGTTGATGATCAACGTCGCAGACTGCTCCGGGGTGCAGTTTACAGCGCACCCGCCCTGGTGTTGCTGAGTCGTGGTAGCGGCGCCCAGCCGTTGCCCTCACCCTGCGGCGATCCCGGCTCCGGTCCCTGCCTCAACGCGGCCGATCCCGGGCCGGATGACCAGGCACTGGACGAAGTGATCGAGCAGCAGGGCGACCAATAGACGCTATCGGGCCGGCAGCGCCACGCAGACAGGAAGTCATTCCGCAGGCGGCAAATGGCTGGCTGCTATACTTAAATCAGACGGGCCGTAGGCGTTGCTGAGAACCGGCATGGGTGCTGCGGCCGGGATCAACCGGTTTCAAACGTTGGTGTAAACCGCTATGCGTAGTTCCGCTGTC
Source organism: Lysobacterales bacterium (assembly GCA_029935455.1). Classification (GTDB taxonomy): domain Bacteria; phylum Pseudomonadota; class Gammaproteobacteria; order Xanthomonadales; family SZUA-36; genus Marinihelvus. Next base: position 9,328 of record JAOZKI010000075.1, on the reverse strand, counting down.
CTTCTGCTCACGGGTATCCTGCTGGGGTCGCCCCTGGCCGCATCAGGCGGCGAGCCGCTGCCTGCCCGACTGGCGCCCATCACCCTGATCAGCGAAATTTCTGCCGCTTCAAACGCACCCTCTGGCCAGCGGGCCACGGGTGGATCCAGTGTGGCCGCTTCTGGTCCGTGGGCCTTTGTCACCAACTCGCCGCGCTGCACCGTATTCATCTATCAGCTGGATTACAGCAGCATGAGCTATGAGTTCGCCCAGGAGATTACCACCCCGGGCAACAACACGTCCTGCCAGCAGGGACAGTTTGGAACCGTGTCGTCCACGGCCGGTGACGTGCTACTGATCGGTGCCCTGGGCACGCAGATGGCACGTGGTGACAGCATTGGTGATTTTGTTAGTCCCGGTAACGGCGCGGTCTTTATCTATGGTCTGACTGACACGGGCGACTGGGAACTGAAAGAGCCGGCGGCCTTTATCAACGACCCGGCCATTGATAACCAGCAGGATACGAGTCAGCAGGATCAGGTGGGACGTTTTGGTCGACGCTTTGCGCCGCAGACTCAGCTGGGCCAGCTGTTTGGCGCCTCCCTTTCCATTGCTGCGATTCCCGGTCAGGCGGACAAATACCTGGTTGCCATTGGGGCGCCCGGTTATGACCCGGGCCCGAACGCGAACGCCGATGCCAATGTGGTGCTCGGCCCGGGCAATACGGCAAACGGTCCCCCCTGGCCAGCCAGCGGGTCTGGCAACCCGGCGCAGTTCGATTGTGAGAATGAGACCAATGTCAGTGCGCCTGGCTATGCCAACTGTAACCGCGGGCTGGTGGCGATCTACGAATATGACGCGGCCTTTGATGCGACCGGTCCTAACCAGGGCGGCGGCCAGGATGCCGGCCCGGCCAATAACGGCCTTACGTTGCTGGGCTGGGAGACAGGCACGGAACGTCTACAGCAGTTTGGTTTTTCAGTCACCGTGAGCTATCCCTATGTGCTGGTGGGTGCGCCCGGCAGCACGGCCGCCGGTAATGGCAGCGGCCCCAGAGTAGGCGGGCTTTATGTGATCGATGCGACCAGTGCCCTGGCGGTGCCAAACCTGGTTGCGACAGCGCCAACCGCAGCGCAGGCCAGCCGTGGGTTTGGTGCTATTGATGCGCTGCTGGGCACGGCAACCGGCGGCTTACCCGCCACGGACCAGCTGGGACAGGAGGTGTCCCTGTCGGGGGACCGTCTGTTCGGTGCCAGCAAGACCACGGCCCGTACCTGGACCATTAGCGGCAGCGCAAACCCGCGCAGCTACACGCCGGTGAATCAGAACTACCCCAGTGATGGTGGCGATGTTTCGGGCCGCGCGCCGGCGAGTTTTGGACGGCTGACTTTTGGCGCCAACATTTTTCGTGACCCGATCAATGACGTGCTGACCAGCGATGCCATCGAAATTAATGTGATTGCCGATATTGCCAGCAATCTCATCCCCGTGCCGCCGAACCCGCCAGCGCCGGCCACGGGCATTGAGGATATTGGAGAAGACATCCGTCTGGTACGTGAAACGCTGTGGTTTGCGAACCGCGAGGCGGGCAACACAATTGGAGAGGCTGCGCCGTTGAACCCGCTGGCAGGCACGGAGGGGCGTGCGTTCTACTACCAGTTTCCTTGCGGCTTTGGCCAGCGCCTGGTGGACCGCAAATACAGCCTCATCAGTATCCCCTGCGATCTGCCTCCGAATACCCGCTACAGTGAGGTGTTCGGTGGCGTGGTGAACGACCCCACGGATCCGGTAACCATCGGCGACAAGACAGAGATTCGCCTGTACCGCTACGACCGGGTAGGCAGTGCGAGTAACCCCAACCGCAGCTTTACCGAGGTGCTGGTCGACGGTCCCATCCCTGATGGCCTTGACCGCTACAGCTTCCTGGTGATTTATGCAGACCGGCGTTATTTTGCCATTCCCGGAGCGTTGGGCCCCGCAGACCAGCCGCCGCTGTTTAAGGGACTGGATGCCGACGCCTACGGTCGTGGGGCAGCACGCGATGCGAGCATCTTTAGCGGCTCACCCGCTCTGGACGATCTGTCACCGTCCGTGCGCCGTTTTGCGCCGGTACCGCTAAAGCCTAGCGGTGTGGATGTGACCGCTCAGCCCTTTGTGATGATTAGCAATCAGTATCCGCGAGCGTTTGAACTCAAAGATGTGCTTATTGAGCTGTCGGGCGGCGCCGCGGGCCTGCTCGAACTGTGGGAGGCGGCGTCCACCAATGCGGTGGAGGCAGCCGTTTATGTCTACAATCCGCAGGCGCTGGCTTCAAATCCCTATGAAGCGGTGGTGGCCACGGCGATACCAGGCTTTGCAACCAGCATCCAGCCCTATCAGGGTTTCTACGTGAAACTGCAGGGTCTATCCCTCAATCTGGCTCCCGATGCCACCCTCTGGGTGCCGCAGGTGGAGTAGTGCCTTACCGGGTCTCCGTGCGGTGTGCCAGCCTTTTAAGTTCAGCTATCGGGGGCGGTCCAGCACCGGTGCGGCTTGGCGACGCTGCTGTGCGCGCAGCGTCTGATTAAGCGGTCCTGAAGCAGGTGCAAGCTGTTACACTCGCGCTTTAGAACATAACCAACCACGGGTTTTGGATTCATGCGGGCGGCAAGGGTACGCTGGGCAATGAATGAACCTCAGTCGCAGATACGCCTATGAAGCCTCGTCTTGTTGCACCGCTGCTGATTTTTCTGGCCACGCTGCCCACTTTCCTGGCCGCGGCCGAGCCAGCGCGTCTCGCGCGCGAAGTGCTTACGGAAGAAGTGATCGCCGGTGAGACTGTGCCCGTCGGAGGCACCAGTATTACCGCTGCCGGACCCTGGGCGTTTGTGATCAACTCGCCGCTGTGCACGATTTTTATCTACAAGCTGGATTACACCAGCATGCGTTACAGCTACGATCAGGCCCTGGCCGCACCGCGCGTCGCGTCTTGCGCACTGGGCCGGTTTGGTACGGTGGCTTCGGCCAGCGGTGATGTACTCATGATCGGCGCTCCCGGCTCAATCCTGACCTCGCAGCCGCCCCTGCGGCTGGATAACAGTGGTGCGTTCTACCTCTATGCGGTGGATGATCAGGGCATCTGGGCACCCAAGGGGCTGGTTGGCGTGGTGGGTCGGCTGGGGCGTCGTTATCCACCGCAACCGCAGCAGGATCAAGAATTCGGTTCAGCCGTATCGATCAGTCGCATTGCACCGGATGATGACAAATATTTACTGGTTGGTGGCGCACCGACCTATGATTCGGGCACGAACGCTGTGGCCCAGGATAACTATCTGCCCGACTGCAAGAACCAGACACCCTTAGCTGCGGGTTGTGATGTGGGCCTGGTAGCGCTCTACAGCTACGATCTGTCTGAGGACACGGAAACCAACAATGGCGTTGAACTGCTGGGTTATGTGGAGGGCACCGAGCCGGGGCAGAACCTGGGCTTCGCCGTGACGGCGGGTAATCCCTATGCGCTGGCGGGCGCACCCGGCACGGACAGTAGCCCTGGCAAGCTGCTGATTATCGACAAACGTGAGGCACAAACGAACGGTGATGGTTTTGACAATCTTGTCTGGCTCGCGGGTGATGCTAATACGGATCAGTTGGGCCAGGAGGTGTCGCTCTCTGGCACGCTGGTGCTCGGTTCCAGCAAGAGCAACGCCCGTAGCTGGCGCATTGACGAGACCGGTGGCACACGCAACTATGTGCTGCAACCGTCAATCTACGCCAGCAACGGTGGGGATGTGTCTGGCAGTCAGCCAGCCGCGATCGGTGTGATTCCCTCTGGCGCCACGATCTATCGTGACCCGCTGAGTGATGACCCGGCTACTGGCTCGGATACCGGCGATGCGGTGTTGCTGGACGTTAAGCAGGATCTGCGGGATGGCAACGTGGGTAATACCAGTGATGACGATCTGGCCGATCTGGGCCTCGATATCCGTCTCACACGCGAAGCGCTCTGGTTTGCCAATGAGGCCGCACAGCGGGCCGTGTACTATCAGTATCCCTGTGGTTTCGGCCAGCGCCTGGTGAACCGCAAATACAGCCTTATCAGCATCCCCTGCGATCTGCCTCAGGGGACCACCTACGGCGAACTGTTTGGCGGCACCATCAATGGCGCCAATGTCACCATTGGCGACCGCAGCCTGATCCGCCTCTATCGCTATGACCGCAGCCAGACCAATCCGGACCGCACCTTTACGGAGGTGGTTACGGACGGTGTCATTCCGGACGACGTGCTACGGAACAGTTTCCTGGTGATCTATGCAGACCGGCGCTACTTCGCCATCCCCGATGGTTTGGGTAGCAGCAACGGCACCCCGAGTTTTCTCGGCATTGACAGCGATCCCAATGGTCGCGGCGCGGCGGTCAACGCCGATGACGCAAAATTTACGGCGGTCGCCAACGCGGGTCTGGGCGCGAATGTGCGACGCTTTGCGCCGGTGGAACTGAAGCCGGCGAACACAGATGTGAGTGACAAGCCCTTTGTCATGGTCAGTAATCTGTATCCCCGGGCTTTCGACGTCAATAATCTCGTGATAGAGGTGATTGACCCACCCAGCGGCGTGGACGTGGTGGAGCTGTTTCGGAATCAGGGGCTGAATCCGGCCGAAGGCACGGTTTATGTCTACGATCCCCAGGCGCTGGCTTCCAACCCCTACCTGCCCATCACGGCCACCGGCACGCCCGGCTTTGACCAGCGCATTGCCCCCTATCAGGGCTTCTATGTGCAGTTGAAGGAGTTTATCGCGAGCGAGCAGGGCGCAGAGGTGATTCTCTACATTCCCCAGGAAGAATAGACGCCAGCGCCGCCGGGGCGGCGCCGGCGCTTTGGCTCAGCCGTTGGGGCCCAGGAAGCTGGTAAGCAGGGCAGGCAGGGCCACGCCGTACTGATCCTGAATCTTGTCCAGGAAGCCGAAGACCAGCACGAAGGCAACGAAGCCGGGCACGAACCAGCGAATCAACAGGCGCCAGAGGTCCATGACCCGGCCATCCCCCAGCTCACTGGTAAGCGTCTCGCGGCGCACGGCCCAGCCGGCAAACAGGGCCATAAGCAGGCCGCCCAGGGGCAGCAGCAGACCCTCGGTGATGAAGTCGAGGAAATCCAGATAGTCCAGGGAGAATACGTGCGCGGCGCCAATCAGCCACAGGGCCACGCCGATGCCCATGGCAGCGCCAAAGCGGGTGACGCCCTCGCGCTCTTCCAGCCAGGAAACGGACACCTCCATGAGCGAGATGGAGGAGGTGAAGGCGGCAAACAGGGCCAGCGCGAAGAACACGGTCGCAAACAGGGCGCCACCGGGCACGGCACCGAAGGCCACCGGCATAGAGATAAAGAACAGGCCCGGTCCGCCGGCCGGGTCGAGACCGGCCATAAACACGATGGGGAAGATGGCAAAGCCTGCGATCAGCGCCACGAAGCTGTCCGTGGTCACGACGATGGCGGACGATTTGGGAATGTTGCTGTCGCGATCAAGATAGGCGCCGTAGGTGATCATCAGAGCCACGCCGATGCCGATGGAAAAGAACGCCTGTCCCAGGGCTGAGAGAAAGGTACGAAAGCCCACATCGGCCCACTTGGGCTCGAACAGGAAGCTGATGGTGCGCGCCAGATCACCCTGGGTGACCGCGTAGGCCACCACCGCCAGCAGCATGAGAAAGAACACCGGCATGAGCAGCGTGGCGGCTTTTTCAATACCCCCTTTCACGCCGCGTCCCACCACCCAGACATTGGCCGCCAGCAGCAGACCCAGCAGCCCGAGAATGCCCCATTTACGCGCCAGCGCGCCGTCGCCCTGGCCGATAGTGTTGGTGAAGTTGGCGGCGGAGGCGGCTGCGTCCATGCCGCTAAAGACCCCGGTGGGCGCCTGCATGAGGAAGGCGATCAGCCACACGGAGATCACCAGATAGAAGCTCAGGATAAAGAAGCTGGTAAAGGTGCCCACCCAGCCGGTGACGCCCCAGGCACCACTGCGCCCCTCATGGCGCGCCAGCTGCTCGATGCCCTCGATGGCTGAGGTGCCGGATTTCCGGCCCACGGCATACTCGGCCATGAGCAGGGGCAGGCCCACCAGTACCACGCACACGAGATACAGCACGATAAATGCACCGCCGCCGTTTTCCCCCGCCGTGTAGGGGAAGCGCCAGAAATTGCCCAGGCCCACGGAGGAGCCTACGGCAGCCATTAGAAAACCAAAACGGGAGCCCCAGGTGTCTGCTTTACGACCGATGTTTGCCATCGTGTTGTCCTTCTGTGTGTTCGCTGCTTGCGCATGCTACCAGAGCTTGCTGGGTCCGTGGCCCGGGCTGCGCTATGCTGCGCGCAGGAGGATGAGCCATGAATGAGTTATTAGCGCAGCCGCTCGCGCTGCCCTGCGGTGCGGTGCTGCCCAACCGGCTGGCCAAGGCTGCCATGACGGAAGGCCTGGCCACGGCTGCTGGCGTGCCTGGCCCGGCGCTGGAGCAGCTTTACGGACTGTGGGCCGACGGCGGTGCGGGCCTGCTGCTGACCGGTAATGTACAGATTGACGCGGACCACCTGGAACGGCCCGGTAATGTGATTATCGATCGTGAGCCAGCTGGCGAACAGGCGGCGGCACTGGCGCGTTGGGCGGCGGCTGCCACCCGGGCCGGTAATCACTGCTGGGTGCAGCTGAGTCACGCGGGCCGGCAGACCATGAAACCGATCAACCCACGCCCCCAGGCGCCGAGCGCCGTGCGCGTGGGCCTGCCCGGTGGTCAGTTCGGAGAGCCGGTGCCCTTCACCGAGGCGGAGGTGGCGGCCTTGCCGGCGCGTTTCGCCCGCGCAGCCCGGGCCTGTCAGGCTGCGGGCTTCAGCGGTGTGCAGCTGCATGCCGCCCATGGTTACCTGTTCTCATCCTTTCTCAGCCCGCGCACGAACCTGCGGGAGGACCGCTATGGGGGCAGCCTGGAAAACCGGGCCCGGGTATTGCTGGAGACGGTAGCAGCGGTGCGTGCCGAAGTGGGCCCCGCCTTTCCCCTGGCGGTAAAGCTCAACAGCGCTGATTTTCAAAAGGGCGGCTTTGCTTTTAGCGACAGTCTGCAGGTGGCGCGCTGGCTGGAAGCCGCCAGCGTGGACCTGATCGAGATTTCCGGTGGCACCTACGAGCAGCCCCGGCTGCTGGATATGGAGGGTCTGGAACCGGTGGCCCAACAGGGGGTAAAGGCATCCACGCTGGCCCGCGAGGCTTACTTTGTGGACTTCGCCCTGGCCATGCAGGCGGAAGTGAACATTCCCCTGATGGTGACCGGCGGCTTTCGCCGCCGGGATGCCATGGAGCAGGCGCTCAGCGGTGGCGCAGCGGACGTGATCGGTCTCGGCCGGCCCCTGTGTGTGGCGACCGATGGCCCGGCCCAGTTGCTGGGCGGCGCCGGGGAGTTGCCGCGCTTTGAACAGCAGCTGGCGCTGCTGCCCGGCTGGCTGTCCTTTATGAACCGGAGCCTGTCGCTTCGGGCCGTCAGCGGTTTCGCCGTCATGTACTGGTATTACGAGCAGCTGGTGGCGCTGGGGGAGCGGGGCCGGCCGGAGCCGGACTTAAGTGTGGCACGGGCCAGCTGGCGCACGCTGCAGCGCCAGCGTCGCTTACTGGCCGCCCGCTAGGGGCGTCGGTGTCTGGTCCAGGGGCGACAGGGCACCGCAGGCACCACGACGCACCACATGCGTGTAGATCATGGTGGTGCGAAGGTCACTGTGACCCAGCAGCTGCTGAATGGTGCGGATATCGGTCCCTGCCTCCAGCAGGTGGGTGGCAAAAGAATGGCGCAGCGTATGACAGGTCACGCGTTTATCAATGCCCGCCCGCTGCCGGGCGCGGGCCAGGGCCTTGCGCAGGGTGGAGGGGTGCACGTGCCAGCGGTAGAAGTGACCCGGATCCTGCGGATCTTCCGAGCGCAGCTCGCTGGGAAACAGATACTGCCAGCAGAAACGCTGCGTGGCTTTGCCCAGCTTGCGCTGCAGGGCCCTTGGCAGACGTGCCTGGCCGTGCCCGCGTTCCAGGTCTTCCTGGTGCAGTAAACGCACGCGCGCCATTTGACGCTTGAGCGCTGCGGCCAACTGCTCAGGCAGCATGCTCATGCGGTCTTTGCCCCCTTTGCCCGCATGGATGCGCAAGGTAGCGCGGGAAAAATCCACATCCCCGGCGCGCAGGGCGAGACATTCGGCAGTGCGCAGGCCGGCGCCATAGAGCAGCGCCAGCGGCAGGGCCTGGCGTGGCGGCGCTGCCGCCAGCAAGCGCAGCGTTTCCGCGCGGCTCAGAACCACCGGCATGCGCCGCTGCGGTTTGGCGCGGACCACTTGGTCGAGCCAGGGCAGCTCGATCTCCAGCACCTGGCGATAGAGAAACAGCAGCGCCTGCAAGGCCTGATTCTGCGTGCCCGGGGCTACCCCGCGCACCACCGCCAGGTGGGTCAGAAACGCCTCAATGGCCTCTTTGCCAAGCTCTGCCGGATGTTGTTTGTTATGAAACAAAATAAAGCGGCGCACCCAGTCCGTGTAGGCCTTCTCCGTCGCATAGCTGTATTGCCGCACGCGGATGGCTGCGCGGACCCGATCCAACAGTCGTACCGAACTCATCCCGTTTGCTCCCAATTCATAGCGCCCCACGCTAAAACAAAAATCGAGGCGAAATGGACAGTAACTTGCACTTTGTGACGTAAGAACTAAGCTACAAACAAAGAAACCAACTCAAATAACACAGCAGCAAACGCAAAAATAATCGGGGGTTAGTGGGGGCCATGAGGCATAGAAGCAACAAAAACCGGGCGTCGTTCAGACAAAAGCGCCCCCAACCAACTAATTAATAGTTAGGTGCCAAGCGTGAACACATGGTTCGTCAGGAATTTCAGTCTATTAATCGGTGGAGTTGTACTTATACCTATAACCTTGTTCGCTCTCGCAATGTACTTAGGATTTGGGGCAGGCTTTACTGAAAAGCCTATAGTCTCAGCAACAAAGGCTAGTCTTTTTGCGGGTTCATATTTAGCTGTTTATTCTTTATGCATTTTCAAGTCATTACGCAGGTTCTCAAAACAGCAAAACTATGGGTATTGGGATATGCTTCCAATATTCTATTTTTGTTTTTTAGTTAGTATTCCTGTAATTCTGGGGTAGTTTTAGGCAATGTCACCTAACAAACCGATCAAGCTCGCTCACTCCGTTCGCTGGGACAATTCCTCGCATGCGGCTTCGCGATTCTCGCATGCAAGCAATTGCCCCTTATCGGGGCGTTACGTGGCCCACATCGCATGAAGATCGAAGAAGTAGAGATATACTCGGACGCATCTAATGTGGCAGTTATGCGCCATT
>JAOZKI010000022.1:29426-33634 GCA_029935455.1 Lysobacterales bacterium | reverse complement strand
GCTCCAGGCCAAAGCCACCGATGCACGCTATCGCGGTGAGTTTGTGCGCGATCTAGAGGACAGCGATCTGCTGCACTGGGGCGAAGGCACGGTTTATATCGACGATAGCACCGTGCTCATGACGGGCAAGCTCGCGCCGGGGCCAGACTATCGCCTCTACTTTTCACCGCAGTTTGTGGAGACAGAAGCAGACTTCATGCGCCTGAAGGGCAGCATGCGCGAAGCCGCTCCCATCACCAGCTTCAATAATTTTGAGGTGGCCTTGCCCGCGGATCTGAACCCCGATGACTACAGCAGCGTGATTGTCTGGTGTGAGCGTTTCTCCCAGTTCATCACCGCCGCCAGCTATCGCTAGCCCGTTATGAACACACCGATCCGTCTGCTGTTTCTCTGCACAGGCAATTCCTGCCGCAGCCAAATGGCCGAGGGCCTGTGCCGGGCCTTGCGCGGCGAGCTTATAGACTGCGCATCGGCGGGCACGGAACAGCATGGACTCAACCCTCTGGCGGTGCAGGTGATGGCCGAAATTGGCATCGATATCAGCCGCCATCACAGCAAAACAACGCGCGAACTGGAGGGGCAGGTTTTTGATTATGTGGTGACCGTCTGCGGCCATGCGCATGAACACTGCCCCATTTTCCCGGCCCGCACACGGGTGCTGCATGTGGGCTTTGATGATCCGCCCAAATTCGCCCAAGACGCAGCCACGGAAGCGGACGCGCTGCCCTATTACCGACGCGTGCGCGATGAGATCAAGGCCTTTATCGAAACGCTGCCGGACGGCCTGCAGCCCACTTAGTTAAGCGCCCGCGGGCTGCCAAGGATGCAAAAAGGTTTGGCGCTAACGCGCCGGCCACTGCACAATGCGCTGCATGAAAGACGTCCTTATTCGCCTGGAACAGCCCGAGGATGCGCAGCCACTGGATGTGCTGCTCAAAGCCAGCTTTCCCGGTCACTTCGAAGCCCGCCTGGTCCGTACGTTGCGCCAGTCCTCCCGGCTCTATCTGGGCATGGTGGCGCAGCAGGCTGCTGGCCTGCTGGCTTTTCTACTGTTCACCCCCGTGCGCTGCCCGGCGCGCCCAAAAGCGCGCTTGCTGGGTTTGGGGCCGGTAGCGGTAACGCCGGCAGCAAGAGGCCAGGGCCTGGGCACACGCCTGCTGCGTGCCGGACTCAGCGCCGCCCGCGATACGGGCGCAGAAGCGGTCTTTGTGCAGGGTGACAGTGCTTTCTACGGCGATTTCGGCTTTGTACCCGCCGCCACCCTGGGACTGGAAACGCTTTGGCATCCACCCGGCAGCGAGCTGCTGATTAAGCCCTTACAAGGCACGGCGCCCAGAGACCTGGGTGCCAGCGTGTATTTTCATCCGGCTTTTGAGGGCGAGGGGCTGGCCGCGGATACGGACACTTAAGCATGTTGCGTGCCGCAATCTGCAGCGGTGCCCTGCTGCTCGCCCTGCTGCCCCACCCCCTGCAGGCCGATATGGTGCGCGTCGCCGTGGCCAGCAACTTCGCACCCACGCTCAAGGCACTGGCCGCAGACTTTACGGCACAAACCGGACATCGCATCAGTCCGGCGAGCGGCTCCACCGGCCGTCACTACGCACAAATTGTAAACGGCGCGCCCTATGAACTGTTCCTGGCCGCAGACCGTTTGCGCCCCACCCGTCTTGAGGCCGAGGGCTTTGGGGTGCCCGCCAGCCGACGCACCTATGCACGGGGCCGACTGGTGCTGTGGGCACCGGACTTACCGGCGAGCTATAGCCTGGACCAGGCGCTGGCAGCCAGTACGGGCCAGCGCCTGGCCATCGCCAATGCACGGCTGGCCCCCTACGGTAGCAGCGCGCTGGCGTGGCTAGGCAGCAAGAGCGCAGATGTGGAATCCACATACCGCCTCGTGCGTGGTGACAACGTGGCTCAGGCCTTCCAGTTCATTGCCAGCGGGAACGCGGAACTGGGCCTCGTTGCCCACAGCCAGATGCTGCTCAGTCTGGAACCGCTAGCGGGGCTCCAGCGCCTGATTCCAGCCACAGACCATCAGCCTATCGAACAACAGCTGTTGCTACTGCGCGAGACGCCGGCCGCCCGCGCGCTCTATCACTATCTGCTCAGCGCCAGGGTGCAGGGGCGCTTGGACGAATTCGGGTACGATCAGCCTCATGTTGAATCCCGCTGACCTGCAGGCCCTGTGGCTCACGCTCCAGCTGGCCGCTTTAAGCACGCTGCTGTTGCTGCTGCTGGGCATTCCTTTGGCCTGGTGGTTGGCGCGCTCCCGCGCCCGCTGGCGTTTCGCTCTGGAAGCCCTCATCGCCCTGCCCCTGGTGCTGCCCCCCACGGTACTGGGCTTTTACCTCCTGCTGGCACTGGGCAGCCGTGGCCCGCTGGATTTTATCGGCCTCGCGCCGCTGGCCTTCAGTTTCAAGGGGCTGGTCATCGGCTCCGTCATCTACTCGCTGCCTTTTGTGGTGCAGCCACTGCAAAACGCCTTCGAACGCATCGGCCCGCGCCCCCTGGAGGTAGCGGCCACGCTCGGCGCGCGCCCACTGGATGCGCTCCTCACCGTGGCCCTGCCGCTGGCGCGCCCCGGACTCCTGAGCGCGGCCGTACTGGGTTTTGCCCATACGCTGGGAGAATTTGGGGTCGTCCTAATGATCGGCGGCAACATTCCCGGGGAAACACGGGTCGCTTCCATCGCCATCTATGAACATGTGGAAAGCCTCGACTATGCGGCGGCCCATGGACTCTCGCTGGTGCTTCTCGTGCTGTCTTTTGTGCTGCTGCTGCTGGTGTTTCGCGCGCGGCGCGGTGACCGGGTGTTGTCCCTGTGAGCCTGGATGTGGCGATCACCGCGCAGCTGGCGGAATTTCCGCTGCAGGTGCGCTTCACGGCACCGGCTAGCGGCGTGACCGCGCTCTTCGGCCCCTCCGGCGCCGGCAAGACCTGCACCCTGCGTGCCATTGCCGGTCTGGACCGCCACCGGGGCAGCCAGGTGCGCTTTGCCGGTGAGACCTGGCAGGGCCAAGCGCATTGGCTACCCACCTGGCAACGTCCCCTGTCCTATCTGTTTCAGGAAAGCAGCCTGTTTGCCCATCTGAACGTGCTCGATAACGTGCGCTACGGCCTACGCCGACGCGGCGGCACCCAGGCCCATGACCCCATGGAACTGCTGGAACGGCTCGGGCTGGCACCGCTGGCGCAGCGGCAACCGCAGAGTTTGTCCGGTGGTGAGCGACGTCGCGTAGCCCTGGCCCGTGCGCTGGCGCCAGCCCCGCGGCTGCTGCTTATGGATGAACCGCTGAGTGGTCTTGACCGGGCGCGGAAGGCTGAAATCCTGCCCTGGCTTGCGCAACTGAGTAGACGCTTTGCAACGCCCATGCTGCTGGTCAGTCACGAGCTGCAGGAGGTGGCCCGTCTGGCCGACCGGCTGGTTCTCATGGACCGTGGCCGCGTGCATCATGAGGGCGGGCTCATCGCTACACTGGCCCGGGCAGATCTGGCTCTGGCTGACCGGGACGATGCCAGCGTGGTGCTGGAGGCCAAGGTCAACCGCATACAGGAGGCCGCCGCGCTGGCGGAGGTAAGCGTGGGTCAACAACAGCTACGGGTGCTATTGCCGCCCGGTCTTAAGCAGGGACAAACACTGCGACTGCAAATCGCAGCCCGCGATGTGAGCCTGGCGACCTGTGAGCCCCGGGGCAGCAGCATTCTGAATATCCTGCCGGCGCGGGTGAGCGCGCTGCGGGAGGCTGGCGCGGGTCAGACCCTGGTGGCGCTGGAACTGGACGGCGGCGGCGCGCTGCTGAGCCGGATTACCCGCTGGTCCTGCGAGGAACTGGGCCTGCAGCCAGATATGCCCGTATTTGCGCAGGTGAAAAGCGTGGCGCTACTGACCTAAACAGCCCTAGCGCTCGATGCGCGTTAGCCCCCCCATGTAGGGTTGCAAGACCTCGGGGATGCGAATGGAGCCGTCGCGTTCCTGATAATTTTCCATCACCGCAATCAGCGTTCGTCCTACGGCCAGACCGGATCCATTCAGCGTGTGCACCAACTCCGGCTTGCCCGTCTCCGGGTTACGCCAGCGCGCCTGCATGCGCCGCGCCTGAAAATCACCACAGCTACTGCAGGAAGAAATCTCGCGGTAGGCCTGCTGACCGGGCAGCCAGACCTCCAGGTCGTGGGTCCGCTGGGCCGCAAAACCCATATCGCCGGTG
>JAOZKI010000022.1:0-29416 GCA_029935455.1 Lysobacterales bacterium | reverse complement strand
TCTCAGCACCAGGGTCCGGTAGGCCAGCCCAAGCTGCTGCAAAATGGCCTCCGCGTGCCCCGTGAGCGCATGCAGGGCTGCCAGCGAGTCTGCCGGCCGTGTGATTTGCACCAGTTCGACCTTCTCGAACTGATGCTGGCGAATCATGCCGCGCGTATCCTTGCCATGGGACCCCGCCTCGCGTCGAAAACAGGGCGTTTGACTGGTGAATTTCAATGGCAGGGAATCCGCTTCCAGAATCTCACCCGCCACCAGATTGGTCATGGGCACTTCCGCGGTCGGCACCAGATAGCGCGGCGGCTCGTCGGTGGTTGCAAAGGCGTCATCCCCAAACTTGGGCAGCTGACCCGTGCCCTGCATGGCATCGGCATTGACCAGATAGGGCAGATAAACCTCCTGGTAGCCATGCTCCTGGGTTTGCACATCCAGCATGAACTGGGCCAGAGCCCGATGCAGCCGTGCCAGCGGGCCCTTAAGCACCGTAAAGCGGGCACCGGCCAGCTTGGCCGCGGCTTCCGCATCCATGAAACCATGCAGTTCGCCCAGAGCCACGTGGTCGCGCGGCTCGAAGTCAAAGTCCGGCACATCACCCCAGCGACGCAGCTCCTCATTGGCGTCCTCATCATCACCCACCGGCACGTCTTCCAGCGCCAGATTGGGCATAGACAGCAACCAGGCCTGCTGTTCCTCACGAATGGTGCGGAAGGCCTGTTCCAGCGCGTCCAGCTCCGCGCCCAGTCGCCCTACTTCCTCCAGCAGGGGCTGGATATCTTCGCCGCGCGCCTTGGCCTGACCGATGGATTTGGCGCTGCGATTGCGCTCGCCCTGCAGTTCCTGCAAACGGGCCTGGGTATCCTTACGCCGCGCTTCCAGCTCGGCATAGGCTTGCGTGTCCAGCGTATAGCCACGCTCAGCCAGTTTGGCGGCGACGGCATCGATATGATTACGGAGCAGAATTGGGTCGAGCATGGAACGGCCTTGCAGGTGCAAAAGAAGCGGCATTGTACCGCTCCGGCGCGCGGATTACCGCCCCAATCAGCTGCCGCCGTGCATGACGCGCGCCAGAGCGAAACCGCTCCAGACCGCGAATAGGCACACCAGGAAGGTCGCGGCAATGTTCAGCAAGGCCTTGTCCATGGCCCCTTCCTGTAGCAGCTGCAGCGTTTCGATGGAAAAACTGCTGTAGGTGGTAAAGCCGCCCAAAAGGCCGGTAATGAGCAGCAGACGCAAATGGGGCACCGGCTCACGGCCCTCGGGCAACAGCACCAGCAGATAGCCAATCAGCAGGGAACCGATTACGTTGACGACCAGCGTGCCAAACGGAAAATGACGCCCCAACAGGTCATGGGTAGCCTCCGAGGCCAGAAAACGCAATCCGGCCCCCAGGCCGCCCCCGATGGCGACCACGGTGACCTTCAGGAGCAGCAGATTCACGGCGCCTCAGCTGCGGGCCACTCGCCCACCACATCCACGCCCGGCGGCGGCGCAAAGCGAAACAGATCCGCTGCCAGGGGCGGGTTTCTGACACCTGCTTGAAAGCGCATTTCCGTGCGCATGCCGAAGGCGTCTTCGAGGATCAGTCGCTCCAGTGCCCCGTTCCCAAACGCCAGCACCATGCGCTCGAACTGCGCGTCCACATCCAGCGCCGTCAGTTCCAGATAGGCCAGGTCGTTAATGGTGCCCAATTCCACCAGCTGAAAGCTTTCGTCCAGCGCGGATATATCGGTTAATAGCTGCAGGGGATTGTCACCGGCCATGCTGCTTTGAGCACGCACGGTAACCTGATTCAAAGCCTCATCGAATTGCCAGACACGCTCGCCGTCGGCCACGATCAGCTCAGGAAAATCGCCTTCGTAGCGCCAGCGAAAGCGATCAGGTGTGGCCAGCATCACCTCGCCCTCGCCTTCCTCCAGCAGCTCCCCATCGGTACCGATCACGGCCTGGAAAAAGCGCGCGCTGTAGGCTTGCAGATCCGTGGAAAAGGCTTCCAGCGCGGCGCGCCCGCCGGCCCCCTCCTGCGCCAGCGCACTGGCCGGTAGCGCCAGCCAGGCAAGCGCTATCGCGAGCGGCCTAGTCACGGGGCGGTGGAGGCGCCAAGACCTCGCGCTGACCATTATGCTCCGGCGCGCTGACCACGCCAGCCTGCTCCATTTCTTCAATGATGCGGGCGGCGCGGTTGTAGCCGATACGCAGCTGCCTTTGCACGCTGGAGATGGACGCACGCCGCGATTCCGTGACGTAAGCCACCGCCTGATCGTAAAGCTCATCCTGGTCACTGCTGGCAGATTCGGGGATTCCGGCGGCATTGATGGTCATTCCATCCGTGGTGGTCTGGGTTTCATTTAAGACCTCTTCCACGTAATCCGGTTCCCCAAACTGCTTCAGGTACTCGACCACCGCATGCACCTCGTGATCGTCCACGAAGGCCCCGTGCACGCGCTCGGGAATGGCTGTGCCCGGCGGCAGGTAAAGCATGTCACCATGGCCCAGCAACTGTTCCGCACCCATCTGATCGAGGATGGTGCGCGAGTCCACGCGGGAGGAGACCTGGAACGCAATGCGCGTCGGCACGTTGGCCTTGATGAGACCGGTAATCACATCCACCGATGGGCGCTGGGTGGCCAGAATGAGATGAATGCCCGAGGCACGGGCTTTCTGGGCCAGACGAGCGATCAGCTCATCAATCTTCTTGCCGATAATCATCATCATATCGGCCAGCTCATCGATGATCACCACGATAAAGGGCAACGGTTCCAGCAAGGGCGGGTCGGTCAGACCCAGCTCCTCGTTGATGGTGTAGAGCGGATCAGCCAGCGGTTGCCCCGCCTCCTGGGCCTCACGCACCTTCTTGTTGAAGCCGGCCAGATTGCGTACGCCCAGGGCGGCCATGAGCCGGTAGCGGCGCTCCATCTCGGCCACGCACCAGCGCAGCGCGTTGGCGGCCTCCTTCATGTCCGTCACCACCGGCGCAAGCAGATGCGGGATGCCCTCATAGATGGACAGCTCCAGCATCTTCGGATCTACCATGACCAGGCGCACCTCGTCCGGCCCCGCCTTGTAGAGCAGGCTCAGAATCATGGCGTTGAGTGCTACGGACTTACCGGAGCCGGTGGTGCCCGCCACCAGCAGATGGGGCATTTTGGCCAGATCCGCGACCTGCGGCCGGCCGGCAATGGTCTTACCCAGCGCCAGCGTCAGTGCCGATTTCGACTGGTCGTAAACCTCCGAGCGGAGAATTTCCGACAGATACACGATCTGCTTCTGCGTATTGGGAATTTCCAGACCGATGGTGGATTTACCCGGGATCACCTCCACCACGCGCACGGAGACCACGCTCAGGCCCCGGGCCAGGTCCTTGGAAAGATTACTGATCTGGGCCGATTTGACCCCGGCGGCCGGCTCCAGCTCAAAACGCGTGATCACCGGACCAGGATGCACTTCCACCACATCGACCTGCACGCCGAAATCTGCCAGCTTGAGCTCTACCTGGCGTGACAGCGCCTCCAGCGCCTCCTTGCTGTAACCCACCTTTTGCTCGGGCGGGTCGTCGAGCATGTCCAGCGGCGGCAGGCTGTCGGCGGGCAGATTCTCGAACAGGATCTGCTGCTTCTCCTTGGCTACCCGGGCACTCTTGGGCGGCTCGGAGGCGGGCGTAATCTGCGGCTCGATTTTGGGCTTGGGTTTGCTCTTCTGGCGCACCGTGTCCGCCTTGCGCACCTCTTCGCGGCGCGCCTTGGCGCGACGGCCGGCAAAGGTATCGCGCATGCCGGCCACGCGCTCCACCAGCCACTCAAAACCAGCCAGCGTGTACTTGCCGATCATGTCCATGACCCAGAACCAGGACAGACCCGTATAAAGCGTGATGCCGACCAGCATGAAGGCAAACAAAAACAGCGTGGCACCCAGCATGCCGGCGCTGCGCAGGAGCGGCTCCGCAACCAGATCACCGATCACGCCGCCGCCGTCGGCTGGCATCACTTCCTGCAGCGGATTGCTGTGCAGATCAGCCAAGCCTGTGGCCGCCAGCAGGAACAGAATCAGCCCGGAGATGCGCGCCACCCAGCCGAACAGGCCGTCAACCCCGTCCTGGGCAGACTCCGTATACAGGCGCCAACCCGCGTACACCACCAGCGGCGGTACCAGGTATGCAATGTAACCAAAGCCGAGCAGGAAAAACCGTGCCAGCCAGGCACCAAAGAAGCGACCAATGTTGTTAACCGTGTCCGCCGCTGCCGGCTGAAACGGGCCCGGATCCAGCGGATGATAGGTCCAGAGACAGGCCAGCAAAAACACGGCCAGCAGGATAGAAACAATAAACGCGCTTTCCTTTAGCCCCTTGATCAGCTGACGCTGCACCGTAGGTGCGCTCTTGACGGTTTTCTTGCGTGCTTGTGCCACTCGATGAATTCTTATTAGTTATACGCTTCAGCTTACTGAGATTAAACGAATTTATACGCACCAACAACAGAAATTTATCGGCCAAATCAGGCCCGAAAAGCCACTTTCCAAACAAGCCTGTCAGACGGCCCGTTTCGCGTTAAAATCTCACCCTTCGATCCCGCGCACTGCAGCGCCCCTGAAGTGCGCCGGATCCGTTACCGGTCGTGATGGCGCCCCGGGCGCTAACGACAACCTGACGAACGGAGCAAAGTATACATGAGCGAGATCACTCACCGCCGCCTGCTGATTCTGGGATCCGGACCGGCTGGCTACACAGCCGCCATCTACGCGGCCCGTGCCAATCTGGAACCGGCCATCATTACCGGCATGCAGCAAGGTGGCCAGCTAACCATTACCACCGACGTGGATAACTGGCCCGGCGATGTGGAGGGTCTGCAGGGTCCGGACCTCATGGACCGGATGTTGCGTCATGCGGAGCGTTTCGACAGCGAGGTGATTTTTGACCACATTCACACGGTGGACCTGGAGCAGCGCCCCTATCTGTTGGAAGGCGATCAGGGCAAATACACCTGCGATGCCTTGATTATCGCCACCGGCGCCAGCGCGCGCTATCTCGGACTGCCCTCGGAAGAGGCCTTCATGGGCCGCGGCGTCTCCGCCTGCGCCACCTGTGACGGCTTTTTCTATCGCGGCAAGAAAGTAGCCGTCGTGGGCGGCGGCAATACCGCCGTGGAAGAAGCGCTGTATCTGTCCAACCTCTGCGAGGAAGTGATTCTCGTGCACCGCCGCGATGAACTGCGCGCTGAGAAGATCATGCAGGACAAACTGTTCGATCGCGCAGAGAACGGCAATGTCACGCTCATGTGGGATCATGTGGTTGAAGAAGTCACCGGTGACGATGCGGGCGTAAGCGGCCTCACGGTTCGCAACGTAAAAGATGACAGCCTGACCGCACTGGACCTGCATGGCGTCTTCATCGCCATCGGTCACACACCCAATACGGGCATCTTCGAAAACCAGCTGAACATGAAAGACGGCTATATCCAGATCGCCAGCGGTCTGGACGGCATGGCCACACAGACCAGCGTGCCCGGCGTGTTTGCGGCCGGGGATGTGGCCGATCACGTCTATCGCCAGGCGGTCACCTCGGCCGGTTTTGGCTGTATGGCGGCCCTGGACGCAGAAAAGTGGCTGGACGACTGAACGGGGCGCACGCCGCATGAGCCGGCGGGGCGCTGCCGCGCGGTGATACCCCGCCTGCCCGGCGGCCCGGAGGCCCCCTTCCCGCCCGTGCAACAAGCACTGCGGGAACCGGACGGCCTGCTCGCCTGGGGCGGTGATTTAAGCCCGCAGCGTTTGTTGCGGGCCTACCAACATGGCATTTTCCCCTGGTTCTCCGAGGGTGACCCCATTCTCTGGTGGTCTCCGCATCAGCGCACGGTACTGCGCAGCGATGAATTTCACTGCGCACGCCGCCTGGCCCGCACGCTGCGTGATTCGCGCTGGCAATTCAGCGCGGACCTGGCTTTTTCTGAGGTGCTGGATGGCTGTGCCAACAGCCGCACCAGCACCTGGATTACACCGGCCATGCGAGCTGCTTATCTGCAGCTACACGCGCTGGGTCACGCCCATTCCTTTGAAGCCTGGTATGACGGTGAGCTGGCTGGCGGTCTCTACGGCGTGAGCCTGGGGCGCATGTTGTTCGGTGAATCCATGTTTTCGGTCCGGCGCGATGGCAGCAAGGCCGTGCTTGCCATGCTCTGCCCGCTTATGCACGGCTGGCAAATGCCACTACTGGATTGCCAGCTGGCCAGCGCACACCTCGCCAGTCTGGGGGCCCGGGAACTGGCGCGGGAAACCTTTCTGTGCGAACTGCAGCCTCTGGTCACCGCCGAAGGACACGTGGGCAGTTGGCGCGAGCGCGCTCATGCTGCCCTGGCTGGCAGCGCATGGCGCCCCCGATGAGTCACGCAACGGTGACCCAGAACCCCACGCGGGCGGTGGCCTGGATGCTCTGGTCTATCTTCCTGCTGGCCACCATGGACGTGGCCTTTAAACAGCTGGTGACAGACTACAGCAGCCTGCAGGTGACCTTTCTCCGCTGTGTCTGCTCCGCGCCGTTGCTCGCCGCCTGGATGCTGGCGCAGGATCGCCAGCTGTTTCGAACGCGCCGCATGGGTGCGCACACGCTGCGCGCACTGCTCGGGCTGCTCATGCTGTGGGCCATGGGGGAAACCTTTCGAGAACTGTCCCTGGCCGATGCCTATGCGATTTTCTTCGCAGCGCCCTTACTCATGGCCCTGCTGTCCGGCCCCCTGCTCAAGGAGCCGGCCGGCCCCCTGCGACTGATCGCCTGCTCGGTCGGATTTCTTGGCGTCCTGATCGTACTGAAGCCGGGCGCGGTGGCCCTGCTGTCCTATGGCTCGCTTATGGCCCTGGTGGCCATGACCTGCTACGCGCTGATCGCATTGATGGTGCGCGCCCTGGGTCGGGATGAACCCAGCCTCACCATCGCTTTCTGGTTTATCTTTCTCTGCGGCCTCAGTAGCGGACTGCTACTACTGCTTGCTGGCCAGTGGCAGATGCCGGCGCGGGCCCACTGGCCCTGGATTACCCTGCTGGCCCTTACCGGCACCCTGGGCCAGGTGGCTCTGGTGGCCGCTTTCCGGCGTGCATCCGCAGGACAGTTAGCCCCCTTTGAATACAGCTACATGTTCTGGGCCGTGCTCTACGGCTGGTGGATCTGGGGCACGCTGCCGGCCCTTCGAACCAGCATCGGCACGCTGATCATTGTGGCGGCAGGTCTGTTTGTCCTGTATCGCGAGCGACGGGCAAGCCAAGGCAGCGTCGACTAACTGCCGGGTAGGCTCAGGAGCGCCCGTCCCGGTCATCAAATCCGGCATCGTCCTGATCCTGACGTTCCGGAAACCAATCAGGTACCGAATCATCATCTTCCCACTCATAGCGTTTGAGTGGCACCCGATCCCAGTCCCGGTAGAGAAAGGCCATGAGCACGCCCAGCAGGGCACCGGAAAGATGCAGCTCCCAGGACATGCCGGGACGGATGGGCAGCACGCCCCAAACCATGGACCCATAGAGAAACCAGACCATGAGCGAGACACCTACGGAGCGCATGTCCTGGCGAAACACCCCGGAGAGAAAGATGAAGGCCAGCAGGCCGTAAATCAGACCACTGGCACCGATATGCACGCTGGGACGACCAATCATCCAACCCAGCAGACCGGAGCCCAGCCAGACCACGGGAATCAGGCGCAGCGCGACGCGTGGGTAGAGATACAGCACCGCCGTCAGGCTGATGACCAGCGGCAGCGTGTTGGAAAGTATGTGCTCAAGATCACCATGCAGCAGTGGCGCGGTGAAAATCCCCAGCAAACCCTCCGCATCGCGCGGCCGCAGTCCATGGCGATTCAAACCGAGCCCCAGATAGGCATCGGCTATAAATACGAACCACACAAAAGCCGTAAACATCAGCGCCAGACGCACTGCCAGGGAAAAATTACTGGCCGCTCGTTGGGAGGAAATGAAGTCCGGATCCGGGGTCTGCAATTGCATGCGGTCAGGGCTCCGGCAACCGCGAAGCAATGGTGCTGCGACAGGTTTCCATCAGCTCGCGCAGGTCCCGCCCTTCCGGCATCACCGGTGCATGGATGACCAGGCGTGCCCGGCCCGGTGTGATACGAAGACGTCGTGCCGGGAGAATTTCACGGGTACCCAGCAGCGTGAGCGGCAGCAAGGGCAGATCCTGATCCTTGGCAATACGAAAGGCGCCTTTTTTAAACGGCAGCAAGCGCCCGTCCAGACTGCGTGTGCCTTCGGGAAAAAACATGATACCTACGCCATTGCCAATCCGCTCCAGCGCGTCATTGATGGTCTGCTTGGCAATTTCCGGATTGCTGCGATCCACAATGATATGCCCCACCTTCTCACAGGCGATGCCGATGCCCGGCAGCTTGCGGAGCTCCTGTTTCATGACCCAGCGCAGGTCTATAGGCAGCCAGCCGTACACCAGAATGATATCGAACTGGCTGATATGGTTCGCCACCACCACATAGGTCTGTTCCGGATCCATGTGCTCCCGACCCTCCACGGTCACCAGCATGGGCGTTACCCAACCGATGACTTTGGCCCACAAAGTGCCCACACGGGTGGAGGAAAAGCGCGGTGAGATTAACACTGCGGCAAAGACTGCCATCCAGCCAATGATAAAAGACCAAAGCGCAGCGAATGGAATCAGAATCAGCCAGGCATAGACCTGGTAGAGCCAAAGCAAGACGGTTTTCAAGGTAAATCCCTAAGCGCGAAAGCCAGCAGCCTAGCCCCAGCGCATGCTGCCCGCAAGCAGCGCTAGCCATGGCCATGACCCACCATGGGGCGGCGAGTCACGGTGGGCTCATAAAAAAAGGGGCGTGGCCAGCGCCACACCCCCTGTCCGTCTACGCCAGCGAAGCCGCCGGCTCGGAGGCCCTCAGGCTGCTTTATCAGCGCTTTCAGAAGACGCCACATCCAGCAAACGACCACCGGTCGTGAGCTCGATCTTGCGCGGCTTCATGGCCTCGGGAATCTCGCGCTCAAGCTGGATATGTAGCAAACCGTTTTCCAGCCTGGCGGCCGTCACACGCACATAGTCTGCGAGGTTAAAGCGGCGCTCGAAGGCCCGGTTGGCGATGCCACGATGCAGGTAGCGACCGTCTGCGTCCTGCTCATCCGCCCGCTGGCCCTTGACCGTGAGCACATTCTGCTCCGTGGTCAGGTCCAGGTCGGCTTCAGCAAAGCCAGCGACGGCCATGGTGATCTGATAGTGGTTTTCGTCCACCGCCAAAATATTGTACGGCGGATAGGCGCCCTGCTCCACGCGCTGGGCGGAAGACAAGAGGGAAGCCAGTCGATCAAAACCCACTGAGGTTCGGTACAGGGGTGAAAAGTCAAAAGTCGTCATAACCGTGATCTCCTTTGAAGCATTACGGTGGTTGGTGCCCGCCATGCGGCCGGGCTGGAAAGTGCGGCCCCTTACGGCGACCACGCTAAAAAGGTGGGTGCGATCCGGCGAGTTTCAAGCATGCTGTAGCAAGAGTGCTTTTTCAGCCCACAGGCGGTGCCGTCGGCGGTAAGAGATGCGAGAACTGCAACACGGTAAAAGCCTGCTCGCCAGCGGGCAGTTGCACCTGCACCAGGTCCCCTGGCCCCTTGCCCAGTAGTGCTCTGGCCAGCGGCGAGTCTACGGATATCCAGCCACGCTCAGCGTCCGTTTCGTCCGCCCCCACAATGCGATAGCACCGTTCACCACCATCCGCCTGTCGCAGCTGCACCCAGGCGCCAAAGCGCACCGCATCGTGCTCTTTATCAGGCACCTCCACGATGACCACCTCGTCCAGTCGTTTGCTGAGGTAGCGGATACGGCGGTCTATCTCACCCAACTGCTTCTTGCGATAGGAATACTCAGCGTTTTCCGAACGGTCACCCTCGGCGGCGGCAGCAGCGAGCGCCTTTACCACCTCGGGGCGGGTTTGACGCCATAGGGTCTGCAACTCTGATCGGAGCGCCCGTGCACCATCCGGGGTGATGTAGGGACTGGACCGGGGCGGGGGTGGTCGCCAACGTCCCATAGAAACCTCCTGTGAATGCCGCCCGGGCGGTGCCTCATGCCTCGCCCAGATCACACGGGCTGGCTGCGCGCCCAGCTATCTTCTGAGGGTCGCTTGTTCCTTGGCCCTCGGGCAGCCGATAATAACGCGTTAATGAATCAGCAGGTAGCGGCATGAACGAAACACGCGAGGGGCAGACAGAACGACGCCAGGTCGGGTTTATCAGCCTCGGGTGCCCCAAGGCGCTGGTGGATTCCGAACGCATCATTACGCAGCTGAAAGCCGATGGCTATGAGATCTCACCGAGCTACGAGGCGGCAGATGTGGTCGTGGTCAACACCTGTGGGTTTATCGACAGTGCCCGGGCCGAATCCCTGGAAGCGATTAGCGAGGCACTGGACCATAACGGTCGCGTGATTGTGACCGGCTGCATGGGTGTTGAGGAGTCTGCGATCCGCGACATCCACCCGAAAGTTCTGTCCGTAACCGGGCCGCAGCAATACGAACAGGTTGTCGGTGCCGTGCACGAGCACGCACCGGTGACGCGCGCTCATGACCCGTTTCTGGACTTGGTGCCTGATAGCGGCATCAAGCTTACACCGCGGCATTACTCCTATCTGAAAATTTCCGAGGGCTGCAACCATTCCTGCAGCTTCTGCATTATCCCCTCCATGCGCGGCAAGCTGGCCAGCCGACCCGCCGGTGAGGTCATGCGGGAAGCAGAACGACTGGTCGCCACAGGCACAAAGGAGTTACTGGTTATCTCCCAGGACACCTCGGCCTATGGCTCTGACCTGCGCTATCGCACGGACTTCTGGGGTGGCCGCCCGGTGAAGAGCCGCATGACGGAGTTGTGTGAGGCACTAGGCAGCCTGGGCGTTTGGGTGCGCCTGCACTACGTCTATCCTTACCCCCATGTCCGCGAGCTTATGCCTTTGATGGCTGATGGAAAGATCCTGCCTTACTTGGATATACCGCTGCAGCATGGCAGCCCACGGGTGCTGAAACAGATGAAACGCCCGGCCGCCAGCGAGAAAACACTGGAGCGATTGCTGAGTTGGCGCAGGGAAGTGCCGCAACTAACCATTCGCAGCACCTTTATCGTCGGCTTCCCTGGTGAGACGGAAGCGGACTTTGAAGAATTGCTCGACTTTCTTGAGGCGGCCCAGCTGGACCGGGTCGGTTGTTTTCAGTACAGCCCGGTCGACGGTGCCACCGCTAATGATCTGCCCGGCGCCGTTCCAGACGAGCTGAAGGCAGAACGCGAAGCGCGCTTTATGGAAAAGCAGGCCGCCATTAGCGCAGCACGCCTCAAGGCCAAAGTCGGGACGGTGCAAGAGGTGCTCATCGACGAAATCGGCACCGAGGGCATGATGGCACGGAGCCACGCGGACGCACCGGAAATTGATGGGCGGGTTTATGTGAACGGCGCGGATCATGCCCATATCGGCGACTATTTGAAGGTGCGCATCACAGGTGCTGATGAGCATGACCTGCTGGGCGAGTGGGAAGGCCACTGATTGCAGCCGTCCTTGTGTCCCCTCTAAGCCAATTTTTCCTACGTCAGCGCGCGGAGCTGCAGCGCGGCCCGGCGACGCTTTGGCTCAATCCACCGGGGGACTTGCCCTGGCGAGAGTTCGACCATTCCGGGTCTTTTCTGGCCTTCAGCCAGGACCATGTCAGCGCAAGCGCCCTACGTGACACGGGTGCGGCGGTCGATTTTGGGGTGCTGCCGCAAGCCGCATCGCCCTGGCAGCGCTTGGTGATCACCCTGCCCCGGGAAAAACAGCGCCTGGACATGCTGCTGCGATGGGCCGCAACAGCACTGGGCGAGGACGGAGAATGCCTACTGGCCGGTGAAATTCGTGCCGGCGCAAAATCCGCAGCCAAACGCCTGCAACAACATTTTGTGCATAGTCGAAAAATAGATAATGCCCGCCATTGCGTCCTCTATAGCGCCCACTCACCACGAGGCGACCAAGAATTTTGCTGGCAACAGCAGCTACAGTACTGGCCGTTGGATTTGCTTACGCCGCCCCTGCAGGTGGCCAGCTTGCCGGGCGTTTTTGCCCAGGGCGCTCTCGATGCGGGCTCGCAGCTGCTATTGGAAACCTTGGCTCAGCAATCCTTCATAGAACGACCCCGCGTCCTCGATCTGGGCTGCGGTAGCGGGGTGCTGGGTTGCTGGTTTCTCCGTCACCGGCCGGCTGCTGAAATGGTCATGACCGACAGCAGCGCTTTGGCGCTGGCCGCGACTCGCGCCACGCTGAAAGCGGCCAGGCAACACGCGCAAGTCCTTGCCTCTGATGGCTTGAGGGACGTGCAAGGGCGCTTCGACCTGATTATCAGCAATCCGCCGTTCCATGTGGGTCATCAGGAACAGAAACAACTCAGTCAGCGCCTGTTTGCCCCGCTGAGGGATTTTTTAAAGCCCGGCGGGCGCTGCATCATGGTGGCCAACCGGCACCTCAACTACCACCGCTGGCTGGAACAGCTCTCGGGCCATGTCCATGTGCTGGCCCAGACCAGTCGTTTCCAAGTCTTTTGCCTTAGCGCCTGAGCAAGGGCCTGTGCCAGCCTCCGGGGAGCGCGCACTTACGCCTGCGCCTTCGCTTGTTACACTGAAACCATGTGTGGCAAAGCAGCCGTTTCCCATCTACCTTGGCACAGTATCTATCGCTGGGCAGACCGCCTGGATGCGCCATCGGCGCTGCCACCAGACCCGGCAACCCGGCTTAATATTTCGCCCTCTCGCCTGCAGCGCAAGGGCGACCCTGATTCCATCACCTGGGAAACGCTACCGGTGACCTATTTTGATGGGCACCGCCATCTTGCCTGCGAAGCCCTGTGGCCCTTTCTCCCCAACTGGTCCGCCGGTCGCCTCCCCTATCTTAAAAACGGTCAGCTGCTAGCAACCGCCAATGCCCGACTGCGGGAACAGGGTAGACCTTTTGCACCGCTTTACATGCCCGCCTGGCGCCGCGCTCAGCGGGTGGTTGTCTGGGTCTCCTGGTTCTACGAGTTTGATCAACGCGTGCACCCCAAAATTCCCTGGGCCGTGGTGCCCCGACGGCAGTCCTTTTGGCCCATGGCAGCGCTGGGTAACCGGGTCACCAATGAGATGGGGCAAACGCAGATGAGCGTGGCCATTATCACCGTGGCACCAAATCAGACCCTGCTGGACATTGGTCACCATCGCAGCCCAGCCCTGTTACATGATTCAAAAGCAGTAAAAACCTGGCTTGACGGTGACAGCAAATCAGCGCGGGCGCTCCTGAAGCCCAGCCCGGAGAACGTCATGGAGGTGACTGAAGTCTCGATGGCAGTCAAAATCCCCGGTAATGAAAACCTGCAGCTACCTGATGGCCTGCGAGCACGTGCAGCGGAAGGAAGTAGACGGAATAGAGAAGCACATTAGCGTTTATCGTTAGCGATGGTAGCGCGCAAAAAAAACGCCCCGTTTGGGGCGTTTTTGCATGTGCTTGGCGCTAGCGTCGACTTTACCAGCCCCAGGGTTTACTGGGACGTTCCGCTTCCTGCGCCTGTTCCACCAGAGTTTTTGGCTCCAGACTGGGTTGGCTGGACCGAGGCACTACGGGCGCCGCCTGCGTGCGCGTCGGCTTGTCCATGTCGTAGCCGGCCAGTACGTTACGGACACTGGTCCGCGCCGGTGAGCCTTCGAAACGCTGCTGTGCAGCTGCGGCACTGGATTTTTCAAGCGCAGCGCGCTCAGACCAGTCTCGGGTTTTGCTTTTTCCCGCACCCCCGGTACCGGCTTTCGCCCCGGAGGGAACACCGCCGGCGGGCGCCGTTTGCCCACCCGTCCAGCCCCAGGGGGCCGGTGTCGCACTGAGCGTACTGTTGAGATGTGCGAGCTGGGCATCATCACGCCCGCCACTGGGCGTGAGCACCTTGTAGGCGCTCTTGCTCGCCTCGACCATAGACTTCGCGACCCACACACACACCGCGGCGGCCAGCACACCAGCAACCGTTAATGCAGCATAAACCCACATGATCAATAACCTGTACGTTTGCCAGGCCAGCGCCGCATCCTTTGCAGTGCTTCCTGCTCACAACAGCCCTGTGACTGGCGCCTTTCGCTGATGCATTCAGTCATCAGGAAAGGGGCCTTTTCACCCCCAGCTGCGTGCCGTTGCCTGTCCACTCTTTGGGCAGGAACTGTTGCCAGAGCCGGTCTCTGGCTTGGGAGCCGCTAAAAATCGAGCTGGCTCACCTACACGTTGCTTTATGGTAGCACAGATACATGAATTATCACAAGATAGGCGAATTAAATTTCGCATGAACCAGCGCACCCGCTCCGCACCTTCAGCCGACGCCGAAAACAGCCCTTCCAATGGTTCCTATCCACCCCCATCCGCCAACTCTCGCAGGAACCCATCAAGCGCTTCCAACACATTGGCATCCAGGGCTCTGGCGTAGTTGGTACGCTGCTGCACGTTCCACTGCGCACCCGCTTCCGGCGCCCCGGACTCCAGCGCATGATGGCTACCACCACGCACTGCAACCAGTACCACGGAGCCATTTCGCTGCTGCAACAACGCACCGCCGGAGGCACCATCGGCATCGTCGCAATCATCCAGTAGCTGCCCGGACCAGAGCCCACCTCCCAGGTCATCATGACCTGACCAGACGCCCTGACAAGCCCCTACCGCACCCAGCTGCTGGCGTTGACTGTGCCAGGCCACGGAAGCCAGTTTAAAAGGCGGTTGTCCACCGGCACTCAGCGTACCGAGCCGGAATCCCGTCGTACCTTCTGGTGGCGTCCATTGGCCGCCCAGCCAGACGAAGGCCCAGTCACCGGCCCCCTGCTGCGCGTGGGAGGGGTTGGAGAGCGGATTAAAATCACCCGTTTGAACCCACTCCCAGCGCAGCGGCACCCGATATCCGGGCCGCGCCGCCATGCCCTGGTGGTGATAAAAACACCGCTGCCAGCGCTGCCCGAGCTCAAGGTCATAGAAAACGTGCGCAGCGGTAACCAGAATCAGGTCGGACGGAGTCATATCCGCAGCCGGCTGCGTCGCCAGCACGGCAGAACCGCGCACGGCCCCATCGCAAAAAATCGTCCCCGCCTGCTGCAGCCAGTCACGCAACTCGGGCGCACTGTGATGATCGCCAGCCAACACGCGATCATCTTCAATACCATTGCCAGGATCGCCATCTCCGAACACCAGGGCTGACAGGGGCGCAGGCCACCACAGCGCCAGCAGCAACAGACGGGTGCTTGCTGCCAAGAAGCTTATTGGAAAACGTCGTTGCATATGCTCGCGAGCCTACCGAGAGCGCGGTTCTATGTCCACGCATCCAGGAGACTCTTTCCGTCAACAACAAGAAGCGCGAGAATAGACAGATGAACTCCAACCCAGCCACCCAGCTCGACGCGCGCGGACTGCTTTGCCCAGAACCCATCCGTCTGGCCGAACTGGCCATTCGCCAGTTGTCGCCCGGCGCTGTGCTGTCGGTGCAAGCAACGGACCCCGCTGCGCCCATCGACTTTGAAGCCTGGTGCCTGCGTCGTCGGCATGAGTTCCTGGCCTGCGAGGCCGTCGCCGACGGCTGGACCATTCGCGTTAGAAAAGGACAAAGCACGCCATGACCGCATCAGAAACGCCACGGAAAGACTTTGCCATGGCCGATATTTCTCAAAAGCCCAGCACCCATCGGCGGGCCCTCGCTGCCGGTGAAATACGGCTGGGCCCGGAGGCTTATGCAGCACTGGAAGCCGATCAGCTGCCGAAAGGTGACCCAAGGCCCATGGCGGAAATCGCCGGCATGCAGGCGGCGAAACTAACACCCCAGTTACTGCCCCTGTGCCATCCCATCGCCTTGAATCGCGTAGCTCTTCATTGTGCCCTGGTGCCGGAACGTTGTGCGGTCCGGGTTTATGTGCTGGCGGAAATCGCCGCACAGACCGGGGTGGAGATGGAAGCGCTGACCGGTCTGCAGGTCGCGCTGCTGACCATCTGGGATCTTTGCAAGCCGATCAACGCCGCGCTCAGCCTGGAGGACACCCGACTGCTGTACAAGAGCGGTGGCAAACAGGGCGAATGGGTACATCCGCAGGGACTGGACGAAGCGGCAAGATCCATACTTGGCCTGTAGCAGGCCACAGACCGCTTCCTCGCTCAAGCGTGCGAGTGCTGGTGCCCATGATGGGCACAGCGCTCGCAATTGACCCAGCTGCGCTCACCATCGAGGTAGTGCTCACGCTTCCAGATCGGCAAGCGAACTTTAATCTCATCAATAATGTAGCGCGCGGCCTTAAAGGCTTCGTCACGATGGGCTGCGGCCACGCCAACAATCACCGCCATGTCACCCAACTCGAGCGTGCCCTCACGGTGGATGCAGGCGGCGCGATGGAAGGCCCAGCGCTCACGCGCTTCCGCAATAACACGCTCACCTTCACTGCAGGCCAGGGGGCGATAGACTTCGTACTCGAGGCGCTCCACACCCCGCCCGTCATTGTGATCCCGCACGCGCCCCTCAAAGAAGACGACGCCGCCACAGCGGTGGTCCTCAAGCGATTCGCGGAACCGCTCCAGATCGATGCGGTCACTGGCGATGGCAAAGCTCATCCGCCGGCCACCGGAGGAAAAAACAGCACCTCGTCGGCACTGGCGAACCCTGCCTCCCAGTCAGCCATCTGGTCGTTGACCGCCACCAGCGCCGCCTGTTCTTCAAACAGGGCATCATGGCGCTTGGCGCATTCCTGAAACAAAGCACGTAAGGTATCGGCATTGCTTGCAACCGACTCGGACCCAACACCGGCCGCATCACGAAAGGCAGCAAAATAGCGCACAGTTACCGTTTTCATCAGCCCCCCATCCGGAACATTTCAACCCGTTGTGAATCGCCATCAATGCTGCTGCGCAGCTCACTGTATCGATCTTCCCGTGCCTGCCATTGACCGCGCAGAAACGCCTCAAGCGCGTCATCAGTGCTGCGCTGCCGCAGCAAGGGGCGCAGGGCAGCGCCCCGATGGGCAAACAGGCAGCTGTAAAGGTTACCGTCAGCAGTGACTCGGGCGCGGGTACAGTCGCCGCAGAAGGGCTGGGTGATAGAACTGATAAAGCCCACCTCCCCCTCACCATCTTCGAAGGCATAGCGACGGGCGGTCTCACCATGGACCTTGCTGGGCAGCGGACGTAAGGGCCAGCAGTCATGGATACGTTTGAGCAGGTCGGCGCTTGCAACCACCTGAGTGCGATCCCAATGATTGAGACTGCCGACATCCATAAACTCGATCAGTCTGACGATATGGCCCGTGCCGCGGAAAAACCCGATCAAGGACTCAATCTCGTTATCGTTGACGCCACGCTGAACCACGGTATTGATCTTTAGCTGATCAAAACCTGCGGCCTCCGCTGCCTTGATGCCCGCCAGCACTTCCGCTGCACTGCCCTTTCCGCCTGACATGCGCAGGAAGGTCGCGGCATCGATGCTGTCCAGACTGACCGTAATGCGTCCCAGACCCGCCGCCTTGAGTGCGCGCGCGTGGCGGGGCAGCAGGATGCCGTTAGTGGTCAGGGCCAAATCGTCGATACCCGGCAGCGCCGCGAGTCGCGCCACCAGATCGGTAAAGCCCGGACGCAGCAGCGGCTCGCCACCGGTCAAGCGCAACTTGTGCACACCCAGACGCACGAACACACGCACCAGACGTACCAGCTCGTCATCGCTCAGCAGTTCGGGCTTGGGTAGAAAGATCCCGCGACCCTGCAGCGAGTCAGCCGGCATGCAGTAATCGCAACGCAGGTTGCAGCGATCGATAACGGACAGACGCAGGTCCCGCAGCGGTCGGGCGAAGCGGTCCTGTACCGGATCACTGACCGGCAGCGGAAATCCCGGACGAATCACCTTGGAGTGCTTGGGCTTGCTCATGTTGCGGAGTGTAGCCGAATGCTCTGCTGCGGGTGTGAACGCCTACAGGGCGGCCAGAATTCAGAAATCCTGTCGCAACATTCGACGGTCAAGGTGTTGCCACATGTATTCATGAAACTCCCGCCCTTTGCCGCGCAGCGCGAGCTCGAAAGTTCGTGCCAATAACCTCGCCTCGTGTCGATTGCGCCAGCTGGCCAACGCCCATGCGCTCAGGGACACCAGCACGGCCAGTAGCATGGGGATGAGAGACAGGATCCAGGCCACGGCAGCCGCAACGGTAATGCACCAAAACGCCACAGAGGCCTGGCGCTTTTTGTTTCGCGCTTCGTACTGGGCCTCGCGAAAAGCGCTGACATAGGCATGCGGCGTATCGTCGATCAGCAAAAAATGCCTTTCGTAATACGGCGTGGTGTCGCTCAGCGTAACCGGATTTTTCATCGCGTCGCCAGATGCCCATATCGTTCTTGTTATTAACTTATCTTACGTTCCGTGAAAAGCGAGTGCCAGCGGCGCACGCTCTGGCAACCCACCGGTTGACAGTCGCTGCGTGAATGCTGATGCTAGGGCCATGCGCGCACACTCTGCCAGCCTGCTCAATGCTCTGCTCCTGCTCGGCCTGTCGGCCTGGGGCTACCTCAGCTCAGACGCACCGTCATTGACCGCGTTGATACCCGCTGCCTTCGGTCTTTTGCTGTGCGCGTGCTATCCGGGTCTTAAAGCAGAGAATAAAGCGGTGGCACATATTGCCGTGCTGCTGACGCTGGTGGTTCTGCTGGCGCTGTTCATGCCCCTGAGAGGCGCTATCGCTCGCGAAGATACGCTCGCCATGCTGCGCGTCGGGCTGATGCTCGCTTCCAGCGCTCTGGCTCTGGCGCTATTTGTTAAAAGTTTTATCGACGTGCGCCGGGCCCGCGCGTAAACGCAGGCGATTGGCCAACCCCCCTGAATCAGCAACGAACCATTTACCCGGGTTCCTGCGCCAGCCTGGCGCACCGGGAAACAGCTAGGCTCTGGCGGGAAAAACCGTGAATGGTCCCGAATGCGCCAGTTCCACGCGCACCCGGGCGCCCACCGCTAGTGCCAGCGTATGCGCCACGCGCACCAGCAACACAGGGCCGTCATCATGCTGCACGCGGTAGAGCCAGCTGGCACCTTCATACTGACCCGCGAGTACCACCGCATTGTGCGCGTCAGAGTCCGCGCGAAGCAGGCAATCCTGAGGGCGCAAAAGCACGTCACAGGACGCGTGTTCCGGCCACTCATGTGCACGCAGCAAGCCAAGGTCGGTCATCACCTCTTGCCCCGCCCTTTGCCCCGGTAACAATGCAGCCCGACCGAGGAATTGCGCCACAAAACGATTCACAGGTCGCGCATAGCATTGCTGGGGCGTGTCCAGCTGCACCAGCCTGCCCTCGTGTAACACACCCAAGCGGTCGCCTACAGACAGCGCCTCGGCCTGATCATGAGTCACCCACAGGGCCGGAATCCCAGCGGCCTTGAGCGCCTCGCGAATATCCCAGCGCAAGGACTCTTTAAGGGCCGCATCCAGATTGGACAGGGGTTCGTCCAGCAGCATGAGTCGTGGCTCATGGGCCAGTGCTCGCGCCAGAGCCACGCGCTGCTTCTGCCCGCCGGAAAGTCGGGCGGGCCGCGCATCCCGCAACGCTTCCAGGCCAAGTCGCGCGATCCAGCGATCTGCCTGCCTGCGATCCCCTACGCGGAACGTGACATTTTCCTGGACGCTGAGATGGGGAAACAGAGCGAAGTCCTGAAATACCATGCCCAGCTGTCGCTTTTCCGGCGGCACGGGCTGGCTGGCGTCGGCAGACCAATCGCCCAAAGCCACCGAGCCCGCCGCGAGCGGTACCAGGCCGGCCACCGCGTTAAGAAGGGTCGATTTGCCACAGCCGGTGGGCCCCACCAGCATAAGAATCTCGTCCTGCGCCAGGGACAGACTGAGACCATCCAGCACCCGCAGGGGGCCGTATTCAACAGCAATATCTGACAGGGTGAGCATCAGTTGCGTCCATCCTCGAACAAGCCAAATTCCGCCCGGCGCTCGCCCAACAGCATGACCGCGAGGCCCAGCCCTGACATCAGGATGAGCAGCAGACCAGGTACTGCCGCCTGACCAAAGTAGCCCGCCTCATAGACCCGCCATAGGTAGGTGGCCAGGGTTTCGAAACCAATCGGCGCCAGCAGCAGGGTCGCAGGCAACTCGCGCATCACCTCCAGGAAAACCAGTGCCGCACCGGCGATCATACCGCGCAGCGTCAACGGCGCACTGACGCGGCGAAACGTTTCCGCCGGGCCCGCACCCAGCACGCGTGCCGCCCGTTCCATATTGCCCTCCAGGGCCGCCACGCTGGTTCGAATCGCACCCACGGCAAGAGGCAGAAAACGCAACACATAGGCCAGCACGAGTACCGCCGTGGTCTGGTACAGCCAGGGCAGCTTTAAACCCAGATGCACCAGCGCGGTGCCCATCACAATACCCGGCACACCAAAACCCAGGTAACTGATCCGCTCCGCCATGCGGCCTACGCGACCCGCCAGGGCAGCGTAGGCAACGGGTAACGCCGCCAGTACTGCCACGGCCGCGGCCAGCAGGGA
Organism: Lysobacterales bacterium; assembly: GCA_029935455.1. Classification (GTDB taxonomy): domain Bacteria; phylum Pseudomonadota; class Gammaproteobacteria; order Xanthomonadales; family SZUA-36; genus Marinihelvus. Next base: position 8,903 of record JAOZKI010000022.1, on the reverse strand, counting down.
GACGTAGGTAGAATTCCAGGCCAGGCGGTAATCGAAGTCCCCCGCACCATCGCGCAGCAACCAGAGCAAAAAAATGCCCAGCGGCAGCAGTATGGCCAGTGCGAAAACCGGCAAAACCGCCCACAACGCAAGCAACCATTGCCAGCGTTTAGGCCAAAGCAGCAAATGCCGACCCGCACGCTCCTCCGAGACCCGCACCCGAGACTCCAAAAAAAGAATCAGGCCAACCAGCACGAGCAACTGCAGCGATAACACCGCTGCCTGACTCAGCCCGAAGGCGTTGTATTCCACAAAAATCATCCGCGTAAAGGTATCCACATTCATAATCGCCGGCGTGCCAAAGTCGGACAGCGCATAGAGTCCCGCCAGCAAGGCCCCGGCCGCAATGCCACCCGACGCGCGGGGCAGCACGACCCGCCAGATACAGCCGGCGAAGGACAGGCCAAGTGATCTGGCCGCATGAATGAGACTGCCATCCTGGCTCCGCAACGCCGCCCGCGTGGTCAACAACACGAACGGATAGGTATACAGGGCCATGACCAGGCTGGCGCCCGCTAAACCCTCAACCCGCGGTGTGGCGATGCCCAAGCTGCGTTCGATCTCTGCCCCGGGACCGAAGGCAGCAAAGAAGGCAAAGGCCCCAAGATAGCTGGGCATGGCCAGGGGAGCCGCCAGCAAAATCAGCCACAGCGGCGCCCAGGGCAAGCGCACCAGGGCGGTCAGCAAGGCCAGCGGCACGCCAATCAGAACTGCGCCCAGCGCCGTCAGAAATACCAGCGCGAGCGTGTTGGCCAGCACCTGCCATTGTCGAGCCTGGAACACGGGCTCTGGCCCGGCCGCGAGTTCAAACAGCACCAGAAGCGGCAACAGCGCCAATCCTGAAATCAGTAAAGCCGGCAGATAGGAGCCGGGCCAGCGCTTCATAACACGCCAGTGGAGCGCATGAGTTCCAGGGTCGGGCAGGCGGGTGAGATCCACCGCTGGTGGATTCACGCCCGCCAGCGAGGGCAATCCCGGTGGCGGCTCAATCCCTTCCACCAGCGGTATCTCATAGGCTTCACGGGCCAAATAGCTCTGGACCTCGCGCGTTAACAGATAGCGAATAAAATTCGTCGCCAACTCGCTCTGGCCCAGCGCCAGTATGCCGGAGGCATTGACCAGACAGCCCGCGTCATTGTGGGTAAAGGCCAGATCGACCTGAGCATCCGGCTTGCCGGCTTTCAGGCGTAGCGCGTAGTAGTGGTTGGCAAGTCCGACCTGCAGCTCACCCCGCTCCACCGCCATGACCACACCCAACTCGCCCGCGAACGGCCGCGCCACGCGCTGCATGCGCTCTAACCAGTCTGCCGTGGCCGCATCGCCCTGCAGCATTCGCAGGGCGGTCACAAATGACTGGAAGGACGCATAGGACGGCGCCCAGCCCATGCTCAAGCCGCTTTCAGGCAGACGCATGATGTCCGTTGGCAGTTGTGACGGGTCAACGCTGCCCCGGTGATAGGGAATGGTGCGAATGCGTCCGGTTACCGGCGCCCAGTTGGCGTAACGGAACTGGGACTGAAGTTGACCGGTCAGATCTACCGGCAGTGGCAGCGCCAGACCTCGTGCATCAATCAGGCCAATGGCGCCGGAATCTACCGCCCAGAAAACATCTGCCCGACGCACGCCAGCTTCACTCTCGGCTACGATCGCGTTCGCCAGCGCAGCCGTGGGGCCACGTCGAATAGCCAAGCTAAAATTCGGATTGCGCTGCTCAATAGCGGCCAGAACCTTTTCGTAGAGGCCGCCCTCGCCCCGTCCAAGATAGAGGGTCAGCTCACCTTCCAGCGGTGGCAAGCCGTCGGCTGAAATGGCCGCCCAGGCACCGCCCACGCCGGGGCCGAGACAGGCCAGGGCACCGGCCGAGGCCAGTCTCCGGATTAGCTTTCTACGCTGCATGGGCATTACCTGGACTCAAAAAACCTCGCTGCGTGCTGCATCTGCTTCCTCGAGCAGCTCGCGCGCCCGATCCAGTTTCCTTTGCATGCTTTCCACCAAAGCGCGTACCTCATTTACCGTGCCACCGCTCTCAATGGCTTGCGGCAGGCGCACATTGAAGTCGATCTCCAGGTCTTCCACCAGCTCCGCGTCGCGCTCGATGAGTGCGCCTTCCACACCCTCAAAACGCGTCAGATAGGCCTCCTGCACCAGCTTTATGGCTTCCTCCGGAAGCTGTTCTGCGTACTTCGCCACTACGCTATCCAGCGCCTGCTTTATCTCTATGAGTGTGGCCGCCGGCGTGGTCGCGGCACGCGTCGCGATGGTGCCGGTCAGTCCCTGCTCCTGATACTGAGCGGCCAGCTTTACCGCGCCCAGCGACTGCCACAGGGTCTGTTCCAACTGCGCCTGTTGCCGTCGTACCTCAGCCACCGACTGACTGCCTTCCATGGCCTGACGAACACCGAACAAGCCCTGCCAGATGGACGCGTAAAGCGGAATGTAATTGCTTTCAATCGCCGAATGGAATTTCACCGCCTCCCAGTAATCAACCACCTTTTCTGGCTGCGCCGCCTCTCTTCCCGCTGTCTCATAGCGGTCAACCATCCCGTCGATTTGTGCGATCAGCCAGTCGACCTCCCGCTGATACTCACCGAGATAACCCTGCATGTCGTTCACATGATCGCCAACCGGGCCATCCGCGGCCACAGGGCTGAGCAGGCTGGTGAGCAGCAGACAGGCGGCAAAACCCGCGCCAAACATAGACCGTTGGGAAAACTTCATGGTTGAATCCTGTTGATGAATCTAATTGAGAATGTATCTCATTTGGAACCCGAAACGCCAGCCCTGACCGGCCCATTAAAGAATGGCCCTTGAATCCCGCCAGGGAAACCGCACCGCATGGTATCGAACTGACCCTGACAACGCACTCAAGTGCGCAAAAAAAGAACGCACCGCCGGCCTCTCTGAGCCCTGACTGGCAACCCGGTTTGAACTTTCGTGGTCAGCGGCCTTGCAGTGCCACATCAGGAGTATATGATCTGCGCAAACCGTCCAAAAAATAACAACGCGAACCCCCTGGGGCCACGCATTGATCAGGAGCAGAGGATTGGACCGGGTAGCTATAGTGCATGAGAACTTCCGCCGCCGTGTGGCAAGCGCAGACCTCCCCAGTGGCGCGGAACCCAATAATTCGCTAACCAACGAAGAAGCCGTAGGGCTCTATCAGGCACAGGTCCTGAGCCGACAGTTGGACCGTATCAGCCGGCACATGCAAGCGGATGGCGAGGGCTTTTATACCATCGGCAGCTCTGGCCACGAGGGCATGGCCGCCGTCGCCCACGCGCTTCGACCCGACGACATGGCCTTCTTGCACTATCGGGATGCTGCGTTTCAAATTGCCCGGGCACAGCAGGTTGGGCACAAAGACATTGATCGCGACATGCTGTTGTCCTATGCCTGCGCGGCCGCGGACCCCATCAGCGGTGGTCGGCACAAGGTCCTGGGGTCATGGGATTTGATGATTCCGCCCCAGACCTCCACCATCGCCAGCCATTTACCGAAGGCGTTGGGCGCGGCTTTTTCAATCGGTGCGGCACGGCGCAAGCGACCGCAACACAGCCATTGCCCAGCAGACGGTATCGTGATCTGCAGCTTTGGCGATGCGTCTCTGAATCACTCCACGGCCCAGGGCGCTATCAACACCGCAGGCTGGACTGCGTTCCAGGTCACGCCCCTGCCGCTGCTGCTGGTCTGTGAGGACAACGGTATTGGCATCTCGGTGAAAACCCCCAGCGGCTGGGTTGAAGCTTCCCTGCGCCAGCGCCCCGGACTGCGCTATTTCAGCGCTAATGGGCTGGATCTCTATGCCACCCATGCGGCCGCCAAAGCGGCGGCAGACTATGTGCGCACGCACCGCAAGCCAGCGGTACTCCACCTCCGTACCGTGCGCCTCTATGGGCACGCCGGTGCCGATGTGGCGACCAGCTATCTACCGCGCCAGGAAGTGGAGGCCGATGAGGCCAACGACCCCCTGCTGCACAGCGTGCGGCTGCTCCAGCAGGCAGGCGCTATGGCGCCTTCTGAAGCCCTGGCCTGCTATGACCGAACGGCACAGTCGCTGGCTTCTCTGCGTGCAGCCATTCGCCAGGAAGCGCATCTGCAAACCGCGCAAGAAGTGATGCAGAGCCTGATTCCACCACCGCGCCGCTGTGAGCCCAGAGGCCCCCTTGATGACAGGGCACGCCAACAACTTTTTGCCGGTGACTACCCCGGTTTACAGCAGGCTCAACCTATGTCGCGCCTGCTGAACTATGCGCTGACGGATTTGCTGGCCCAGTACCCGGAGATCACTCTTATGGGGGAGGACATCGGTCGCAAAGGCGGGGTCTACGGCGTCACACAAAAGCTGCAGCGCCGCTTTGGCCCGGACCGGGTCATCGATACGCTGCTGGACGAGCAGTCCATCCTGGGCCTGGCCATCGGCATGGCACATAACGGCTTCTTACCCATCCCGGAAATCCAGTTTTTGGCCTACCTGCACAACGCGGAAGACCAGCTGCGTGGCGAGGCCGCCACCCTGCCCTTTTTCTCCAACGGTCAATTCACGAACCCCATGGTGGTTCGCATCGCCGGACTGGGTTATCAGAAGGGCTTTGGCGGTCATTTTCACAACGACAACTCCCTCGCCGTGCTGCGGGATATTCCGGGCTTGATCATCGCCTGCCCGTCGCATGGTGCGGATGCTGTGCGCATGCTGCGGGAGTCGGTCCGGCTGGCGCGGGAAGAACAACGGGTGGTGGTCTTCCTGGAGCCGATTGCGCTCTATCCCATGCGCGATCTGCACAGGGTGGGTGATAACAAGTGGATGGACGTTTACCCGGACCTGGAGGAACGCTTGCCCCTGGGCACCGTGGGTGTGCATGGCCAGGGTGAACAATTGGCGCTGGTCAGTTACGCCAATGGCTATCATTTGTGCCGCCAGGCCCAGACGGAACTGGAACAGCAGGGGTATGCGGTACGGGTCATTGACTTACGCTGGCTCGCACCGCTACCGGAGGCAGCGCTACTGGCGGCTACGGAAAACTGTCAGCGGGTCCTGTTTGTGGACGAATGTCGCAAGACCGGCAGCCAGTCGGAGGCGCTGATTACTCTGTTCCAGGAACACGGGCGCAGCAACATGGCGCGGCTAACCGCAGAAGATAGCTTTATCGCAACCGGCCCGGCCTACGGTGCTACCTTGCCCTCACGGTCATCGGTACTGACAGCCGCGCTGAAACTGCTACAGGGCTGACTCACCAGCCCAGCCCCAGCAGGTAATCAAGCAAGCAATCGGCTTTCCCCATCACCAGACCACACATTGACCTGCTGCGGGCAGGTTTCGCAGACAAAAAAAAGCCCGCTAGAGGGGCGGGCTTCTTCAGGTATGGCGTCCCCAGGGGGATTCGAACCCCCGTTACCAGCGTGAAAGGCTGGGGTCCTAGGCCTCTAGACGATGGGGACATTGGTGGAGCTAGGCGGGATCGAACCGCCGACCTCTACAATGCCATTGTAGCGCTCTCCCAGCTGAGCTATAGCCCCTGAAAGGCGCGCAATATTAAGGCGATTTTGCTGACCTGTCAAACGCTATTTGCGCTTTTTTTCAAGCCAGCTCCACGGCTGCCGTGTTTGTCGCCGAAGCCGCTATTCTAACACGGCTTGGCCGCATGGTTTCAAAGCTGTGACCCTGCTGCAGTAGATAGGCCAACCATTTGTCCAATGCGCTGTTTTCGCGCCAGCCCCGATCCAGCAGCGGGCGTGTTGGATAGGCCGGATGTGCGCTGCGACGAAACGCCTGTTCGGCATTGAAGGCCGTGACCTCAGCCAGGCGCGCATCGTAATAAATGCGAATGTGTGCATCGGGTGCCGGTCGCTGACCATTGGCCTCATCAAAGGTATAGGTCAGCCGCACAAAATGCGTGTAGCGGTGGCGCTCGAGCAACTCCATGCGCAGCACCGGCGAGCCGTCCACACGCGACTCAAACACATCCTCACGCGCCACAGCGTCAGGCATCAGCAGCGCTAGCTGCCGAAAAATCTCGCCCTGCATGTGCTGCAAGCGATCCAGCCTGGGCCGTGCATCACGGCGTCTTCTGTCACGAAAATCGACCATGCGCGTAGCCTAGCATGGCAGCAAATATTGACGGAAGCAGGGGGCCCCATGGCACACTGTCCGACCGGCAGCCGCCACCGCCCCTGCCCTATGCGCTCCGGTGGCTAGAACATTTCCCGTTGCAGCCCCAATTGCAGCAGCACGCGCGAGGAAATCTCTTCGATAGAGGAATGGGTGGTCTCAAACAGCGGCACCCCCTCCATGCGCAAAAGACTCTCGGCCGCATCCACCTCCTGCCGACACTGCCGCAGCGTGGCGTAACGACTGCCGGGCTTACGCGTCTCGCGAATCTGCGCCAGTCGCTCCGGCTCCAGATTGAGGCCGACCAGTTTGTATTTGTAGCGCCTGAGAAAACCCGGCAAGCGCATTTCATCCAGATCTTCGGGCGTGAGCGGATAATTGGCGGCCTTCACCCCATAGTGCAGCGCCATATACAGGCAGGTTGGGGTCTTGCCGCAGCGGGAAACGCCCACCAGGATCAGGTCCGCGTCCTTAAAATCCACACTGATCCCATCGTCATGCTTCATGGCGTAGTTGGTGGCGTCCATGCGATCTTCATAACGATCGAAATTATCCACGGCATGCGCCTGGCCCACGGTGGGCTGGTGCTTGACGCCCAGCGCATCCTCCAGTGGCGCGAGAAAGGCGCCAAACAGGTCGAGCATCACACCCTTGCTGGTACCGATGATCTCGCACAGCTGCGCGTTAACGATCGTGTTGAAGACCACGGCTGGCGCCTCGTCGCGCTCACAGGCCTCGTCAATCGCATGAACCGCTTCCAGGCAGGCCATTTCCGTATCCACAAATGGCAGCCTGACCTGCTGAAACTCAATATCGGGAAACTGCGTGATCAGACTGTGTCCGAGCGTTTCCGCGGTGATGGCCGTGCCATCGGAGATAAAAAATACCGTGCGTTTCATTTGTCCTAGATTCTTTGACCACGTCCACACGCATCATAACAACGCCGGGAATGGGCTTCAGTAACGCACACCGATAGCCAGCCATGTCGCGGGGCGCTAAACTACGCGCTTTCTCGCACAGCATGAATACGGTACAGCCCATTGTCTCAGTACATCGCGTGGCTGCATGAACTTGGCATGCAGGACCTGGGCCAGGTAGGCGGAAAAAATGCCTCCCTGGGTGAAATGATCTCGCAACTCGCTGATCTGGGCGTCGAGGTTCCCGGTGGTTTTGCCACCACGGCCTTCGCCTTCGCAGAATTTCTGCAACAGTCCGGCCTCAAGGAACGCATTGACAGCCGCCTGGCCAGTCTGGATGTTGATGACGTCACCACGCTGGCCGCGACCGGCGCAGAGATACGCAGCTGGATCATGAACACGCCCTTTCCCGCCGCTCTGCAGGAGGCCATCGAGCAGGCGTGGCAGCAGTTGGTGGAGCAATCCGGCAAGGAACCCAGCGTCGCGGTGCGCTCTTCTGCCACCGCCGAAGATCTTCCCGACGCATCCTTCGCGGGCCAGCAGGAGACCTTCCTCAATGTGACGGGCCTGCATGAGGTGTTGGCCAAAATTCATGAGGTCTTTGCGTCCCTCTACAACGATCGGGCCATTGCCTATCGCGTGCATCAGGGCTTCGATCACAGCGAGGTATACCTGTCCGCGGGTGTCCAACTGATGGTGCGCTCAGACCTGGCCAGCAGTGGCGTCATGTTCACCCTGGACACGGAATCGGGCTTCCGCGATGCGGTCTTTGTCACCAGCGCCTGGGGCCTGGGGGAAACCGTCGTGCAGGGTGCCGTCAACCCGGATGAGTTCTACGTCTTCAAGCCAGCTCTGCGCGCGGGCAGAGAGGCCATCCTGCGCCGCAACCTCGGCAGCAAGGCCATGGAAATGGTCTTTAAGGAGGACGGCACCGGCGTGGTCACGCTGGACGTGGATAGCAGCCGTCAGCAGCGCTTCAGCCTCAGCGATGAGGAAGTAGAAGCACTGGCCCGTCACGCCCTGGTCATCGAAGAACACTACGGCCGTCCCATGGATATCGAATGGGCCAAAGATGGAGAGAATGGACGTCTTTACATTGTGCAGGCGCGCCCGGAAACGGTTCGCAGCCAGCAGCAGGGTGGCCAGAAACTGGAGCGCTTCCAGCTTATGAGCAGCGGTGAACTGCTCTGTGAGGGCCGCTCAATCGGTCAAAAAATCGGTGCCGGACCCGCACGGGTCGTGAGCAGCATTGAGGAGATGCACGCGGTTCAGCCCGGCGACGTGCTGGTAACCGATATGACCGACCCGGACTGGGAACCGGTTATGAAGCGCGCCGCTGCTATCGTGACCAATCGTGGTGGACGTACCTGCCATGCGGCCATCATCGCGCGGGAACTGGGTATCCCGGCGGTGGTGGGCTGTCGCAATGCGACGGACGCAGTAAGCAATGGTCAGCCGGTTACCGTGTCCTGCTCCGAGGGTGATACGGGCTTTGTCTACGCGGGCGAACTGGAGTTTGCCGTGCGCGAAGATGACCTGGCCGCCATGCCGGAGGCGCCACTGAAAATCATGATGAACGTCGCCAACCCGGATCGGGCTTTCGATTTCAGCATGATTCCCAACGAAGGCGTTGGTCTGGCGCGCCTGGAATTCATTATCAATCGCATGATCGGTATTCACCCGAAGGCCCTGCTGGAATACGAGCAGCAGGATGCCCAGGTGCGTGACGCCATCGACAAGCGCATGGCCGGCTATGCCGACCCGGTAAGTTTTTATGTGGACCGGCTGGCTGAGGGTATAGCCACCATCGCGGCGGCCTTCTACCCGAAACCGGTCATCGT
>JAOZKI010000074.1 GCA_029935455.1 Lysobacterales bacterium | reverse complement strand
AAACGCGGGGTTTTTCATTTGCTTAAGAGCTTTTATTAAGAAGCTTTCTTATCTTCGTCCACTTCTTCAAACTCGGCGTCAACCACGTCGTCACCGGCAGCTTCCGGGCTGTCAGCCTGCTCGGCCTCCGCCTGCGCTTCCGCTGCCGCCTGCTGGTAGATAACCTGCCCCGCCTGGGACAGCTGCTCCACCGCCGCATCGATGGCCGCCTTATCATCGCCCTTCATGGCCTCTTCCACCTTGGCCAGAGCCGCTTCGATATTGGCGCGGTCTTCATTACCGACCTTCTCACCCATATCTTTCAGCGTGCTTTTGGTCGCATGAACCATGGCGTCTGCCTGATTACGGGCCGTGACCAACTCCTGGAACTGACGGTCTTCCTCAGCATGCGCTTCGGCGTCTTCCACCATCTTGTTGATCTCGTCCTCAGACAAACCGGAGCCTGCTTTAATCTCGATGCGCTGCTCCTTACCGGTGGCCTGGTCTTTGGCGCTCACGTGCATGATGCCATTGGCGTCAATGTCGAAGGTCACCTCGATCTGCGGCATGCCGCGCGGCGCGGGCTGGATACCGGCCAGATCGAAACGTGCCAGCGACTTGTTGGCCGATGCCATGTCGCGCTCGCCCTGCAGTACATGCACGGTGACCGCAGTCTGGTTGTCTTCTGCCGTGGAGAAGGTCTGCGATGCCTTGGTAGGAATCGTCGTATTCTTCTCAATCAGCTTGGTCATGACGCCACCCAGGGTCTCGATACCCAGCGACAGTGGGGTCACATCCAACAGCAGCACGTCTTTCACGTCACCAGCCAGCACGCCCCCCTGAATCGCAGCGCCTACGGCCACTGCTTCGTCCGGGTTCACATCCTTGCGTGGCTCTTTACCGAAGAAATCGGTGACTGCCTGCTGCACCAGCGGCATGCGCGTCTGACCACCTACCAGGATCACATCATCGATGTCACCCACGGCCAGGCCAGCATCATCCAGTGCCGTCCGGCACGGCGCGATGGTGTTCTTCACCAGATCCTCGACCAGCGATTCCAGCTTGGCCCGCGTAAGCTTGATGTTCAGGTGCTTGGGACCGGACGCATCGGCTGTGATGTAGGGCAGGTTCACTTCCGTCTGTTGACCGGAGCTGAGCTCAATCTTGGCGCGCTCACCCGCCTCTTTCAGGCGCTGCAGGGCCAGCGGATCGTTGCGCAGATCTACGCCCTGATCCTTATTGAATTCCTCAACCAGGTAATCAATCACGCGGTTATCGAAGTCTTCACCGCCCAGGAACGTGTCACCGGAGGTCGACAGCACTTCAATCTGGTGCTCGCCTTCCACCTCGGCAATCTCGATCACGCTGATGTCAAAGGTACCACCACCGAGATCATAGACAGCCACCTTGCGATCGCCACCCTTCTTGTCCATACCATAGGCCAGCGCCGCGGCAGTCGGCTCGGAAATTACGCGTTTCACGTCCAACCCGGCAATTTTACCGGCGTCCTTCGTGGCCTGACGCTGCGGGTTATTGAAGTACGCCGGCACCGTGATAACGGCTTCCGTTACCTCTTCACCCAGATATTCCTCGGCGGTTTTCTTCATTTTCATGAGCACGCGCGCAGAAATTTCTGGCGGCGCCATCTTCTTGCCGTCAACCTCAACCCAGGCGTCGCCATTGTCGGCTTTGACAATGTCATAGGGCACCAGGTCGCTGTCTTTCTGCACCACGTCTTCCGCGAACTTGCGACCGATCAGTCGTTTGATCGCGAACAGCGTGTTTTTCGGATTGGTTACGGACTGGCGCTTGGCGGCCTGACCGACCAGCACTTCCTCGTCCTTGGTGAAGGCCACGATGGACGGCGTGGTCCGGTCGCCTTCAGAGTTTTCAATTACCTTGGGCTGTCCACCCTCCATCACTGCTACGCAGGAGTTGGTGGTGCCCAGATCGATACCGATGATCTTGCCCATCTGTCTGTCTCCCAAAAGATAATAGGTTGTTTAATGCACTGATTCTTAAGTGGGGCCGACCGGCTTGAGTTCAATTGCCGGCACGCTTTTTTACGCGCTTGTGGCCCTGAAATCCGCTTTATTCGCCGCTTCCGGCCGATACAATGACGCGCGCCGGGCGAATCAGGCGCTCGTTTAGCTGGTAGCCCTTCTGGATCACATCGATAACCGTGTCGCGGGGATGCTCCGGTGACGGGATCAGGCTCATGGCCTCATGCAACTCCGGATTAAAGGCCTCACCGATCGGATCAATCAGTTGCACACCGTGATCCTGCAGCAGCTTGTCCAGCATGCGGTGAATCAGCGCCTTACCCTCGCGCAGAGACTCAATTGATGCATCCTCACCAGCGGCCGCCTGCAGGCCCTTTTCCAGGCTGTCCTGCACCGGCAGCAGGTCTTTCATGACACCCTCAAGCGCCCGCTTACGCGAGCGCTCCAGGTCACGCATAAGCCGCTTGCGGAGATTTTCCATCTCCGCGTGCATGCGCAGCATGGCCTCGCGCTGCTCCGCAGCCTGTTGTTCTGCTGTCTCCAGGGCCGCGCGCAGCGTTTCCAGCTCCGACGTCTCCGTGGTGACTTCCTGTTCCGGCGTCTGTTCCGCCACTTCTTCGCGCTTGTCGTTCTCGCTGCTCACACTCAGCTCCCCGGCCGCAGGGCCCATTCAATTCACACTCCCCGCCGATATGGGGTTGGCCCCTACGCTTTCAAGCAGCACCCTGCCCATGGCGGACCCATTGCTGCTCTATATAATGAGTGCTAATTTGCAGCGGTCGCCCGGATTCGAGTCCCATGCTCCAACACCTGCACATACGCAACTTCGCCATTGTTCCGACACTGGAGCAGGACTTCATGCCCGGTTTTACCGCCATTTCCGGCGAAACCGGCGCTGGCAAATCCATCATGGTGGACGCGCTGGGCCTGCTGCTGGGGGGGCGCTCAGACGCCAGCTGGGTCCGCAGCGGTGCGGACCGGGCCGAACTCACCGCCGAATTTTCCGTACGCGAAAATGCCGCCGCCCGGCAGTGGCTGAAGCAACAGGAATTGCAAGAGGGTGAGCAAGTGCTGTTGCGTCGAACCATCCAGGCCAGTGGCCGCTCCCGCGCATGGATTAATGGTACGCCGGTCACGGTAGCGCAGCTGGCGGAGCTGGGACATCTGCTGGTGGAGGTCCACGGTCAACACGAACACGTCCGGCTGACGGATCAAAACCGTCAGCGTGAGCTACTGGATCGGGCCGGTGACCACGGTGCTGCGCTGACCGCGGTCCAGGAAGCTTTCCTGGCCTGGCAAGCCCGACATGCGCGTCTGGAAGAATTGACCGCCCAGAGCGCCCTGCCCCCGTCGGAGCTGGAGTTTCTCCGCTACCAACTAAAGGAACTGGAGGCGCAGGCACTCCCGGCGGACGCAGTGGCAAAACTGGAACAGGAGCATCGGCTGCTGGCGGCCAGTGGCGGCCTGCTGCAGACTCTGGACCAGGCCGGAGCCCTGCTGGAGCATGAGGATCAGGGCGCAGCACAACAGCTCGCAGCGGCGCTGGCCGTGCTAGAACCGCACCAGGACCTGGCGACGGAGCTAAGCGAGGTCACCGCCATGCTGGAAGAGGCATTGATCAATACGCGCGAAGCGGCGAGCGGTCTGGCCGCCTTTGCTGGCGGGGTGGAACTGGACCCCCAGCGCCTCACACAAGTGGCCCAGCAACTTGACGCACTGGGCGATCTCGCGCGCAAACACGGGGTAGACCTGGAAGCACTGGAGACGGTGCGGGACCAACTGGCGGAGCGCCTGGACCAGGCCGAACGTTTTGATGAAGTGCGCGAATCGCTTGAGGAAGAAGTCGCGGTTTGCCTGCAGAGCTATCGCAGCGCTGCCAAGGCTTTATCCTCACAACGTTGCGCCACGGCCAGCCGCCTGGCCGGAGCCGTGCAAACCCTCATGCAGGATCTGGGCATGGCCGGGGGACAGTTTGAGATCAGCGTCAGCCAGCATGACACCGCACCCAGCGCGACTGGCGACGACCGGGTCAGCCTGCGCGTGAGCGCCAACCCGGGCATGCCACTGGCCCCACTGGCCAAGGTGGCTTCCGGTGGCGAGCTTTCGCGCATCAGTCTGGCCATCAAGGTCGCCAGCGCTGATAAGGCAGCCCGCACGCAGGTCTATGACGAGATTGATACGGGCGTGGGCGGCGATACGGCCAATGCGGTCGGTCTGCTGCTGCGTAAAACGGCACATCAGGGTCAAGCCCTGTGCGTCACGCACCTGGCTCAGGTGGCCGTGCGCGCCGATCAGCAGTTACAGGTGAGCAAGCAGGCCGAGGCCAACAGCACGGCCGTTGCGGCTCAGGTTCTGGCTGCCGATGCGCGGGTGGAAGAAATAGCGCGCATGCTGGGCGGCAAGGTTTCCGAACAGAGCCGTGCGCATGCACGCGAGATGCTGGAGGCGGCCAGCGCTACGCTCCAGTAGACGATTGACTGGCGAGCTTCAGCTGCGCTTGGGGCGCACGTAGATCACCAGCGAGTGATCCTCGATTTCATAGCCGGCGTCTTCCGCAATCTGGTGCTGCAACGCCTCGATTTCGTCGTTCACAAACTCCATAACCTTGCCCGTTTCGATACAGACCATGTGATCATGATGACCACCGCTGTCCATTTCGTAATAGGCCTGGCCACCCTCGAAGTTGTGCTTGATGATCAGGCCCACCGCCTCGAACTGGTTTAATACGCGGTAAACGGTCGCCAGCCCCATATCATCGCCGTGCCGATTCAGCTCACGATAGATATCGTCCGCCGTCATATGTTTGAAGCGACGACGCTCCAGCAGCTCAAGGATCTTAAGCCGCGGCTTGGTGACTTTAAGGCCAACATCCCTTAGCCGATCTGATTCCACCTTACTCACTCCTCCGCGTGCCTTGGGGGCACAACCTGCATGACCGTATTTTTTGTTGTCGCACGCCCCTGTGCGACGCGCAGCGATCATTGTATCATTCACGCCTCGTGACGCTAACGATTTTCCCCGGACCCAAATGACTATGCGCCTGTTCCTCGCCCTGTGCGCCAGCCTGATGCTGGCCAGCGGCTGCAATATCATCTACAAACAGAATATCCAGCAGGGTAACTCGCTGGAACAGGAAGACCTGGACCAGCTGGAGCTGGGCATGAGCAAGAACCAGGTGGCTTTTCTGCTCGGCACCCCAGCCATCAATGACCCCTTTCACCGGGATCGCTGGGATTACCTGTCGAGCTTTGCCCGCCGTGGCGGGGATCCCGTGCGGCGCCTGGTCACGCTGAAGTTCGAGGACGATACGCTCACCAGCATGACCGGCGTGCGTCAGGGTGAGGGTGAACGGGTACTGACCGCGGACGGACCGCGCGCAGTGGTGCCCGGTGCCGACCTGCCCGGCGTCAGGGTTGAGGATGCCCGCGACTACGAAGACCTGGAGATTCTCGGCGAAGACGGCGCACCGAGCTGGGCGTTGCAGTTTGGCTCCTTCACCTACCGGTCCGATGCAGACCGCTTGCTGGCCGCCCTGGCCGAAGATGGTATCGAGGCGACGGTTTATGGCCAGGTGATCGGCGATGTGGGCTTCTTTATCGTTCGTAGCGGCAATTATCTGTCGCGGGAAGAAGGCCTGCGCGCCCTTCAGCAGCTCACCGAAGAAACCGGTCGGCGACCCTTCCTGGTAACGCCCGGCAGTTAATCGCTCTGGGTGCGGGCTGCTTCAGCCCGCGCCCGACGAACCTCTTTCGGGTCTGCCAGCAGCGGCCGATAGACTTCCACCCGGTCGCCAGACTTCAATAGCTGCCCGAGGCTCACCTTACGGCCCCACACCCCCACCGCGTTAGGATCCAGCTCCAGCTCGGGCCAGTCGCGTTCAAGCTCTGCCGCCGCTATCGCATCGGCTACCGTAGCGCCGGCGGCGAGCCGCAGCTGCCGCAGGGTCTGGCGCTGCGCATCACCGTAGACCACCTCTACCGCCAAACTGGCCTCGTCGCCTTCCATGACCGCTTCAGAGTTCATAGCAGGCTTCCATAGACGGCGTCAGCGCGACGACCGAAGTCCCGCACAAGACGGTCGGCTACGTGCGAGAAGCCCTTACTGAAAGCACTGGCCATGAGTCGTGATGACACCTCGAAATCGAGACTGAGCGAAATTTTGCTGCCCGCCTCACCCAGCTGCTGGAAGCGCCATTCACCGCCCAGCTCACGAAAAGGCCCTTCCACCAGCGACAGCACCAGTCGCTCGCCTGGCTCCAGCCGGTTGCGGGTGGTGAAGCGCTGGGTCATGCCGCCCACATTAATACTCAGGCTGGCCACCTGCAGCTGCGGCTGGTCCTCCAGCACCTCTGCCCGGGTACACCAGCTGAGAAATTCCGGATAGGAGGCCACGTCATGAACCAGGCGGTACATGTCGACAGCAGCATGGGTGACTAGGGCGGAACGGGCTATATGCATAGACTTCTACTCAAAGACGGCGGCACTATAGCACCCCCGCTGCCGTGCACGCCTGTTTTCCCATGCAGCTTGGCCCTACAATAGCGGCCTGTTAAACGACGCCCGTGACCATGAGCAAGCCCGGCCAAAACACGATTGCGCTTAACAAGCGCGCCCGCTTCGATTACCACATCGAAGAGCGACTGGAAGCCGGCGTTGCGCTCGAGGGCTGGGAAGTAAAGTCCCTGCGCGAAGGGCGCGTCGAGTTTTCTGACAGCTATGTATTCATCCGCAATGGTGAGGCCTTTCTGGTCGGCACGCAGATCAACCCGCTGCCTACGGTCAGTACTCATATCACGCCAGAGCCCATGCGCTCGCGCAAACTGCTGCTCCACCGGCGCGAACTGGAGCGCCTGGGTGCGCTGGTTGACCGCAAGGGCAAAACCGTTGTGCCAACCGCCATGTACTGGCTCCGGGGCAAGGTCAAGGTGGAAGTGGGTATCGCCCAGGGCAAGAAACAGCATGACAAGCGTAAGGTACAAAAAGACCGCGACTGGGGCCGGCAGAAAGCGCGCATCATGAAGCGCGGCTAGCACGGTGGTCAAATCCTCATCAGGGCCAGCACCCGCTGGCGCCACATCCCAGCTACAACGGAAACTCGAACGGGTGCAGAGGCTTCTGCAAACGGACCAACTGCCGGAGGCTCGTGGCCAGACCGCCCTACTCCTGGCGCGCTATCCGGAGCGGCCTGCGGTCCTGCGTCTGGCCGGCTGGGTTTATCAACGCAGCGGTGACTTCGAGCGCGCCCGGGCACTGGCTGAACAGGAGTGCCAGCTGCGACCGCAGCAGCCCATTGCGCGTCTGCGCCTGGCCAGCTATATGCTTCAGGCGGGCGATGCCGCAGGGGCGCTAAGCATGGCCCAAACACTTGCCGATAGCCCGTCTCTGCCGCATGAGGCGCTGGCGCGACTGGCCCGCTTTTACCAGCGCTGCGGACAGCACGAACGGGCGTTTCAGGCCATGGCCAGAGCGCTTGAGGCACAGCCGGAACATGCGGCCTATTGTCTACAGACGGCCCGACTGGCACTGAAGACCGACCGCCAGCGACAGGCAGACAAGCTGCTGGAACGCACGCTCTACCTGGACCCGGACTGCCAGGAAGCGCGCTATCAGCGTGCCCTGCTTCTGTCTCCGGAGCAGGCACCTGCCCAGGTACAGGAGCTGGGTTTTCTGCTGGAGACCCTGGAAGCCGACGATGACGCCCGGCGTCCGCTGGTACTTGCACTGGCACGCGCGCTGGAAGCCATGGGGGAATACGACCATGCCTTTCGCTGCCTGGTGGAAGCCGGGCGCCTGGGCACCATCAACCAGCCCTACGCGCTGGATGCGGATCTGTCCCTGCTGCAGGCAGCAGCGCGCCCGGTCCCGAGAGAATCCGCCCCGTCAGATGAGCCAACAGAACCGGGCCCCATCTTTATCACCGGCATGCCCGCTAGCGGCCAGCGCTGGCTAAGTCACTGGCTAAGCGCCGAAGGCCACAGCCAGCTTCTGCCGGACGCGCAGCTCTTGCAAACCGCCATCCGCGCGGCAGTTGGTCCCCACGACAGCGCACAGGAACTGGCCCGGGGCGCTGCTGCGGCAGATCCTGCGGTCATCGCGCGGCGCTATCGTAAGATGGTCACCGGTCTGGGGCTGGATCCCGATCGTGTTATCGATGCCAGCCCGCGCCACCTGCTGTATATGGATCTGATCCGTCGGGCCTTCCCCAAGGCGCGCATGATCTATCTCAAGCGCGACGCGCTGGATCACTGTCTGGACCTCTGCGGGCGCTACACGACACGGGCCCTGCCCTACAGCGGCCCGCTCGATCGGATCGTGCGCTACTACAGCGCCCATCATGAGCTCATGGGCCACTGGCGACGTCAGCTAGGGGACCGTTTTCTCGATCTGGAGCTGGAGCCTTTGTGGGCCGGGGACGCAGCCCGCATCGGCCGTCTTAGCGGCTGGCTTGGGCTGGATCTGGATACCACGCCACCGACACCAGGCATGGAGGATCCACGCCCCGGGCGTGCCCGGCATTTTCCCCTGGCCCTGCGCGATGCGGAGACTGCGCTGCGCGAAAACGGCGTAGCGCTGGGTTAAACCGGCCTATCACCTGGGGGAACTTGCCTGTAAACTGGCGGTCGTAGTAACACAACACTTCAGGGGGCGACCTGGCTTCGACGTGGGTCGTGAAACCGGAGGTGCATGCCGAGCAGCGAACAACTCGTAAAACTGAGCGCAAACCATTTAGTTGCCAACGACGACAACTACGCACTAGCAGCTTAATAACCTGCCTTAGTGCCCTCCGCCCGGGGCCTGCTCGTGGGAACCGGAGCCCGGGGGTCGACCCACACGAGATCGCGGAAACGTGCGCCTGGCGCCGCTTCGCTAAACTCTAACCAGGCTCGCTTTGGGTTTTCCCTGCCGACCGGGTAGCCCACTGTTAAATGAATAGGACGGCTAAGCATGTAGAGCCAAGGGTGAATCACTTGCGGACGCGGGTTCGATTCCCGCCGCCTCCACCAAATATGAAACCCCAACTGTTATCAGTTGGGGTTTTTTTGCCTGATGTGGCGCGGATGAGATTCCAACGGACATTGATGCCCAGGAGTCGCGGAGCAAAGGAATTGGGGGCAGCGACCCACCAGCTCCACCATACGGTCACAGGAAACGGACTCCTATGCGCCCTTTTTCGTATAGCCATAGCGTTCATGGTCTTCGCTCGTAATATTTGCTGTGGCGCTCGCTCCATTGCCTCTGCAACTTTCAACGATCGAGCGCCGGCGCCCACCGCGGCCTTCCGTTAGAGGCCGAGGCCCGTGCCTGCATCACGCGTCGCGCTGCTCGTTAGCGTGACCGAGCAGGGAAACGCCCGGCATGCCAGCGATTTCTTGCAGATCACGGGCATAGTTGTCATCCAGCACGGCGCGCTGTTCCTCCGTCCAGGGGTCGTAGGCTGGAAACTCATCACTGACCGGATAGAGCACCAGCATTTCTGCTGAACATTCCATGGGGTTCCGGCCGTCATCTTCCATGGCCTGAAGTGCCTTGAGAGCCGCGGCCGATAGCGAGGGCCTGACACGCGTCGAAAATAGGCGGCGGTTCAGGAGCGCCGCGCGCTCAGCTCCTAACAAGGCGTCCAGAATCGTGTTTAACAGACTGTCATACTGCTCATAGGGCCATATAACGAGTTCGAGGCCAGGAACTTTTTTTCGAATGCCATCCACAAGCCGGGCCCAGGAATGTTGGGCCACCAGCTCATAGTGAATGTGCTTTTCGAATGGCTGCCAGCCGCGATTTCGCACCAATTCACAGTAAACCGAGCGATAGAAATCAGCATAACTGCGCGTAGACATAAAACACCGCATGGCCGCAGACGGGAACAGGTCACGCAAGGTATTAAGTTTTTTTGGCAGCCCCTGGTAAAGCCTTCGCCCCTGTCCCAGGGTAAGTGGAATGCCCGCAATATTTTCCTCGCTCAGAACAAGCTGTTGGCAATCAGGCACTAACGCATTGGTCACACTTCGAAGCCCAGGACGCCCAGCACGACCAGCAAAAAAGCGACTGCTTTTATCGAGCTGGGAAACCCAATCATCGCGTAAGACCGCCGGGCCGCAAAACCCGACGCCGCGCGCTAACAAGTGATCCGCATTTTGGCCCAAGATGGCCTGTAAATGCGTGCTGGCCGTTTTATGCGCGCCCACGTGGACCTGCAAACTCTCTACTTGAACAGTTCTTTGCACAACCATCCCTCCGGTGACCCGCATGTATTAACGCCCGCAGGCTGGCCACGCACGGCTGCCATTACCGCCTTAGCGGCACAGAAATTCCCTTGATGTGCTGCCATACTGGATAAACGACCCAGCTTATGGAGCACGCACGATGATGACTTTATTGGAAGGCTATGACAACACGGTACTTGCCCTGGAAGCTAGCGGCACGATTAGCGCCGATGATTACACGGACGTGCTGCTGCCCGCTCTGCATGAACGACTCACGCAGCACCGACGGCTGCGTCTTGTGTATCGGTTTAATGATGACTTTGAAGGGTTCACCGCTGGCGCAGCCTGGGAAGACAGCAAGGTAGGCATGCATCACTTTCTGAATTTCGAACGCGTGGCGCTGGTCACCGATAAGGAGTGGCTGCGCCGAACCTTGCGCGGGTTTTCCTTCGCCCTGCCCGGCGAGGTGCGCATCTTTAGCCTGGCCGAAATGGATGCCGCAAGCGCCTGGGCCCAGGAACCCGCTGCACCCGGCAACATGGAGTTCAGCCTGGACGAAACACACAAGATACTGACGCTGCAGCCTCATGGTGAGATTCAAATCAATGACTTCGAGCGCCTGGGTGCCATGCTCGACCCCTGGCTGGAAGAACACGGCATGCTCAATGGCGTCATGATCAAGGCCCAACAATCACCGGGCTGGGACGGGCTGTCTGCATTGCTGGCCCACGCGGGGTTTGTTCGTGACCATCATCGCCAACTCAAGCGCGTCGCACTGGTGACGGAAAGCCGTTTTTTGAGCACCTTGCAACCGGTGGCCAAACTGCTGGTGCACGCCGACGTGAAGCGCTTTAGCAGCGATGAGGAAGCCAGCGCGCGGGCCTGGTTAGAAAGCACCTAATCGTTAGGGTCTTCTTTGCCCTGCCGTTGGTCGCTGGCCATCTCTGCCAGCGCCTGACACAGGGCGACGTTGTCCGGCACCACGCGACGTAGCGCAATCACGCCGTCAAGCTCAGCCGCAGGTAACTCATAGCGCAAGCGCGCACGTTCACAGTCGATCAGCTCCAGTTCCAGCGCACCATAGTCCGACTCACGCACCACCGGCGGCCGGGACTGAGCAAACAGGCCGCCGCGCGTGTTGCTGGCCACCAGCCGGGCACGACGCCCCTGCCAGGGACCAATGGCCGTGAGCCAACGCTGGGCGCTGTTGCCTAACAGGGCGGGTTCATCTGCTGCCTCGGCGAGCGGCGAAAAAGTGAACCAGGCCAGAAATAGCTGTTGTTGTTCCGGCAGGACCGTAATAAAGACGCCCTGCCCTGGCGTGTCCGGATTAAACCAGGCATCGTTCAGCCCGGCGTTAATCACACCCGCTGCACAAGCGCCTGGCCCACCCGCCTCCACCCGCAGGGGCTCAGCCGCCCGTCGCGTATCGTTAGCGGCATTGGGATCATTCGGCACCACGGCGCTCACGCGGGCAAAGAAAAACCAGTCACCGGGTTCAAGCAAACAGCTATCGAGCAGCTGAAGGTATTCCTGAAAGGAAAAGCGCACCACGCGCCGCAGCGAGTCAAAACTGCCCAGCAAGCGCGCCCTGTCGTTGAGAACCGTTTCGCGAGAAGCAAAGAACTCCACCCGATAGCTATCGGCGCTAGCAGCCGTCTGGTTGGCGATAATAAAGCTGGCTTCAAAGTCACCGCCGCGCTGCACCGGGTTCTCAACCCCCAGCTGAAACAGTTCGAGATCAGCCGGCCAGGCTGTGCCACTCACCCAAAACGCGAGGAGTAGCAGGACCAGAGATGTCTTGAATGAACCAGGTCGCATCGGGTCGCCAACAGGAATAACGCTTCGCAGTGTCTCATGGGGCGATAAAGAGCAGATCAAAACGCTTGCACCCGCTGCGGCCGCCTATGGGCCGGCCGGGGTAAAAACCAAACATGCGGATTCCTGTCACACACATAAGGGTGCCCCACACCATGAGACGCGGCGTTAGAATAGCCCCCGACACCACCACGACCATCAGCATGCTCACACTGCAAAATATCAGCCTGAGACGCGGACGCCTGCTCCTGTTTGAGCAGGCCAGCCTGCGGGTGCACGCCCAGCAGCGGCTGGG
>JAOZKI010000021.1:28125-33635 GCA_029935455.1 Lysobacterales bacterium | reverse complement strand
TATTATCGCCATCCACAACACGACGCTGGGCCCCGCTTTGGGCGGTCTGCGCATGTGGCCCTACGAATCAGAACAGGAAGCGCTGGATGATGTACTGCGTCTGTCCAAGGGGATGACCTACAAGGCGGCGGTATCTGGACTGAACCTCGGAGGTGGCAAATCCGTCATCATCGGCGACCCGCGCAAGGACAAATCCGAGGCGCTATTCCGTGCCCTGGGCACGTTCATTGATACGCTGCATGGGCGCTACATCACGGCGGAAGACGTGGGCATCGATGTCAATGATATGGAGTACATCTTCCAGGAAACGAACAACGTGGTCGGCGTGCATCAGGTGCACGGCGGCTCCGGCGATCCGTCACCTTTTACCGCTTTCGGTACGCTCCAGGGAATCCGGGCCACGCTGAAAGCCCGTTTCGGTGACGATGAGGTTGGCAAATACTCTTTCGCCGTTCAGGGCGCTGGCCATGTGGGCCATCACCTGATCCGCATGCTGCGTGAAGAAGGCGCCAAGGTCTTTGTCACCGATATCAACCAGGAGTCGGTGGCGGAAGCGGTTGAAATGGGGGCCGAAGCAGTCGGCCTGGACGATATCTACGATGTGGACGCTGACGTCTTCAGCCCCTGCGCGCTGGGCGCAGTGGTCAACGAACAGACCATTCCACGATTCCGCTTTAAAGCGGTTGCTGGCGCCGCCAACAACCAGCTGGCCAATGACGAAGCGGGCGATGAATTGCAAGCGCGCGGCATTCTCTATGCACCGGATTATGCGGTCAATGCGGGCGGACTCATGAACGTGTCCATCGAGTTCGAGGGCTATAACGAGCAGCGTGCTTACCGCATGACCCGCGCGATCTACTACAACCTGAAGCGCATTTTTGAAATTGCGGACCGGGACGGCATTCCCACCTACCAGGCCTCAGATCGCATGGCGGAGGAGCGCATCAGCATCCTCGGTAAAATCAAGATGCCGCATATGGGTAAGCCACACCGATTCCCGGGTCGCGAACGCAACGCGGCCTGAAGCGGCGGGGGGAGCTATGAACGAGGAACTGGAACTACTGCAGGACACGGTGCGTCGCTTCGCCGAGGCGGAGATCGCACCGCGAGCGGCAGCTATCGACGAAGCCAATGTCTTTCCCGCTGATCTGTGGCCCAAGCTGGGCGAGCTGGGGCTGCTTGGACTGACCGTTGACGACTCGCTGGGTGGCTCCGGCATGAGCTACCTCGCCCATGTGATCGCGCTGGAGGAAATCAGTCGTGCCTCCGGCTCAGTGGGACTCTCCTATGGGGCCCACTCGAACCTGTGCGTGGACAACCTGGCGCGTAACGGGACACCAGCTCAGTGTGAACAGTTTCTGCCAGGCCTCATGTCCGGCGAAGTGGTGGGCGCACTGGCCATGTCCGAGCCGGGCGCCGGTTCTGATGTGGTCGGTTCCATGGCCTGCCGCGCCGAGCAGCGCGGCGATCGGTGGATTGCCAACGGCAGCAAGATGTGGATCACCAACGGCCCGGAAGCCGGCGTTGCCATCGTCTACATGCGCACCGCCGGACCGGAAGCCGGATCCCGCTGCATGACGGCCTTTCTGATTACCGATGATCTGCCCGGCTTCAAGAAGGCGCAGAAGCTGGACAAACTGGGCATGCGCGGCTCCAACACCTGCGAGTTGGTGTTCGAGGACTGCGAAATCCCTGCTGACCGGGTTCTGGGTGAAGTGAATGAGGGCGTGCAGGTGCTCATGAGCGGCCTGGATACGGAGCGCCTGGTGCTGTCCGGTGGCCCCATTGGTCTGATGCAGGCGGCCATGGACCTGACCCTGCCCTATCTGCGGGAACGCAAACAGTTCGGTCGAGCCATTGGCGATTTCGGCATCATGCAGGCCAAGCTGGCCGATATGCATGCCGCGCTGGCCTCATCGCGCGCCTTTGCCTACCGGGTAGCGGAAGACTTCGATGCCGGTCGTAAATCCCGCGTGGATGCGGCCGCCTGCCTGCTGCACGCATCGCGGAATGCCGTGCAGGTCGGGCTGGAAGCCATCCAGTCACTGGGCGGCAATGGTTATATCAATGAGTATCCGGCCGGGCGCATTCTGCGTGATGCCAAGCTGTATGAAATCGGCGCCGGTACGAATGAAATCCGGCGCATGCTGATCGGTCGGGAACTGGTTGCGGGTAAGGACTAGGAGCGCGCGGTAAACAGCGCTTTCACCGCACAACCCTTTTAATTGACGGGCCAGATCACCAGGTTAAGGCCCAAACAACACTCCATGGGAGAGACGTACATGAGCAAGGTCATCATCGCGGGCGCCAAGCGCACCCCCATCGGCTCTTTTCAGGGCCAGTTTGCCGAGGTTCCCGCAGACGAACTGGCCGCAGCGGCCATTGCCGGCGCACTGGAACAGTCCGGTGTTGAGGCGGCAGCGGTGGATGATGTGGTTCTGGGCTGTGTATTACCGGCCGGTATCGGCCAGGCCCCGGCACGGTTGGCATCACGCAAAGCCGGTATTCCGCTGTCTGCAGGCGCTGTGACGGTCAACAAGGCCTGCAGCTCCGGGCTTATTGCCATCATGCAGGGCCATGACAGCATCAAAGCCGGCACCCACGAAGTGGTGGTTGCAGGCGGCATGGAATCCATGACCCGCGCACCTTATCTGCTCCCGAAAGCACGCGGTGGCTACCGCATGGGCCATGGCCAGGTGCTGGACCATATGTTTACGGACGGTCTGCAGGATCCGGATGACGGTCTCATGATGGGCGTTTACGGCCAGCGCTGCGCGGACAAGTACGAATTCACCCGCGAAGCCATGGATGCTTTCGGCGTCAGCTCCATCGAACGTGCCCTGGCCGCCATGGACACGGAATTCGACGCCGAGATCACACCGGTCACGGTCAAGACGCGGCGCGGCGAAACCGTGATTACGCGTGATGAAGAGCCGCCCAATTGCCGCCTGGACAAGATCCCGGCCCTGCGCCCGGCCTTCGCCAAAGACGGCACGGTTACCGCTGCTACCTCGTCCAAAATCTCGGACGGGGCAGCCGCCACGGTTATTATGAGCGCCGACAAGGCTGCGCAGTTGGGCGTGACACCCCTGGCAACCATCGAAGCCCATGCCATGCACTCACAGGAACCAGAATGGTTTACCACCGCACCGGTGGGCGCCATCAGTAAGGTGCTGGAAAAAGCCGGCTGGGACAAGGACGAGGTTGATCTGTTTGAGGTCAACGAGGCCTTTGCCGCCGTTACCATGGCTGCCATGCACGAGCATGGGATTGCCCATGACAAAATCAACGTCAATGGCGGTGCCTGCGCACTGGGCCACCCGATTGGTGCCAGCGGTGCGCGCATTCTGGTGACGCTGATCAACGCACTGCAGCAACGCGGCCTGAAAAAAGGCGTGGCGGCGCTGTGCAATGGCGGTGGCGAGGCCACGGCCATCGCCATCACCCTGCCCTGATTCGGCCCCGGGGGAACAGCCATGGCCGTCATTGAAAGTCGACTAGCGCCCGATAGCGAAGACTTTCGCAACAATGCAGAGGCCATGCAGGGCCTGGTAGACGATCTCCACAAGCAGCTGCGTCAGGTACGTCTCGGTGGTGGTGACGAGATTCGCATGAAGCACCTCAAGCGCGGCAAAATGCTGCCGCGCGACCGGGTCACCACGCTGCTGGACAAAGGCAGTGAGTTTCTGGAAATCTCGGCCCTGGCCGCGCATGGACTCTATGACGGCAAAGCCCCGAGCGCCGGCGTTATCGCTGGCATCGGGAAGGTCCACGGCCGGGACGTGATGGTGGTCGCCAATGATGCCACGGTGAAAGGCGGCACCTACTTTCCCATGACCGTGAAGAAACACCTGCGGGCCCAGGAAATCGCGGCCGAGAACCACCTGCCCTGCGTGTACCTGGTGGACTCAGGTGGCGCTTTTCTGCCGCTGCAGGATGAGGTCTTTCCGGATCGCGATCATTTCGGGCGCATTTTTTATAATCAGGCGCGCTTGTCAGCGGCCAACATCCCACAGATCGCCGTGGTTATGGGTTCCTGCACGGCGGGTGGTGCCTATGTGCCGGCCATGTGTGATGAATCGATTATCGTGCGCCACCAGGGCACCATTTTTCTCGGCGGGCCGCCCCTGGTGCGCGCTGCCACCGGCGAAATCGTCGATGCGGAGACCCTGGGCGGCGCCGACGTGCACTGCGCCAAATCCGGCGTGACGGATCACTATGCGGAAGACGACGCCCACGCCCTGCGTCTGGCGCGCGAGGCGCTGGCCAACCTGAACCGCCGCGCGCCTCAGGATTTTGACCTTCAGACCCCGCGGGAACCGGCCCTGCCCACCGAGGAACTGTACGGCGTGGTGCCCCAGGACAGCCGCTTTCAGTTACCCATCAAGGAAGTGATCGCGCGCATAGTCGACGGCAGTGAGTTCCATGAATTCAAGGCCCGCTATGGCAAGACCATGATTTGCGGTTTTGCCCATATCGATGGTTATCCCGTCGGCCTGGTCGCCAACAACGGCATTCTTTTCTCCGAGTCAGCGCTCAAGGCCACGCACTTCATCCAGCTGTGCAACAAGCGCAATATCCCGCTGGTATTTCTGCAGAACATTACCGGCTTCATGGTGGGCAAAGCCTATGAGCAGGCCGGTATCGCCAAAGACGGCGCCAAAATGGTCACTGCGGTAGCCACCAGCCACGTACCCCGCTTCACCGTGGTGATCGGCGGCTCTTTCGGGGCCGGCAACTATGCCATGAGCGGACGCGCCTACGGGCCGCGTTTCCTGTGGATGTGGCCCAATGCGCGCATCTCGGTCATGGGCGGCGAACAGGCTGCCTCGGTGCTGGCCACGGTACGCCGGGAAGGCATGGAACGGGCCGGCAAAGAATGGACCGAAGCACAGGAAACCGCCTTCAAGGCGCCCATCCGCGCCGATTATGACAAGCAGGGTCATCCCTACTACGCCACGGCTCGACTCTGGGACGACGGCATTATCGACCCGGCGGACACGCGTAAGGTGCTGGCGCGGGGCCTGGCCATCGCCGCCAATGCACCGATTGAGCGCGGCCGTCACGGCATCTTCCGCATGTAGCGGCCGGAGTTGAGTCTCATGAACACGCTGACCCTCACCGCGCAGCCCTCTGGCCTGCGTACCATCACCCTGAACCGCCCTCAGCGCCACAACGCCTTCGACGACACGCTGATTACCGAGCTGACCGAAACGCTGGAGCAGCTGGCTCAGGACACCGCGGCCCGGGTGCTGGTACTGACCGGCGCCGGTGCAAGCTTTTCCGCCGGCGCAGACCTGAACTGGATGCAACGCATGGCCAGCGCCAGCGAGGCTGAGAATGAAGCCGATGCACTGCGTCTGGCGGCCCTCTTGCGCACGCTTAACTATCTTCCCCTGCCGACCATTGCTCGGGTCAATGGCGCCGCGCTGGGTGGCGGTGTGGGCCTGGCCGCCTGCTGCGACGTGGTCATTGCCGCAGACCATGCCCGTTTCGGGCTGACGGAAACT
>JAOZKI010000021.1:25962-28115 GCA_029935455.1 Lysobacterales bacterium | reverse complement strand
GCGACTTGGCCTGGTGCCCGCCGTCATTTCGCCCTACGTGATGCGGCGGCTGGGCGAGACCCAGGCTCGTCGCTACTTTCTCAGCGGCGAGCGTTTTCATGCGCAGCGCGCCCTGGCCTTGGGTCTGGTGCATGAAGTCACGGCGCCGGAGCGCCTGGACGAGGCGGTCCAGCGGCTGGTGGCATCGCTGGCCAAGGGCGGACCCCAGGCGGTCAGCGCGGCCAAGCAGCTGGTGTTTCGTATCAGCGGCCACAGCGCCCAGACGCAAGCCGAGCAGGACCGCGAAACGGCGCGCCTGATCGCTGCGCTGCGCGTCTCTGACGAAGGCCAGGAAGGCATGCACGCCTTCCTGGAAAAACGCAAACCGGATTGGATTTCCTAGGAGCTATTGCATGCAACTGAACACTGTAAAAGCCGTTATAACCGGCGGCGTCTCGGGCCTTGGACTGGCCGTAGCACGTCATTTTGTGGCCGCTGGCGCCCGGGCTGCCCTGCTGGACATCAACGACGAGGCGGGCGCCGCCGCGGAAGCGGAACTGGGCGAGGCGGTGCGCTACATTCGCACCGATGTCACCAGCGAGAGCGCGGTGCAGGAGGCGGTGCAGCAGTCGCTGGCAGGCATGGGCGGTATCAATGTGGCCATTAACTGTGCCGGCATTATCGGCGCCGGCCGCGTGCTGGGCCGGGAAGCGCCCATGGCACTGGATTATTTCTCCCGGGTCATTCAGATCAACCTGGTGGGCAGCTTCAATGTTTGCAAAGCGGCCGCAGCGGCCATGGAGCAGAACGAAGCGGGCCAGGATGGGGAACGCGGGGTGATCATCAACACCGCATCGGTCGCCGCCTATGAGGGCCAGATTGGCCAGGCCGCCTACTCGGCATCGAAAGCCGGTATCGTCGGCATGACCCTGCCGCTGGCGCGGGAGTTCGCCCGTTTCGGCGTGCGTGTCAACAGCATCGCGCCGGGCATTTTCTGGACACCGATGGTGGATGGTATGCCGGAGCAGGTTCAGGAGGCACTGAACGCCTCCATACCGTTCCCGTCACGGCTGGGCAAACCGGAGGAATTTGCTGAACTCGCCGCGCATATGGTGGAGAATGGCTACTTTAACGGTGAAACCATCAGGCTGGACGGCGCGGTCCGCCTGCAATCGAAGTAGGAGCCAGGCGTGGAAACATTCGCAGAAGTACGCGACTACATGCTCGAACAGCATGAACTGCAGATCGATGAGCCCTTTCTCATCGGCTTTGAACTGCCCGTCGGCGATAAGGGCCGAAAGCAGAGCCTGTTTCTGGCCGAACTGGAAGGTGGCGATGGGCGCCGCTTCCTGCGGGTGGAAACGCCCGTGGTCCCTCTGGAAGATTTCGATGCGGAGAAGTGCCTGCGCATCAACCATATCCAGCGTGTGGGTTATCTGGCTGTGGGAGACCTGGACGGCACCGCCTACATTAAATTCTGCGAGAACATGCCTTATCGCACGCTCAACGGCGACGAGCTGGATTACGTGATCGGACAGATAGCGCCGCTGGCCGATCGCTTTGAGGAAATTCTCGAAGGGGACAGCGACATTTCCTAAGCGTCGCCCGATCATTTTTCTTTTCAGGGGTATATAGATGGAAGCACTACAAAGTTATTTTGCCGAGGCGGATCTGACCGAACTGGCGATCAGTATCGGTCTGCGCCTGCTGCTGGTTCTGCTGATCTACGTGGTCGGTCGCTGGCTGGCCAAGGCCGTTCAGCGCATGGTCGAGAAACTGCTGCGCAAGCGCGAAGTCGATGAGGTGCTGGTGGACTTTATCGGCACCATCGCCAATGCCGTCGTCACCATCGCAGCGGTGGTCGCGGCGCTGGATACGCTGGGTATTCCTGCGACCTCCCTGGTGGCTGTGGTTGGCGCCGCATCACTGGCCATTGGCCTGGCCCTTAAGGATTCCCTGGCGAACTTTGCCGCCGGCGTCATGCTGGTGCTGTTCCGGCCCTTCACCAAAGGGGATTTCGTAGAAGCGGGCGGCCAGTCCGGTACGGTAGAAGAGGTCTACCTGGTGAGCACGGTGCTGACCACGCCAGACAACAAAGTCATTCAGGTGCCCAACTCAGCCGTTTGGGGCGGCAGCATCACCAACTTCTCGGCCAAGGACACGCGGCGGGTGGA
>JAOZKI010000021.1:0-25952 GCA_029935455.1 Lysobacterales bacterium | reverse complement strand
CCTGGTCATCGGCGTCGGTTACGACGACGACCTCAAGGTCGCCTCAGACGTGCTCAAAAAGATTCTCGCGGACCACCCCAAGGTACTGGACGATCCGGCACCGGCGGTTTTTGTCTCCAACCTGGGCGATAGCAGCGTCGACTTCTCCGTTCGTCCATGGGTCAACAGTGCAGACTACTGGGGGGTGTATTCCGACGTGCTGCATCAGGCCAAACTGGCGCTGGATGAAGCCGGCGTAAGCATCCCCTATCCCCAGCAGGACGTGCACATGCATACGGTAGAGAGCGCTGCCTAGGCCGCGACCTCACTGCCGCTCACTTCCGGGCGCTGGCTAGCGCCCGCGTCCCGTGTCCATGCGCGAAAGCACCTTCGACGGCCTGCGTGCCGGCTTGAGCCGGCCCTCCGGCTGGGTCTTGCTAGCAGCCAACCTGGCGCTGATTCCCGCAGTGCTCCTGTTCGACTGGAGCATCTTCGACATTGTTTTTCTCTACTGGGCCGAGAATCTGGTCATTGGCGTCGTCAACGTGCTCAAGATGGCCACGGTTCAACCGGCGGCTGGCAAGAGTGGCTCAAATTGGCGCTCCAAACTCTTTATGATCCCGTTTTTCAGCCTGCACTATGGTGGTTTCTGCGCCGGCCACGGCATCTTTATTTTCGCCCTGTTCAAGCCCAGCGAGTCCCACGGCGACACCCTGTGGAACGCATTGCCGGTGCTCTTGAGCGGCACCATGGGCATGACGCTGGCACTGCTGGCGGGCAGCCATCTATTCTCTTTTTTCACCAACTATCTGGGCCGCGGAGAGAACCATCGCACCTCCCTGAGCGCACTCATGGCGCAGCCCTATAGCCGCATTATCGTGCTACACATCACCATTATCGTGGGCGGCCTCCTGACCCAGATGCTGGGCGACCCCATGGGCCTCCTGATTGTGCTGGTGCTGCTCAAAACCGTGGTGGATCTGAACCTGCACGGCAAGGAGCATCGTGACCTGGAGACGGACCAGCAAGTCCTTAGCGAGCGGCACTAAAGCCGACTCCAGGAATCCATGCGAGGTCTCACCTACGCCCCCTCACGCGGGGAGGCGGCGGGTCCCATTGCTGCGCACCATAGAGGGCTAATGACAGGCCGCCCGGCGGCGGGTCGGGCTGCTCACCAAGCGGCCCCGCAAAAGACCAAAAGCCACCTATAATGAGGCCACAACGGCGTCACTGCCGCACCCATACAACCAAGGAGAATCTCATGAAATCACGCGCTGCCGTTGCCTGGGAAGCTGGCAAGCCACTGGAAATTGAAGAAGTCGATATTGCGGCACCCAAGGCCGGTGAGGTGCTGGTGCGCATCGTCGCTACCGGGGTCTGCCATACGGATGCCTACACCTTGTCCGGTGACGATCCTGAGGGCCTGTTTCCCGCCATTCTCGGCCATGAAGGTGGTGGTGTGGTCGAAGAAGTCGGCCCCGGCGTGACTGGCCTGGCGGTGGGTGACCATGTGATTCCCCTGTATACGCCTGAGTGCGGCAGCTGCTCCTTTTGCACCAGCGGCAAGACCAATCTGTGTCAGAAAATCCGCATCACCCAGGGTCAGGGGCTGATGCCGGACGGTACCTCACGGTTTTCCATGGGCGGGCGCATGATTCACCATTACATGGGTTGCTCCACGTTCTCGGAATACACGGTACTTCCTGAAATTTCCCTGGCCAAAATCAATCCCAAGGCGCCGCTGGACAAGGTGTGCCTGCTTGGCTGCGGCGTGACCACAGGCATTGGCGCGGTGCTGAACACGGCCAAGGTCGAGCCGGGCTCCTCCGTGGCCGTGTTCGGGCTGGGTGGCATCGGTCTGAGCGTGATTCAGGGCGCTGTTATGGCCGGAGCCGAGCGCATTATTGGCGTGGATCTGAATCCGGAGAAGTACGTCATGGCCGAGGCCCTGGGGGCAACGGATTTTATTAACCCGGCGGACCACGATGCACCGATTCAGGACGTGATTGTCGACTACACGGACGGTGGCGTAGATTATTCCTTCGAGTGCATCGGCAATACGGAAGTCATGCGTGCAGCGCTGGAGTGCTGTCACAAGGGCTGGGGCGAGAGCACTATTATCGGCGTGGCTGGTGCGGGCCAGGAAATTGCGACCCGCCCCTTCCAACTGGTTACCGGCCGCGTATGGCGGGGTACAGCCTTCGGCGGCGTGAAAGGCCGCACGGAACTCCCGGGCTATGTGGACCAGTACATGGATGGCACCATCAAGATTGATGACATGGTGACGCATACCATGGGCCTGGACGACATCAACCACGCTTTTGATCTCATGCACGAAGGCAAAAGCATCCGTTCGGTCATCGTATTCTGATGCGCAGCAACAGCGCTTTAGAGCTGGTCGCGGAGAACCGCTCCAGCGAGGGCTGGGTGCGGCGCTACCGCCACCACAGCGAGTGTCTCAACTGTGAGATGACCTTCGGTGTCTTTCTGCCGCCGCAGGCTGAAGAACAGGCCGTGCCGGCGCTGTGGTGGCTTTCCGGGCTGACCTGCACCGATGAAAACTTCATGCAGAAAGCGGGCGCCCAGAAGCTGGCCGCAGAGCTGGGGCTGGCCATCATCTGCCCGGATACGAGTCCCCGAGGAACCGATCTGCCCGGCGAGCACGAGCACTGGGATTTCGGTTCCGGCGCCGGTTTCTATGTGAATGCCACCGAGGCGCCCTGGCGCGAGCACTATCAGATGTACGATTACGTGACCCGGGAACTACCGGCGCTGGTAGAGGCGCAGCTGCCCGTCAGCGACCAGCGCGCCGTCAGCGGCCATTCCATGGGCGGTCACGGGGCCCTGCTCTGCGCCCTGCGTGATCCGGAGCGCTATCAGTCCGTGTCCGCCTTTGCACCAATTTGCCATCCCAGTGAATGTCAGTGGGGTATCAAGGCGTTCAGTCACTACCTGGGTGAGGACCGCAATGACTGGGCTGCCTGGGATGCCACACAGCTGGTGACCCAGGTCACGACGCAGTTGCCGATCCTGATTGATCAGGGTGCGGAGGATGAGTTTCTCGGGGATCAACTCAAACCCGGGAGTCTGGAACAGGCGTGCATCTGCACGCACCATCCGCTGAAGATTCATCTGCGCGAGGGCTATGACCACAGCTATTTCTTCGTGGCCAGTTTTATCGATGACCACCTGCGCCATCATGCGCGTGCGCTCGGTCTCCTCTGAGGCCGGGCTGGTTTAGGCGAATTCGCCCCAGAACAGCTTGTCCAGCGCGCCCTGGTAGCCATAGCGCTGCAGGTCGATTTTTTCTTTCTCAAAGCATACGCCCTCCGCTTCCAGCAGGGCTTTCTGGCGCGCGTAGGCCGGTGACTCAGCCGGCATGGACAGCTTGCCCTGAGCATTAATGACCCGATGCCAGGGTAGCTTCAGGTCCCGCGGCGCCCAGCGCAAAGCCTGGGCGACACGGCGGGCATAGCGGGGGGCGCCCGATAAGCGCGCCACCTCGCCATAGGTCAAAACGTGGCCGGCGGGGATTTCACTCACCACTTTCCAGACCGCCTGGGCCCATTCCCGATCAGGTTTTTTATGCTCTGTGTCGCTCATGCTCTGGTGCTGCCTGCTAGCGCCGCACCATACCATGCGCGCGCGCAGGAAAGGTCAAGAAGCCGACGTCGACGGTCGTCGACCAGGGGGAGTGGTCTGACCGGGCCGGCACAAAGCCGGCCGCGGTCTGCGGATGGCAGCCTCTGCCGCCGTCCGCTTTAGGGCATGGCGTCCATTTCGGCGCCTTCCTTTTCCACCTGCAGCAAGTCCAGCTTGCTGACGCCGAGCATCAGCAGCGCCGTGCTGGCCACATAGATGGACGAGTAGGTACCGACTACCACGCCAACAATCAGGGTCAGGGCGAAAGCGTGAATAATCTCACCGCCCAGGAAGAACAGCGCCGCCAGCACCAGCAACGTGGTCAGAGAGGTCATCAGCGTACGCGCCAGGGTTTCGTTCACGGACCGGTTCACCACCTCAACCGGCGTGCTCTTGGTCATGCGTGGGAAGTTCTCACGAATGCGATCAAACAGAACGATCGTGTCATTCAGCGAGTAACCCACCACCGCCAGCAGGGCCGCGACGACGGTCAGGTCAAAATCCACCTGCAGCAGGGACAGGATGCCAAGGCTGACCAGGATGTCGTGCACGATAGCGACCACGGCGCCCACGGAGAAGCGCCACTGAAAGCGGAACATGACGTAGATAAAAATACCGATCAGTGCGTAGATCACGGCCAGAATGCCCTGCTCCGTGAGCTCTTCTCCCACCTGCGGGCCCACAAAGCCCGAGCTGCGCATTTCCACGCCGTTGTTGTAGTCCGCATTGAGGGCGTTGATTACCTGGGTGGCCTGCTCGGCAGCGCTGTTTTCCGCTTCCCCATCCCGGGGTGGAATACGCACCAGCAGGTCAACAGATGATCCGAAGTTCTGGACCGTCGCATCCTCAAAGCCGGCTGCACCCAGGCTCTCGCGCACCTCAGCCACCTGCGGCGGCTGATCGAAGCGCACCTCAACCTCCGTTCCACCGGTGAAATCGAGGCCGAAATTCAGCCCCAGCATGGGCAGGGAAATCAGCGCCAGTGCCAGCAGCAGCGAGGACAGCCCCAGGGCCAGCTTGCGCTTGCCCATAAAATCGATATTGGTTTTTGCCTTTACCAGTCTCATGACCGCACCTCAGATGGAGAGTTTTTCGACACGCTTGCGCCCGCCGTAAATCAGATTAATCACGGAACGCGTGCCCATAATGGCCGTGAACATGGAGGTCACAATGCCCAGCGACAGGGTCACCGCAAAGCCCTTCACCGGGCCCGTACCAAACAGGAACAACACAAAGGCGGCGATCAGCGTGGTGACGTTGGCATCAGCGATGGTCGAGAAGGCCTTCTCATAGCCAGCGCGAATACTCGCCTGCGGCGTATTGCCGTTATCGATCTCCTCGCGGATGCGCTCGAAGATCAGCACGTTCGCGTCCACCGCCATACCGACCGTGAGCACGATACCGGCAATACCCGGCATGGTCAGCGTCGCGCCGAGCGCGGACAGCAGTGCGATCAGCAGCACCAGGTTGGCCGCCAGGGCCAGGTTGGCCACCAGACCGAAGACCCGGTAGTAAATGGCCATGAAAATCAGCACCAGCACAAACCCGATCAACACGGACTGGAAACCGCGCTCGATATTATCGGCCCCCAGACTCGGGCCGACCGTGCGCTGGAAGGCAATTTCCATGGGCGCCGCCAGGGCCCCGGCGCGCAGCAATAGCGACAGCTGGGACGCTTCCTTGATGGAGTCCAACCCGGTGGTCTGGAAACGCTTGCCGAGAGGTTCACGGACCACGGCGACGGAAATCACATCTTCAATGCGCTGGCCGCTGGCCTTCTGCTCGATGTAAACCACCGCCATGCGGTTGCCCACGTTCTCCCGGGTAAAGTCCAGCATGCGGGAGGCACCCACACCATCCAGCGTGACCGTTACCTGCGGCGTGCCGCTTTGCTGGTCAAAACCGGCGGAAGCCCCGATCAACTGATCACCGGTAACAATCAGACGCTTCTTGAGCAGAATCGGATTGCCCAGCTTGTCCGTATAGAGGCGCGAATCAGAGGGTATGCGACCGCTCTGGGCCGCAGAGAAGGGGTCATTGGCCTCGTCCACGGCCCGGTATTCCAGCGTGGCCGTGGCCCCCAGTATCTTCTTGGCCTCGGCCATGTCCTGCACGCCGGGCAGCTGTACCACCACCCGGTCTGCGCCCTGCTGCTGAATGACCGGCTCAGCCACACCCAGTTCGTTGACGCGGTTGCGCAGCGTGGTGATGTTTTGTTTCAGCGCCGTCTGCTGCAGTTCCTGCAGCTGCGCTTCGAGAATCGTACCCTGCAGGCCAAAGGTCTCGCCGGCCGCCAACTCGGTCAGCTCCAGTCCCTGCAGGCTCTGATCCGCCTCAATAATACGTACCGCCTCGTTGCGGTTCTCAGCCGTGCGCAGCAGCACGCGCACCCCATCGCCTTCCTGGCGCACGCTGACATAGCGCACCCCGGCCTCGCGCAGGGCTGCACGAATATCCTGTACGTAGCGGTCCAGGGCCTGGGCCCGGGCCGTTTCCATATCCAGTTGCATAAGGAAATGCACGCCACCCTGCAAATCCAGGCCGAGGGTCAGGGGCTTGCCACCAAAACTGCGTAGCCAGTCAGGCGTGGCGTGGGCGAGGTTGAGCGCCACCACATAGTTGTCACCGAGCGCTTCTTGCATCAGCTCGGAAGCGCGCAGCTGATCATCGCTGCTCTCAAAGCGGTAAAGCAGCCGATCTTCGCCCTGCTCCCGGCTTTTGTAGCCGATCTGCTCAGCGGCCAGCGCGTTGTCGATGTCCGATTCCAGCACCTGCGACAGCTCAAAGCCGCGGGTAGACGTAACCTGAATGGCCGGGTCTTCGCCGTACAGGTTGGGCAGCGCGAAGAGCGCGCCCAGCAAGAGTACGGTCAGAATAAGAATGTACTTCCAGGCGGGATACTGATTCATGGTGGGCTCCCTCGATGCCGGGTTGAGGTCGGCCTCAGGCCGACTTGATCGTGCCCTTGGGCATCACACTGGCGACCGCATGACGCTGCAGTTTGATCTGCACGCCGTCAGCCAGTTCCAGTGTCACAAAGGCATCGTTGAGGTCGGTAATTTTCCCCAGCAGGCCACCATTCGTGACAATCTCATCCCCCTTGGACAGACCCGCAATCAGCGCCTTGTGCTCTTTCGCGCGCTTGGTCTGGGGCCGAATCAGGAAGAAGTAAACCACCGCAAACATAAGAATCAGCGGGAGGAACTGGGTGAACCCTCCGGGCTGGCCGGCGGCGGTTTGTGCGTGTGCGCTTGCTATCAGAAAATCCATGGTAACCCTCTGTCTGTTGTGGCCATCGCGTTGGCGCGGCGGCCTGTTCTATGATCGTTGTATGGGGCCGGACAGCTTAAATTCAAAGCGTCCAACCAAAATTTCTACCGTTTACCTGCTGCCATGAACGACGCGTGCGCCTAGTCCACCCCGCGCTCCAGATCTGCCAGCGTGGCCGCTGCCCAGGCCTCAAAGCGCCCGGCCTCAATGGCCTCGCGCATGGCCCGCATCAACTCCTGATAAAACCAGAGGTTGTGCAGCGTGGCCAGGTGCGCACCGAGAATTTCATTACAGCGGTGCAGATGTTTTAGATAGGCCCGCGAATAGCCACTGCAACAGGGACAGGCACAGTCCGGATCCACCGGGCGCGTGTCCTCGCGAAAGCGCGCGTTGCGAATTTTTAGCGTTCCATAGCGGGTGAAATAGAAGCCATTGCGCGCATTGCGGGTGGGCATGACGCAATCGAACATATCCACACCCCGGCGCACCGCTTCGATCAGGTCCTGGGGCCGCCCCACGCCCATGAGATAGCGCGGACGATCCGCGGGCAGATGCGGCAGCGTAAAGTCCAGCACCTCATTGCGCTCCTGTTCCGGCTCGCCCACGGACAAGCCACCAATAGCATAGCCCGGGAAGCCAATATCACTCAGCGCAGCCGCCGATTCAGCGCGCAGATCAGCATAGATACCGCCCTGCACGATCCCAAACAGGGCCGAGGGGTTATCGCCGTGCGCGTCTTTCGAGCGCTGCGCCCAGCGCATGGACAGGCGCATGGAGTCTGCCGCCTGGCTGTGGGTCGCTGGATAGGGGGTGCATTCGTC
This sequence comes from Lysobacterales bacterium, assembly GCA_029935455.1. Taxonomy (GTDB): domain Bacteria; phylum Pseudomonadota; class Gammaproteobacteria; order Xanthomonadales; family SZUA-36; genus Marinihelvus. Next base: position 18,240 of record JAOZKI010000021.1, on the reverse strand, counting down.
AAAACACATCACGATGTCGGAACCCAGGGCGCGCTGCACCTGCATGGATTCTTCCGGCCCCATGAAAATCTTTGCCCCATCCACCGGCGAGGCAAAGGTCACACCTGCTTCCGTAATCTTGCGCCGCTCGGCCAGGCTCCAGACCTGAAAACCGCCGGAGTCGGTCAAAATCGGGCCGTCCCAGTTCATAAAGCCGTGCAGGGAATCGTGCGCCTTGATCACCTCCGTGCCGGGACGCAGCATGAGATGGAAGGTGTTGCCCAGAATGATTTCCGCACCCACCGTGCGCAGATCCTCCGGTGTCATGGCCTTAACCGTGCCGTAGGTGCCCACGGGCATAAAGGCCGGCGTCTCCACCGTGCCTCGGTCGAAGGTCAGGGTTCCGCGACGGGCACCCCCGTCCTGCGCCTTGAGCTTGAACTGCACGCAGGAGCCCTCAGACCCAGGCCGCGACCATCACGCGCTTGCCGTAGAGCAGCTGCTCATAGGCATCGGCGGGCGGCGGCAGCACCTCCACACGCTGGAAGCCCACTTTGTGCAGCAGCCAGGTCAGCGCGTCCAGACTGGGCACCAGGCAAATGCCCGTGGCACCCGCCTCCGGCGCATGCGTTTCATCAATCTCGTCGATAATGCCAAAACTGCCCTTGAGGGGACGCACAAAACGATAGGAGCCAAAATCCACCATGCCACTCATGCCGGGCACGATCTGCGTCTCCAGCACGCACAGCTGCTTGCACAGCGCGCGCGCCAGGCGCAAGGCGCCCACCGGGTTTTCTAGGTGATAGAGCAGGCCCAGCATAAGCACCAGATCGAACTGACCCAGCGCATCCGTGTCCAGATCAAAAATATCGCTGTGCAAAAAACGCAGCTGCTTATGCCCCAGCAGCTCGGCCATAAGCCGGCTGTCTTCCACATGACTGGCACGCTGATCGACGCCCGTCACCCGGGACAGGCCAGCCGCCGCCAACTGCATGGAAAACCAGCCCTGATGGGCCGCGAGATCAATCGCATCCAGTTCCGCCAGCCCCTGCGGAAAAGCCGACTCCAGCGTGCGCTGCAAGAGCTGCCAGCGCGTCTCATGAATCGCGCTCAGCTGATCGCCATGATAGGTCTCGGTGCTGGAGCCGTCCGGTAGTTCGTAGTTGTAGAACCACTGGCGCGCTTTGACCTGTTGCAACAAATCTGACATGGGTTTTCCAACTCAGCGGTTCTGGCCTGCGGGGCCGCTATTTTGCCACTGTCACGGCAGCACAACCAGCGAAATCAGGCGGCGATAGGAGTGGCGATGAGCATGGCGTCGCCGTAGCTGAAAAAGCGGTAGCGCTCCGCAACGGCCGCGGCGTAGGCCTCCATGATCGCGCTGCGACCGGCCAGGGCCGATACCAGCATCAGCAGCGTCGATTCGGGCAGATGAAAGTTGGTAATCAGCCCGTCAATGACCTGAAACTCATAGGGCGGATAGATAAAGATATCGCTGTCACCGCGATAGGGTTGCAGCGCACCACCCGCCGCCGCCGTTTCCAGGCTACGGACGCTGGTGGTACCGACCGCGATAACACGCCCGCCCCGGGCCTTGGTCCGCGCCACGGCGGCAACGACCGATGCGTCCACCTGCAGATACTCCGAGTGCATGACGTGGTCCTCAATCTCATCGCTGCGCACGGGCTGAAAGGTGCCGGCGCCCACATGCAAGGTGACATAGGCCGACTCGACGCCACGCGCGGCCAGTGCAGCCAACAGCGGCTGGTCAAAGTGCAGCCCCGCAGTCGGTGCGGCCACGGCACCGGGCTCAGCGGCATAAACGGTCTGATAGCGGTCCCGGTCTGCGGCCGTGTCGGCGCGCTCAATGTAGGGCGGCAGCGGCATATGTCCCTGCGCCTCCAGCACCGCAGGCAGGTCACCAGCCAGCAGTCGCAGTTGGTAAAAAGCCCCCTCGCGACCCAGTACCTCCAGGGCACCGCCGCCATCGAGAAGAATATGCGCCCCCTCCGCCGGCCGTTTGCTAACCTTCAGCTGAGCCAGACAGCGCTGCCGCGGCAGCAGCCGTTCCAGCATGATCTCCACGCGCCCACCGGTGGCCTTGCGGCCATAAAGGCGGGCTGGAATCACGCGTGTGTTATTGAATACCAGCAGGTCTCCGGGCTGGAGCAGCGTCGTCAGATCGGCAAACTGCCGGTGCGTTACCGCACCGTTCACCCGATCCAGACACAGCAGGCGGCTGGCCCGGCGTTCGGCCAATGGCTGCTGTGCAATCAGCTCCGGTGGCAGCTCGAAATGAAACAGGTCTTTGCGCATGGCACGCAGCCTACACGCTCTGGCCACGAAGCGCAGCGGTCAGCTTTCACACAGACCGCAGGCCAGCCTTCGGTATACTCCGCGCGCACCCCCAAGGAATGATCGAATTGAAAGCAGAGATGATTCTGGACCCCATACGGGTCCGCGTTGATTTCACCGCTGGCGAGGCCATTGCCATACCGCTGGACCCGCACGGCCCCCAGCCGGCCTTCTTTACCGATAAGCCCGCCAGCGCGCGACCACTCCGCTCCGGCGACTATGTCGGCGATGTACGCCTGGGTGGCACCTGCAACGCCGAAGTGATCGAACTGGTGCCCCACTGCCATGGCACACATACGGAATGTCGCGGGCATTTGACTCACGAGCGGCTGCGCGTACAGGAGACTGTGTTTCCGGAACCGGCCCTGGCACAGTTGATCAGCGTCACCCCCAAACCCGGTGGCGAGCAAGGCTATCCGCAGTTCACGCGCGCCGATCTGGAAGCGGCGCTGCGCACGGACTTGCCGCTGGAGGCCATTGTGGTGCGCACGCTGCCCAACGACCCGGCGCGCCAAAGCCTGGCCTATGAGCATGCGCCGCCCTATCCGGTATTCAGTGACGAGGCCATGGCCTGGCTGGCCAGCCTGCCCTTGAAACACCTGTTGGTCGATGCGCCTTCGCTGGACCCGGCGCATGATGCCGGAAGGCTGCGCGTACATCGGCTCTGGTGGTGCATGGCCGAGCATGCCGGTCCGGCGGGCCTGGACTGCAGCCGTCGCAGTGCCACAGAGATGATTTTTGTGCCGGACGCGGTTGAGGACGGCCTCTACTGGCTGGAACTGGGGCTTTCACCACTGCTGGGTGACGCCACACCCAGCCGTCCGATACTCTATCCGGTGGAGGTGTTGGACCAATGACGAGTCAGGCAACAGGACAGGCGCGGGCGCGGGAACTGGATGCACAGGATCCCCTCGCCCATTTTCGCGATGAATTCTGGATTCCGCCGCATGCGGATCAGGGAGAGCAGCGCTATTTTTGCGGGAACTCTCTGGGCCTGCAACCGCGGCGCTTGAGTGCCTTCATAGAAGAGGAACTCTCCCACTGGCAAACGCTGGGCGTGGCAGGTCACTTTACCGGCCGGCGACCCTGGATGAGCTACCACGAGAGTCTGCGAGAACCCCTGGCCGACCTGGTGGGCGCGAAACCGGCCGAAGTGGTGGCCATGAACGCTCTGACGGTCAATTTACACCTGTTGATGGTGAGCTTTTTTCAGCCCGCGGGCCCGCGTAACCGGATCGTCATTGAACGGCAGCCGTTCCCCTCGGACCGCTACGCGGTGGAGTCCCAGCTGCGCTATCACGGCCTGAATCCGGATGAATGCCTGATCGAACTCGGCGCGGACAGTGACGAGCGCCTGGTGGGAGAAGCCGAGTTGGAAGCCTATCTGGCAGCGGAAGGCGACCGGGTCGCACTGGTTCTATGGCCCGGCGTGCAGTACGCCACGGGCCAGCGCTATGACCTCGCCCGGGTGGCCCAGGCAGCGCAGGCAGCCGGTGCCATGGTGGGTTTCGACCTGGCCCATGCGGTCGGCAATGTGCCCGTCGACCTGCACGCCAGCGGGGCAGATTTCGCAGCCTGGTGCAGCTACAAATACATGAACAGCGGCGCTGGCTCCGTGGCCGGCGCCTTCGTCCACGAACGCCATCACGGCCGGGACGATCTGCCACGGCTCCACGGCTGGTGGGGAGCACACCCGGACAGCCGCTTTCTCATGGCACCGGAGTTCGTTCCCGCACCGGGCGCCGATGCCTGGCTGCAGTCCAACTCACCCATTCTGTCCATGGCCCCCCTGCGTGTGTCACTAGACCTGTTCCGCGAAGCCGGCTTTGATCGACTGCGGGAAAAATCTCTGGCCATGACCGCTTATCTGGAATCGCTGTTGACCGAAGAACTGGGCGATTGGGTCAGCATTCTGACGCCGAGCGACCCAGCGCAGCGCGGCTGCCAGCTGTCCTTTACGCTGCGCGCCGGGGCGGAACAGGGTCGCGCCCTGTTTGAGCATCTGATCGCCCAGGGTTATATCGGCGACTGGCGCGAGCCGGACATCATTCGTGTGGCACCGGTGCCGCTCTACAACCGCTACCAGGATTGTTTTGACCTGGTGAACGAAATGAAAGTCTGGCGCGATCGGCGGTGACCCCGGCAGACACCAGCAGGATCACCATTGCCGGTGCCGGCCTGGCCGGTTCCCTGCTGGCCTTACTGCTGGCCCAACGGGGCTACTCGGTCCAGCTTATGGAGCGCAATCCGGATCCCCGCCTGGCAGGCCCCCATAGCGGACGTTCCATCAATCTGGCCCTAGCGGAGCGCGGCCGTCATGCGCTACGGCAAGCCGGCGTTCTGGCAGCGGTGGACCGGTTCACGCTGCCTATGCGGGGCCGCATGATGCACTCCGAATGGGGTGAGTTGACGGCCCAGAGCTACGGTGCCAGCGAAGATGAGGTGATCTGGTCCACGCATCGGGCTGACTTGAATCTGCTGCTGCTGAACGCGGCTGAGGCTACGGGACAGGTCGAACTGCGCTTCGATCATAAGATTGAGCGCATCGACTGGGCGCAGCAAACCTTGCACTTCAGCACCCAGCCCTCGCTGCCCTTCGAGGTGCTACTGGCAGCTGATGGTGCCGGCTCGGCCGTGCGCCGGGCCATGGACGCGGCCGCACCGCTGGGTGTTCGTGAGGAGCTCCTCGACCACGGCTACCTTGAGCTGACCATACCCGCGAGCGATGGGGGTGAGTTTGCGCTGGACCCGGAGGCGCTGCATATCTGGCCGCGCGGCGGCTTCATGATGATCGCCCTGCCCAACAGCGACCGCAGCTTTACCGGCACGCTATTTTTGGCCCGCCATGGTGACAGCTCTTTCGAACGCTTACAGGACTGGACACACCAACAGGACTTTTTCTGGCTCCACTTTCGTGACGCCATGGACAAGCTGCCGCGACTGCAAGCGGATTTTCTCGAGCATCCAGTTGGAATTCTGGGCACGGTGCGCTGTCACCGCTGGTATCACGGTCAGCAGGCTCTGCTCTTGGGCGACGCGGCGCATGCGATCGTACCTTTTCACGGCCAGGGCATGAACGCCGCTTTTGAGGATTGCCTGGCGCTGGCGCGTTTGCTGGAAGACCGGTCCCAGAGCTGGGAAAGGATATTTCAGACCTTCCAGGCAGAGCGCAAGGAACAGGCCAACGCCATTGCGGACATGGCGCTGGAAAACTACGCGATCATGCGTGCTGCGGTCCGTGACCCGGTGTTTTTGCTCCGCAAGAAACTGGAACACGAACTGGAGCGACGTCACGGTGAACGCTTTGTGCCGCGCTATTCGCTGGTCATGTTCCACCGAGGGCCTTACGCCGATGCCTACCGCCGGGGCGAGATTCAGAGCGAGATTCTGGATCTGCTGCTGGCGGGCGCCGGCAGCCTGGAAGAGGTGGATTTCACCCTTGCGGAACGACTCATTGCCGAGCGGCTGGAACCGCTGCCCGCACCGCCCGACTGAATTCAATCAAGCGCCGCTGCGACTGCGCCCCGCCTTGCGGGGCGCAGTGCTTTGCGCTGCTAGTTGCTGTTAGAGCAGGCCAGCTCGTTCGACAGGCGCACGATGTTATCAGTGCGAGTGGCACCACCGCGGGCCGGGGTCAGAAACTCGTAGTCGAGATTCCACTCGCCGCTGGAGATGTCAGCAAAGTCGATACCTAGCACGCCCACTTCCTCCGCCGTGGGTTGCGGGCCGGTGCAGTTGGCGCAAAAGCCGGAGAACTGCAGCATGGTCAGCTCGCTGGCCGGCCACGGACCACTGGCTAGCAACCAGCGCGGCTCACCGCGATCGTCGTACAGGTAGTGCACCTGCCCCTGGGCCGACTGATCCGCCAGTACGCTGGCACCACCGAGGCCATCGCTGCCGCGATACCACAGACCGGTCAGGCTGCGCACATCGCCGTTCAGCTCCGGACAGCCACGCGACAGATTGATGCTTCGGTCCGAACCGGAGCGACCGAACAGGTTCCAGGTAAAGATGGCATCATTCTCATCCAGCATGGTGATGGCGACATCACCGACCTCAGTGGCCTGCTGGGTGGCGCCGTCATTGGTAAAGCGCAGTAGCTTGGCATTCCAGCTGTTACCTTCCGAAGCCGCACCGGATGCCAGATACCAGACCGGGCTGCCGTCTTCCTCATAGGTGTACCAGAGCAGGGCCCGATTGGGGCCAGCCGGCGTGTATTCGAAGCCCTGGTTGATACCGGGGCGCGAAGTTGGCTCCCAGAGGCCGCCGAGCACATCGACGGCCGTAGCACCCGCACCCAGCTTCGCGCTGACCGTCACGGCGGCGCTGCTGCTACCGTTGTTCAGGACCGCCGCATACCAACGACCGGCCGGAGCACCACCACCACCTTGAATGGTGAGCGTTCCGCCGCCGTTGGTGAACGCCACGGGGCTCGACTCCGTCGGCGCCGGCGGCACCTCCGGTGCGAGATCAAAGGCGGCATCAAAGTCAACCCGAAAGAGCGCCAGGTCCAGCGCGGCGGTCTGCTCATCCGTGCCGCCGGTCACAGTCACCTCCAGGGAACTGGTTGCGGGCGGTACGTCGATAAAGAGGAGATCGTGCGTGTCACCGGCCGCCAGCGCAAAGCGCGTTTCGCCACCGTCGAACAGCGCGGTGGTTTGCGGCTCGCCAACACTCTCACGGGTCACTCGCACGGGCACCACGCCCAGACCGGTCGGATCAGCAGCGCTGGCACCAACCCCTACCGCACCCAGGAAGGTTTCACCTTCCAAGGCATCCAGGTTGTCCCAGGCCAGACGCAGGTCAAAGTCCACCAAGGTTTCCGTAATGCCCGGCCCCGTGGCGCTCAGGCTGCTGTCAGCACTTTCGACCACCAGGGTAGAATTCAGCACCACTTCCTGCGCTGGGTTACCGGGAACGCCGTCGTTGTAGGACTGGAACAGAATCCACCAGTTACCTGCCTCGGGTTCAAAGATATCGCAGCTTTCCACATCACCCGCCGTCAGCGACGCGCAGATGGCTTCATCCAGGGAGGGCAGCCCGTCACCGTTGAAGTCATAACCGACATAGATATCCAGGTCTTCCGCCACGGACTCGGGAGAGTCGGTCTGCAGCCACAGCCCCCCCTCGGGCACCTCATAGAGGCGCGTGAACACCTCGTCGAGATCATCGAAGGGATCATCGGGCGTAGAGTCCTGGCGCAGTTCGACCCGGTCAACCGTGGGCGCTACCAGACCACCGGAAACATACGTGGCCTGATTGAGAGCAGCCAATTCCTCAATGGTGATGTCCGTTGCGCCGGTAGACTGATCCGTTTCCAGCACGAACACCTCGGGCAGACGACCCACATCAGCGAAGACTGCCACCGGCATGGTTGACTGGGGCGTGTTGCTCGCGTTCATGTGCACCTTGCCGTAGATCCATGCGTTGGACAGGCCCGAGCCACTGTGATCGATTTCAAACTCGATCGTTTGCGGGCTGGCGCTGGAAGACACCCAGCTACTGGGACTGGCGGTCACCACCACGCCGGCGGGGAAGCCGCTGGTGCTAATGGTGAAGGTGCGTCCATCGACGAAACTGCCGATCTCACGGGTAAAACTGCAGCTCTGCACGCAGCTCGCATCGCTCAGATTCGGCAGGTTCAGCGTGGTCGGGTCGCCGCCTCTGGCCGGGTTGGCAAGGATGTAGGCGTCGCGATCCTCTTCCAGATACAGCGCGGCACGAATGGCGTCCTGCAGCACCGGACGACCAGCGCCTGTATCGTGCGGCGTAGAAACACCGCCGCTTTCATCCTTTGCGTTGCTATCAGTCGCCGTCAGCTGCAGCACGGATGAGATTTGTGACGGCGTCATGGAAGGCCGCGCCGCTTTTAACAGCGCCCCTGCGCCCGCCACATGCGGCGATGCCATAGAGGTACCGCCGAGGCCTATCGCGCCATTGCCTTCGCTGTCCGCAGCGAAAATGAGATCGCCGGGCGCCATCAGATTGGGTTTCAGCACGTCAGCAGCCGTACCGGGCGTCGGCCCGCGGCTTGAGAAGCTGCTTACCCGATCTCCCGCGCGCAGGTCGTCGCGCAGCTGGCGGCCATTGAGAACCGCCGTGTGCTCATCACCGCTGGCCAGCCAGTCGCGCAAGAGGTCACCATCGTCAGCGCCCAGATGCACGGCCGGGAGACAGTGCTGGTCTGCGTTGGTTGCATCGCCCTGGGCCTCCGTATTGGCCAGCACAAAACCACCGGCACCGGCGAGCAGAACGTTCTTGCCTTTCTCAATGCGCCCGTAAGTGCCCCGGTCACAGACCACGATCTCGCCGTTGAAGGTGCCCGGCTCAAAGGGGTTGGACGCACCCGTGTTGGTGTCACAGGTAGACTGCAATTCGGCCTCACCGGTACCACACAAGGCGTTTCCGAAGTCCCGCGCGTGTACGATTGGACGGGCACTCAGGCTTTGCTCCGTCAGGGTTTGACCCAACAGCGCGCCCGGCACCGGCGTGTCGCCACCGCTCAGGGTATTGACCAGGCCGCCAAAGATGGTGCCATGAGTGGAGCTGCCCACCGAGGTAATCCAGGGCGCATTGGCCGGCCGGCCGATGGTTGCGGGACCCGGGCCCGAGTTACCGGCCGATGTGGCCACAAAAATCCCCGCCGCGAAGGCTTCCAGAAAGCCGTCCGCCGACTGGTCAGACCAGGGGTCATTACCGGGTCCACCGATGGAATAGTTAATCACGTCGACGCCGTCCGCAATGGCCTGATCGATCGCGCGAATGATGGCGCTACCCTGACAGGCATCGTCCTGCGAGTCATCCGGATCGCCCGCATAGCAGACCCGGTAGGAAATAATCGTTGCATGCGGCGCTACGCCGGTCAGCTCTACCAGCTGGCCACTCAGCGACACGTTCCAGGTGCCGCCACCGGAGGTGGAGGCTGTGTGCGCGCCGTGGGTGCCATTGTCTGCACCGTCGTTAAACTCCTCGACCACATCCGTATTGGGATTGTCAGTGACAAAGTCATAGACACCGACCAGCTTGTCGTTGCAGTCCACATTGGCCTGGGAACACAAGCCAAGTTGCTCACCGTAGGGGTTCACATGATCGTAGCCAGTGCCCGTCTCGCCGGGGTCGCGAAAGCTCGGGTGGCCCCAGTTCACGCCCGAGTCGATTACCCCGATGATCACACCCTCGCCACGGTTATCGTCCACTGCCCCCTGGCCGGTCCAGACCCGGTCTGCACCGATCCAGCGCGGACCGGCATAGGTATTGAGTTTGAAGGTCTCGTCCTGTCGGATGCTGGACACCAGCTCCATGCTGGCAACCTTCTGCGCCTCGGCATGGCTTAAGTCGAGAGCCAAGCCGCTCAAGGCATAGTTGTAGCGGAATATCTCGTTGGTACCGCGCCCCAGCAGGGCCTGCATCTCGCCGATAAACAGATCCAGTTCTGTCTCCTGCAACGCCGCTTCCTGCAGCGCAATGCCCTTGCTTTCGCGGACGTTCAGGCTCGGGCCTTCCAGATCACGCAAACGGTCCATGACGGTGGGAATATCCAACACGACCACATAGCGGGCTTCGCCGTCATGGGCCCGGAGACCCTGTTTTTGAGGAAGCTCACGGGCCATGACACCGATCGGCAGAGCCAGTAGGGCGCAGCAGACAAGAGCGATAAGCGATTTGATAGATGTTTTGCTGGGGAGCATAGTCGTATTCGTCCTTAGTTTGAGACGGGTTGTCTCAGTGTCACCAATTCTTCAGCAGCGGTCGGGTGTACCCCGATGGTCGCGTCGAACTGGTCCTTCCGTAAGCCCCATTTTATCGCGACTGCGAATCCCTGAACAATCTCAGGCGCGTCGGGCCCAACCACGTGTAATCCGACCACACGCTGGCCGGTGCGTTCCACAATCAATTTCATCAGGGCCTTTTCCTGCCGGCCGCTGAGCGTGTGTTTCATGGGTTTGAATTCCGAGCGGTAAATATCGACGGCACCATACTGCTCGGTCGCTTCTTCCTCGGAGACACCGACCGTACCTACCTGCGGGTTGGAAAACACCGCCGAGGGCACGCAATGATGATCCGTTTCTCGCGGCAGGCCACCGAACTGCGTATCGGCAAAGGCGTGCCCTTCTTGCAGCGCAACGGGCGTCAACTGTATGCGATTGGTGATGTCGCCGACAGCGAAAATGTGCGGCACGTTGGTGGCTGCGAACCCATCAACCGGGATGGCGCCGTCATCCGTCGTTTGCACACCAGCGGCCTCCAGCCCCAGGCCCCTTGAGTACGGCTCACGCCCGGTCGCCAACATCACGCAGTCCACCAGCAAAGGTTCGCCGTTGTCCAGGGTAACCAGCAGGCCATCGGGCCGCTTTTCGACCGTTTCGATGCTCGTAGAAAAGCGAAACTGAATACCTTTCTCCGCCATCTCCCGCGTCACCACACGGCGCACATCGTGATCAAAGCCCCGCAAGACCTCATGGCCGCGGTACACCTGATGCACCGTGCTGCCCAGGCCGTTAAAGATGCCAGCGAACTCACAGGCGATGTAGCCACCGCCGTAGACCAACACTTTGGGCGGCAGGTCTTCCAACTCAAACGCCTCGTCGGAGCTGATCGTGTGCTCCACGCCGGGAAAGTCCGGCGACCAGGGACGACCGCCGGTGGCGATCAGAATCTTCTCTGCGCTCACTTCCTGAGCCCCGATGCGCACGCGATGCGCATCCACCAACACCCCGCGCCCTTCAAACAAATCGACCCCCGCATTGGCCAGCAAGCGTTGATAAATACCTTCCAAGCGAGCGATTTCCGTGTGCTTGGCCTGAATGAGCTTGGGCCAGCTGAAGCGCCTCGAACCCAGCTCCCAGCCATAGCCCTGCGCATCCTCAAAATCTTCAGAGAAGTGGGCCGCATAGGAGAGTAGCTTCTTCGGCACACAGCCGCGTATCACGCAGGTGCCACCGACCCGACTTTCTTCACAGATGCCGACGCGGGCTCCGTGGCCCGCCGCGATTCGTGCCGCCCGCACCCCACCAGATCCGGCACCAATTACAAACAGCTCGTAGTCAAAATCGGTCATGTAAAACAGTCTTCCTAATCGGGGCGGCGCGCGTAACTTCAGTGTGGCCAGCCGTCGCTTGCTTTGGCTGACCGGCAGCGCATCGCGCAGGCTGAGAGCGCGGTGCCGGTCGTGGGCTGTGGCCTCGCCACAACGGCCGCTTATGTGGGCCGTGGACTTCGCCGGGGCCAAACCTTAGCATTAGCCGGTCTCCGCTGCACTTCTTCACATGCTTAAGACCCGCGACCTCACACTGGATCGGCTTTTCGAACCTGTCTTTGCGCCAGTCAATCTGGAAGTGAAAGCCGGCGAGCTTTGGCTTTTAAGCGGCGCCAACGGTCGGGGCAAAACCACGCTGATTCGCCTGTTGGCCGGATTGCTAACACCCAGCACAGGCACAGTAGCGCTATGCTCTGGAGTGTCATATCTGGGTCATCAACTGGGTGTGAAGGATGATTTGACGGTGGCGGAGAATCTGCGCTTTTACAGCGCCCTGGCCGGCACGGAGCCAGAGACCGTCGGCGCTGCCATAGAGCGGCTCGGCCTGCGCGGCCTGGAACAGCAAGCAGCCCGCACCCTGTCAGCCGGCCAGCGCAAACGCTGCGCTCTTGCGCGTCTGCTGCTGCATCCACAACCACTCTGGCTGCTGGATGAGCCCTATGCCAACCTCGATGCTGACGGCATTGATCAGGTCGATGAACTCATCCGCGAACAGTTGGCGCGGGGCGGCGCGTGTGTACTCAGTACGCACGGAGCCTTGCGACCTGCCAGCCTTCCCTATCAGGAACTGGCACTGCAAGCACCGGTTTATGTGCCATGAGCGGGCGCGTGCTGATGCCACTGCTGCGGCGCGACCTGCTACTGGCCTTCAGGCGACGCGCGGAACTGATCCAGCCACTGGTGTTCCTGCTGGTGGTGATCAGTCTGTTTCCGCTCGGCGTGGGGCCCGGGCCGCAACTTCTGGCACAGATCGCCGTTGGCGTGATCTGGATCGCCGCGTTGCTGGCCACCGTGTTAACGCTGGAGAACCTGTTCCGTAGCGATTTTGAGGACGGTAGCTTGGAGCAGCTGGTGGTCAGCGGGCAGCCCATGGTGAAAGTCGCGCTGGCCAAAGTCGGCGCCCACTGGCTGGTCACCGGCTTGCCCATCGTGCTGCTGGCGCCGCTACTGGCGCTGTGGATGAACCTTAGCGCGGCCGGCATACCGGTGCTGGTCATGAGTCTGCTGCTGGGGACGCCAACACTGGCCTTACTGGGTGCCATTGCCAGCGCACTGACCGTTAGCGTCCGACGGGGAGGACAATTGCTGTCACTCTTGGTCTTTCCCCTGTATGTCCCCATCTTAATTCTCGCCAGCAGCGCCGTTGGGTCTGCGGTCGACGGCCTGCCCTATCAGGGCCAGCTGGGACTGCTGGGTGCGGGCTTTATTCTCGCCCTGACGCTGGCACCCTGGGCCATTGCCGCGGCCCTGAAACTGAGCCTTGAGTAGTCGCCTGTGAGCACTTTGGGACTGCCTTCTACGCCGGGAAACGCTTACAATAGCGCTCGCACCGGTAAGCGCGACGCCCCGGCAGATCGATACCATCGCTACCGACCCTAAGCCAGCCGTGAGTAAGCACAAGCAAGCATGAGTCGTCTGAAACGCCTATTCCACCAGTTTGGCTCTCCGCCCTGGCTGTTCCAATTCAGTGGACGTGTGGTGCCCTGGCTCTGGGCCGCTTGCCTGATACTGAGCGCCTGGGGTTTGTGGTGGGGCCTGTTTCGCGCACCACCTGATTATCTTCAGGGTGAAAGCGTACGCATCATGTACGTGCACGTACCTGCCGCCTGGATGTCCATGATGATCTACCTGCTAATGGCCCTCATGGGCGCTGCCGGTCTCATCTGGCATGTACGTGCTGCAGAGATCATGGCGCTTAGCAGCGCGCCCATTGGCGCCGCCTTTACCCTGCTGGCACTGATCACCGGCAGTCTCTGGGGACGTCCGACCTGGGGTACCTACTGGGTCTGGGATGCGCGCCTGACCTCTGAACTGGTGCTCTTGTTTCTCTATCTGGGGGTACTGGGATTGCACAATGCTTTCGACGAACCGCGCAAGGGCGCCCGCGCCGCCGCCTTGCTGTCCGTGGTGGGACTGGTGAATCTGCCCATCATCCACTACTCCGTGAACTGGTGGAACACGCTGCATCAGCCCGCCAGCATTGGCGTAAGCGGCAACAGCATCCACCCATCCATGCTCTGGCCCCTGCTAATCATGGCCGTGGCCACCAAACTGTTCTATGCCGCCAATCTCTTAACCCGAACGCGCGTGCGACTGCTGGAGGAAAACCCTCGCAGACGCTGGGTTCGGGACTGGGTGGAAGGTGGAAAAGCCTGATGGATCACACGCCGTTCATTGTTGCCTCCTACGCGACCGCAGCCGTGGTTCTGGGCTGGTGCGCTTTCATGCCTCTGCTGCGACTGCGCCGCCTGCGCGCACAGTTGGCCGCTCGCTACCGTCGTGATCGCGCCCGCCGGGAGTCCTGATATGCATCCGCAACGAAAAAAGCGACTGCTCGCGGTGCTGCTGATCCTGCTCGGTGTCAGCGGCGCCACAGCGCTCACGGTCTGGAGTCTGCAGCAGAACATGCTGTTTTTCCTCACGCCCGGTGACGCACAGGTGCAGGACATGCCCGTGGGCCAGTCATTCCGACTCGGCGGCCTGGTGGAGAATGGCAGCGTCGAGCGTGCCAATGACGGCTTGGCCGTGCGCTTTAAAGTGACGGACGGGGTCGGCATCATGACCGTGCAGTTCGATGGCATCCTGCCGGACCTGTTTCAGGAAGGTCAGGGCGTCATCGCCCGCGGTGCGCTGAACGGAGAAGGGCTGTTTCTGGCCACCGAGGTACTGGCCAAGCACGATGAAAACTACATGCCACCAGAGGTGGCTGAGGCTCTGCGGGAGAAAGGGCATCCCGCAGGCAGCGGGACCTGAGGCGGCAGCATGTTAGCGGAACTGGGTCAGATCACCTTGCTGTCAGCGCTGCTGGTCAGCCTGGTGCTTGGCACTTTGCCGCTGCTGGGTGCGGCGCGCAAGGATGCGACGCTCATGGCCCTGGCCACACCTGGTGCGGTGTTGCAGGCGGCGCTGGTTATCGCTGCCTATGCGCTGCTGACCTGGGCCTTTGTGGTGCAGGACTTTTCCGTCGAGTATGTGGCCCTGCACAGCAACACGCAGCTGCCCCTGGTTTATCGGCTGACGGCGGTTTGGAGCGCCCATGAAGGTTCGCTGCTGCTCTGGGCTCTGATTCTGTCCCTGTGGATTCTTGCGGTAGCGCTATGCAGTAGCAGCTTGCCCGATGACTTTCGCGCCCGCGTGCTGGCGATTCTCGGCTGGATTGGCAGCGGTTTTCTCCTGTTCACCCTCTTTACCTCGAATCCTTTCGCACGCGTACTTCCGCCCCCGGCGGAAGGCATTGATATGAATCCGCTGCTGCAAGACCCGGGCATGATCATTCATCCCCCCATGCTCTACATGGGCTACGTGGGCTTTGCGGTCGCCTTTGCCTTTGCCGTCGCAGCCCTCATGGGTGGGCGGGTGAGTCGAGACTGGGTGCGCTGGATGCGCCCCTGGACGCATGTGGCCTGGGCATTCCTGACCTTTGGCATTGCGTTGGGCAGCTGGTGGGCCTACTACGAACTGGGCTGGGGCGGCTGGTGGTTCTGGGATCCGGTGGAAAACGCCTCCTTCATGCCCTGGCTGGTGGGCACGGCTTTGATTCATTCCCAGGCGGTCACGGAAAAGTCCGGCGCCTTCCGTAACTGGACCCTGTTGCTGGCCATTGCTGCTTTTTCGCTGAGCTTGCTGGGCACTTTCCTGGTGCGCTCCGGTGTCATCACCTCGGTCCACGCCTTCGCCTCCGATCCGACACGCGGCCTGTGGATTCTCGGCTATCTGGTACTGATTGTTGGCGGGTCACTCAGCCTGTTTGCAGCCCGCGCACCGAAGATGACCCAGGGCAGCGGCTTTGATCTGCTGTCCCGGGAAACCCTGCTGCTGCTGAATAATCTGATCCTGGTGGTCATGGCGGCCATGGTGCTACTTGGCACCCTGTATCCGTTGGCCATTGATGCCTTGGGTGGCGACAAACTGTCGGTCGGCGCACCCTACTTCGGCATCATGTTTGCGCTACTGCTCATCCCCCTGGTGGCCGCGCTGCCCATCGGCATGTTTTCCGCCTATCGACGGGATCGACTGCAGCGGGTCATGCGGGCCCTGTGGTGGCCGCTGGCGGCGGCCCTGATGGCTGGTTTTGCAACCCTTGTCTGGGCACCGGAAGCCGGGCTACTGGCGGCAGCGGGCGTAGCCGGCGCCATCTGGCTCATGGCCGCCAGCATCCAGTGGCCTCTTAAGCGCTTACGCGGGGAACGGGGCAAGGCCGGCTTCACCCGTGCCGAAGGCGCCATGACCCTGGCCCATTTTGGGCTCGGCATCTTCATGATGGGGATCGCCCTGACCGATGCCACCAGTGCCGAAAAGCATCTGCGTATGACGCCGGGGGATCGCTTTGAATTGGCCGGTCATGAATTTCAATTTCAGGGTATGCGCCAGCTGGACGGGCCCAACTATCGTGCCGATGAAGGCCTGTTCCTGGTCACACGCGACGGCGTGCCGGTAGCTGAACTGCGTCCACAAAAGCGGCGCTATCTACGCACCGGGCAGGTAATGACCGAGGCCGCGATTGATGCGGGGCTCATGCGCGACATCTACGTGTCGCTGGGTGAGCCGCTGAATGGTGATGGTGCCTGGGCCGTGCGGCTCTATCACAAACCTTTCGTACGCTGGATCTGGCTGGGCGCACTGTTCATGACCGCCGGCGGCTTACTGGCCGCATCAGATCGACGCTATCGCAGCGCCACCCGCCAATCGGGTTCGCAGCAAAGCACGGCGACCACAGACAACGCGGCAGTGCCCGCATGAGCCGCCTGCTACCACTGCTGGGATTTTTACTGCTGGCAGCCCTGCTGGCCGTGGGCTTGCAGCGGGCCGATAAGAAAACCGAACTGCCCTCGCCGCTGCTCGGCAAATCCGTGCCCGCCTACACGCTGCCTGCCCTGTACGAGCCCGAGCGACAAGTACGCAGCACAGAGCTGGCTGGTCGACCATATCTGGTGAACTTCTGGGCCAGTTGGTGCGTGACCTGCCGCCAGGAGCATCCGGTGATCGAGGCGCTCGCGCGCACCGGTCAGGTTGACATCATCGGCTTCAATTTCCGCGACGAACCGGAAGACGCCAAAGCCTGGCTGGCACGCTGGGGCGATCCCTATACGCTGCATCTGGCTGACTATGACGGCCGCGTCAGCATTGATTTCGGTGTTTACGCGGCACCGGAGACCTTTCTCATCGACCCCGAGGGGGTGGTGGTGTTCAAGCATCTGGGCGCACTGACGGCAGAGATCGTCGCGCAGGAAATTTTGCCGCGTGTCGCCGCTATGGAGACATCGGGATGAAGCGCTGCTGGCTAACATTTTGCCTGGTTCTGCTGAGCGGCCTGAGCAGCGCTGACGACCCACTGGTTTTCGAATCGCCGGCTCAGGAAGCTCGCTTTAAGGCCCTAACGGAAGAACTGCGCTGTCTCGTCTGTCAGAACCAGAGCCTCGCTGACTCCGATGCACCGCTGGCACAGGATCTGCGCCGTGAGGTATTTCTCATGCTGCAAGCGGGCCAGGACGACGCCACCATCAAGACTTTCCTGGTCGAGCGCTATGGGGATTTCGTGCTCTATCGACCGCCAGTCCGTGGCAACACGCTGCTGCTGTGGCTGGCGCCCCTGCTGTTGATGACAACCGGAGCACTGGTTCTGGCGATCACCGTTAAAAAACGGCAGGTCATGCTGGCCGCCGATGCCTTGGCCAGCGCCCAGAAGGGAATGGACCCTGACACCCGGGATTTAGGGCCTTGAGCTTTTGGCTGCTGGCGGTGGCCATTCCGGTGCTGGCCGGATTGCTGCTGTTTCGCCCGCTATTGCGCAATCGCCACTGGCTGCCCCTGGGCCTGGCTCTCCTCCTGCTGCTACCCGCATCCGGTCTTCTGCTGTATCAGTGGGTGGGCACCCCGCAAGCCGTCACCAGAAGCACTGCGCCGGCGCTGGCAGCCGGCAACGAAATGGACGCACTTTTAGTGCAACTGCAGGCCCGCATGGAAGCACAGCCGGAAGATCTGGAAGGGTGGTTGCTACTGGGCCGGAGCTACCGCCAGAGAGAGCGCTTTCCCGAGGCGCTGGCGGCACTTCAGCGCGCGCGTGAGGTGGCGCCAGCAAACCCCATGGTGGCCGTGGAACTGGCCGAAGCCATGATCTTCAATGCCAGCAATGGACAAGCACCACCGGAGGTGAGTGCGCTGCTGATGGAAGCACTGGCGGTAGATCCCGAGCAGCAGAAAGGCCTGTGGCTGGCCGGCGTGCTGGCCCGACAGGCCGGTGACATCCCGACCGCGGTGGCTTACTGGGAGCGCCTTTTGCCCCTGCTGGAACCGGACTCAGGTGTGGCCGAGGCCGTGCAACAGCAATTGCTGTTGGCCCAATTGGAACAGGCTCCGACGGCGGCCGCTGACTGGGCGGGATTGAGCATTGAGATTACAGCCGACGTGCTGCCGGAACTGCCGCCGGAAGCGGCCTTGTTTGTCATCGCGCGGGATCCAGAGGCGCCGCAACCACCGCTGGGGGCTGTCCGCCTACCGGTCGTATTCCCGACCACGGTTGTGGTCAGCGACCGCGACAGCATGCTGCCCCAACGGCCAATTTCATCGGCCGCACGCATCGAGTGGGTGGCCCGCCTGGTGTTCGATGGTGATCCTTTAAGCACCGGCGAGCGACTGGAAAGTGACCCGCA
>JAOZKI010000073.1 GCA_029935455.1 Lysobacterales bacterium | reverse complement strand
TGATGCCATTGACGTAGCCATCCCAGTCGCCGTTCATCACGGGCCAAACGTAATTGCCCGCAATGGAACCCTGTACTTCCGCCACCGTTGGCAGACGATTGCCCTTGGCCAGGCCGCCTACCACGGAGGTGTTGCCACCGGCGTCGGTTGAGGTCACGGTGGAATCCAACTCCGCTTCTTGGAAGCTCACGGTAAAGGCCCAGTCGAAGCGATCAGTCGCCTGATGGGCAAACTCCACTTCCACGCCGGTGCTGTGCGCTTCGGGCACGTTAAAGACCACGCGGGAGGAGCAGGAGCCGGCGGTAACGGTCGCCTGCAGATCGGAGATGTCCTGATAGAACAGCGCCACATTGAAGGTGGCACGTCCACCCATGAGACGGTTTTTGGAGCCAATCTCGTAGTTCCAGAGTTCCTCATCGTCCCAGGCATCGTTACCGCCAAAGGTTTGCAGGTCCTGCGGTGTACACAGCGGCTCGTTCAAGGGGTCGTTGATGCCGCCCAGACGGAAACCTTTGGAGACCTGTCCATAAATGGAGTTCTGCCCCGTGGCATCCCAGTTGGCCATGACCCGCGGCGCAAAGCCGTCCGCAGTGGCTGAGCCCGTGCTGGTACCCGGCGCAGCGAAGATGCCATCAAAGGTCTGTACCCGGGTCTCGTCAAAGTCGTAGTAACGCACACCGGCGGTCAGGTCCAGCGCATCGCTGAGCGCCCAGGTGGCCTCGCCGAACAGCGCCCATTGACGGTAGTCATAGACCAGATTGGACCAGAACAAGCCGTCCACGGGCGCGATGAGCGAGCCCGCAGTACAGCCTGGTGCATCACCACAAAACAGGGCGTCGAAGCCGCTGACCAGCAATTCCTGCCCGTATTCCCGCGTAAAGTCGCTGTAGAAGAAACCAGCCACCCAGGACAGCCCCTCATCACCACCGGTCAAGCGGACTTCCTGCGTCCAGCCATCGACATTGGTGTAATCATCCAGCGGCGCATCTAGCGTGTAGGCCGCCTCGGATACACCGATACTGCCACCGGTAACCGAGGCGGTCAGCGCCGTTGCATCGCGCACCACAAGAATCTCGCGGTCCGTGTAGGAGGTCACCGATGTCAGGCTCATGCTGTCGTTGATGGCCCAGTCGATGGTCAGATCCGCCAGCATAAAGTCATCACTGAAAGGTTCGCCGATCTGCGTGTACTGCTGATCGGACCCCAGATCGATGGCCGGACGGGTGGTGGTGAACGGATTGGCCAGAATGTTGAAATCATCCTCACGGTTCCAGCCGTCCTGTTTTACCTCCTGGTACACCACGCGCGGGGTAATGGTGAGCGTATCGTTGCCAAAGGCAAAGGCGATACGCGCGCCACTGCGGCTGCCCGTATTGACGTCCGTGTTGACGCTACCATCCGGCTGTACCGCATCGGTCCAGCCAGCGATATCGTTGTAGTAGGCGGTAATCCGCAGCGCGGAACCATCACTGAAGGGCGTATTCAGGTGACCCTTGGCCGCGTAGCCGGTGCTGCCGGAATCAATGGTATTCAAACCCGCTTCGAAACTGTAGCTGGACGCTTCCGGATCCGGCTGATTGGTGATGTAGCGTACCGTGCCGGACAGGGAGCCGGAGCCAAACAGGGTGCCCTGCGGGCCGCGCAGCACTTCAACCCGGTTCATGTCGTAGAGATCTATATCTGGTGTGAACAGGGACAGGGAGATCACCGACTCATCCAGATAAACACCCACCTGCTCCTTCACGCCCGGCTGGTCGCGTACGATCTGACCCGCTGATGCACCGCGAATCGCCACCTGGCTCTGGCCGGGACCAAGGTTCTGCACTGAAAAACTGGCGACCGTGCGTGCCACATCTTCGATACTGGTCAGGCCGCGCTGGGTCAGCTGTTGACCGGTGGTGGCCGAGACGGAAATGGGCACGTCTTGTAGCGTCTCTTCGCGCTTACGGGCTGTGACGACCACCTCTTCAATGAGGCCAGCCATCTGCGCCTCGTCATCTTGCTGCGCATGGGCGCTAAAACTTGCTGCAAGCAAGGCACTGGTAACGGCCGCCGTCAGTAGCCTGATCTTAGGATAGTTCATGGTTTCCTCCCGTTTTCAACACTGCCGCCCTTGCAAACAGCTGCGGCGATCATTTGTTGTTGCGCTTTAAAGGCTCGGCACAACCCGAGCGTTAAAAAGCCGTTAAGCGCACGATACCCGATTTTCCCGCCCGCGGACAGCGCCGCGCCATAGAATTTTGTTGAAAAACGAAATGCGGTGCCCGTGCGACTGCCTGCGCCATCCGCCCCTATGAAAGCCCCGTTAAACCTGCCCCTGCGACCCCACGCAGCCTCTTGGGGAATAAAAAAACCCCGCCATTTCGGCGGGGTTTTATGAGGCCTGGCTGCTGCCGGACTGGCGTCAGCGCACAATGTCCATTTCGTCAATCAGGGCCTGAGCGCCATCCACCTGCTCCATAATCCAAAGCATGTAGCGCGTGTCCACGTGAATGGTACGGGTTGTGCGCGGATCAAAGTCCCAGTCTGAGTTCACACTCTCAAAGGTACCGTCGAACAGCAAACCAACCAGTTCAGCGCGGGCATTGAGCGTGGCGGAACCGCTATTGCCACCCGTCGAATCCAGATCCGAGAGGAAGTTCACCGGCACGGAGCCCAGCGATTCCAGCGCGTAGCTGCTGTAATCACTGGCCGCGACTTTCTCCAGCAGCACAGCCGGTGAGTTAAACGGCGCCTCGCCCGTGTCCTTGTCACTGATGCCCTCCAGCGTAGTAAACGGCAGGTAGGCCATGCCGTCGCGCGGACTGCCGCCCAATACGTTCCCGAAGGTCACCCGTAACGTGCTGTTGGCATCCGGGTAGGGAAGCTTACCGACCTCTCGCTGCCACGCCGTCATGGCTTCCATGTAGGCAGGACGCAAGGCCAGCGAGCGACCGGAGCGTATTTCAGACTGCTGCTCCAGCCCCATGCCGTAGTCGTACATGGCCACTGCCAGTTGCATAAAGGGATCCTCACTGGCCTCCAGCATTTCCGGCGTGGCCTCCATCAAGGCCAGACGCGTGGCTGCATCGCCCAGCGTGCTGTTGGCATAGAAAGGCGCCAGCAGCGCCGGCAAATCCGCGGCCGTGGTGTCCGCTGTCAGCCCCAACGCCGCATCAAACTCCGCCACCCGCTCGTCCATGGGCTGGGCCAGATAGCCGTTCAGGAACAGCAGCCATTCGGCCTGATCAACGGCCGGGTCATAGCGCCGATCCAGGGCCTGCAGGCTTTGGCGAATAAAGGTCAAATCGCGCTCCTGGTAGCCCGGCTCACGCTCGCTATCAGGCAGTTCCTGCTCCCGCGCCAGGCGATAGAGACGTCGCGCGGCGGAAAAGAGCTGTGGACGCGAGACATTGCCGTACCAGAAGTTGGTGCGCGCCGCCTGCGCACTTTCCTCCGACAGTTCGGTCAGCTCGGCAATCGCCTCGGCGTAAGCCGCGCGTGACGCATCGGCGGTAATCCAGTCGTTCAATGCCGCTTCCCGTGCCTGACGGCGCTCCACCAGGCCCACCCGGCGCGCCCCTTCGATCTGACCGCGCAGGTTCTTCTCATAGTTGTTCAGACCGGCCAGACGCGACTCGTATTTTACGCGCGCATCAGAGCCCTCTGGCGCCGCTGCTTCGATGGTATCGATCCAGTCATTCAGCAGCACCTCAAAGGTCGGGTAGCTCCAGTTGAAGGTGTTTTCTACTTCGGCCAGCAGCGTGTAGCGACTGGTGGAGCCCGGATAACCGGCCGCCATGACAAAGTCCCCATCATCCAGACCGGCCGCACTGACCTTCAGGTAGTGTTCCGGCTCCAGCGGCACGTTGTCCTCGTCATAGTCAGCGGCCGATCCATCAGGCGCCACGTAGGCGCGATAGAAGGCAAAGTCACCCGTGTGACGCGGCCACTGCCAGTTATCGATATCGCCACCATAGCGGCCAATTGCATCCGCGGGCGCATAGACCAGGCGCACATCCCGCACTTCCAGGCGTTTGATCAACTTGTATTGGGCACCGCCGTAGAAGCTGGCCACCTGGCAGCGATAGCCCGGGGCCTGCTCACATTCTGCCGTCAGGTCCTTACGACGCTGCTGGATCAGCTCATAGCGTGCCTGGGGCTCCAGCTCGTCACTGTCCGCGCGCATACGCTCGGTCACGTCGCTCACCTCGGTCGTCACGTAAACCCGCGAACCGGGTGCTGCCGGTAACTCATCGGCCAGCTCGGCCGCGAGAAAACCATTATCCAGGTAGTTGTTTTCCGCCGTTGAGTTGTACTGCACGGAACCCCGTGCACAGTGGTGATTGGTCACCACCAGCCCTTTGGGTGACACAAAACTGGCCGAGCAGCCGCCCAGGGACACCACGGCCCCCATGGGAAAGCCGGTCAGGTCCGCCAGCGCTTCCGGGGGCATGTCCAGGCCCGCTGCACGCAGCGGGGCGCTGATATCCTGCAGTTGATCGGGGGTGAACATGCCTTCTTTCGCTGCCAGCGGCGCGGACAACAGCGTGCCCAGCAGCACGGGCGTGAGGAATTTCCGACTCATCGTGTTATTTCTCCTAAAGACATTCGCAACGGTTGCGCCGGAATGGCGCGATGGTGATCCCATTGATCCAGAGATTATAGGGCTTTCCCGGTACGCGTTCCTGACCCGCGCAGAAGCCGGTGAGCAACGGCCAAAACCTGTCCGCTAGCAGGCCCGCTCCGGGGTCGGTTCCGTCGCCGCACGCGGCTGGCGGTTCCATGCCCCGACGCCGGCCGCATCGCCACGCCCTTTTCTGCGATGATAGGCGCCCAACAGCACACCTTTGGAACTTATATGCTCAGCAAGCCAGTCCAAAGCCGCAGGCCTTTCCGGTCATTTCTTATGGCCTTCACGCTCCTGTTCGGCGGGCTCATGACCCAGCACGCGCCCGCGTCAGACCCTACACAGAACCGGCTTAGCGGCCTGTGGTATGACCCGGCGCTGAACGGCCAGGGCTTTCAATTCCAGGTCTTCGGCGAAGCCGACAGCGCTCAGCTTTTTGCCATCTGGTACACGCACAAGCAGGGCCGGCCCGTCTGGTTCTACGGCGCGGCACCCCTTTCTGATCAGACCACAGAGATCGATCTGCTAGAGGTCATGGACGGTCAATTTCCGCCGGATTTTGACGCTGACGCCATTCGCCAACTGCCCTGGGGAACGCTTACCGTCAGCCATTCCGGACCGGATTCTGCGGAAGTGAGCTGGACCAGTGATTCTGATCCGGCCACCCGCGGCAGCCTGTCGTTGACACGCCTGACAGCGGTGGCTGAGGGAGCGCAACGCGCCTGCATGAGCGGCTCCTGGTTCAACGCCAGCCAGTCGGGACATGGCTGGCTGAGCGAGGTCATTGATAATAACGGGCAACGGGAACTCACGGTGACCTGGTACGCGCACCTGGAGGGCCGGCCTACCTGGATGGTGGGTCAGGGACCTTTCGACGGCCGTGTGGCGGAAGTATCCCTGGTGCAGTCATCCGGTTCCGACACGCCTCCGCGCTACAACTCCGAGGAAGCGGAGACGCGGCCGTGGGGCACGGTACGCGTGGAGTTTGCCAACAACGACGAGGCGCTCATCTCATGGCAGCCCAATGAAGGGCCTTACACGGAGGGCATTCTCGTCACCGAGCGGCTGACCGGCATCGCCGGCATTCCCTGTCGCCTGGACCAGACGGAAAATGACACCGCCGCGCAATTGGCCGCTTTTTACCAACCCTTCGGGGGGCGGGATGCGTTTCCGGATCACTACACGCGCTCGATTGAGACGTTTCTCGCGGCCCAGGATGAGGTGGAGAATGACCAGAACGAAGCGGCCAAGGCGCGGCTTGAATCCCTGTTTCTGCAGCAACCACTGAACGACGACATCTGGTTTCGTCAGTCCGACCTCTATGAGTTAAATGTGGGCACGCCGATTGCTTACTACGGCCTGCGCATGTTGGAAACCATCGTTAACGCAGAACTGCAAAAACGCCCCGAGCGCCTGAATTTCACGGCCCTGGTGGCCAGCTGCGCGCAGGTCACTCGCCCCACCCTCCCCGATTACACGCCGGAAACGCTGGATCTCCAGGTGCACCCGGATATTCTGGCTGACAATGCCCGGGTTCTATATCAATCGACGGATCTGTTTCGGCGCTGGTTGACGGCCATTACCGGTGGCATGGAAGTCAACTTCTCCGTCGTAGAGACCACCAGCTGCGCTACGGTCAATTTCAATCGCGCTAACGGCGTTATCGTCAGCTACCCGGACGCCGACGCCATGGTCGAGAGTCTGCCCCAGGAGTGGATCGACAAAACCGATATCTGGTGGGTCATAGCCCCCTCCGGGGTGCCCGGGGACGGCTCTGACTTCGATGAGGTGTTTATTACCGGAGGCATGGGCCTGTACGGCGCTAACGGGGCGCCCTTGATCCTGTCCGATGATGGATGGTTTGTGCGTAAGCCAGCGCATCTGGGCGCGGGCAGCTACTCGGAGATCGAGCGACGCCTGTATCAGCCCCAGTGGTTCCAACATGAGTTTATGCATCACCTGTACCGGACCTGGCCCGAGTTCGGCCTGGAGGCTCGTGGTCACCAGTGGTTTGATCGCTCCACCTGGCCCGAGGATTTTGTCGGCCGCATCGAACCTGACTACTACAGCGAATCGCTCAACAAGCGACTGCTCACCGCCAGTCCGTCTTTGGCAGAAGGGCTAAAGCGCCCGCAGTTTCTATTGGTTGGCGAAGCGGATCTATCACGAATTCCCGGACGCTATGAGCGCCTACCTGTGCAGAACGGCTATCACACGGTGGATGTCACCCGGAGTGCTGAAAGCACCTTGCTCTGGAGCAATGCGGCCGGCGTCAGCTGGCAATTGCGCTTGGAACAGGGACGTCTTTATACGCCCGCTGATTCGCCTTACGGCCGCCAGCCGGTACCCGTGGAGCTCAGCCGTGATGGCGCCATTGCGGCGCTATGGTTCCTCGGCGAGCGCTACCAACGCAAAGATTAGCAGGATCAGGGCACCCAGGGCGCGTTACTGCAGGAACCGTTGCAGCTCGGCACCAGTAAAGCGGCTGCGCTGTTGCAAGTCGAAGACGCTGCCGCGAAAGACCTCGCTGGCGGACAGGTGCCCGATATAGAGGTGGGCTGGCGCACCCTCTTCGTGACGAACCAGGGCGATCGCCGGCCGGCCGTCCAGGGTTTTGGCAATGGCCTGGGGGTCGCGCGTATAGATCACGTCATAAAGATCGCCCTTTTGGTTCAGCACCAACAGGTAGTAGCCAACACTGAAATAACCCACCTGGGTGGTAATTTTTAAATCCGTATCACCGATGGACACGCGATTTTCAGCCACAGCAATCTCAACACCAGAATCAAAGACATTTCCAGTCAGCATGGTCCGGGCTCGTGTCCGACGGTTGCCCGGCCCCGGCGCGTCATGCTCAGGCTGATACCCTGAAAAGAAGGAACGCCCGAAGCCCAGCTGCAGGTCAGCGGGGAAACCGGCAGCTTCCAAAACCGTGGGCCCAACATCGAACTGAGACATGGTGTCAGACACGATTTTGGGCGCCTCATTAGGCAGGAAGAACAGGATGCGGCGCGCCCCCTCCTGCTGTCGCAGACGCCGGCTCAGCGTGTTTCGCAGCGCCAGGTGATCAGCCACCACCGCGATGACGGTGCGCTCCGGGTCCGTCATTTTCTGTAATTCGCCAATGAAAGCGCTCAGCAAATCATCGGTACATTGCAGGGCACCGAGCATGGGATTATCGGCATCGCGGTAGCGGGCACAGGACGGTGACAGAATACCCTCCGGGTGGTGGGTGCCCAGCGTTAAGAGGGTCAGCAGATAGGGGCTCGAGCCGGATTCCAGAGCGCTCACTTCCTCCCGGGCCAAACGCAGCAGATCATCGTCAAACACACCCCAGGTGGAAAATACCTCAGCTCCGGCCAGGCGCGGTTCCAACTCATCAAAGCCATACACGGACTGGAACCCATGCGTTTTAAGAAAGTTACCCTTGCCGCCGAAACCGTTGGGGGCACCGCCCAGATAGCGCGTCTCATAGCCCTGTTCCAGCAGGAAATCGCCCAGACATTGAGCATCAGGATAGGGCCGCTCCACCGCTGCCAGCCTGGAATTGTTCCCCGCATGGTGGCCGATCTCAACGGCGAACCCGCACTGGCTGGCGATCAGGCCGGCCGTGGTCCAGCCCGCGCCCCGCTCCTGGCGCACGTTGGTAAAGCGCAAGCTGTCAGCATAGATGGCGCCCAGTGCCTCAAGCGGCTGCTCGGGAAACAACTGCTCATTCAGATACAGCTGTTCGACCTGCTCCGCGTAGATCAGAATGATATTTTTCGGGGTACCGGCCGCCGAGCCCACAGCAGCCGCCGGACTGACCAGCGGCGCCGCTCCATAGCCGCGCACGGTTTCCTCACTCATGAGATAGCGCGTCATGGACCAGAGTGGATAGCTGGCCACCAGACTCAGCACACAGAACCCAAAAGCCAGCGACCAGTGCGGTTCCTGCGCGGCCGGTGGCCCCCAGCGTCGCAGGGGTGCCAGTATGGTCAGCAGCTGAGCGGCCAGGCAGAGCAGCACCAAGCCCGGATGATCCTTCCAGGCCAGGTGCACGGAGTCCAGCGTCGCATGCACCAGGAAGGCATCGTTGAACCCTGTACCCTGGGTGAAGTAAGACACGGCCAGCTGCAAATTGAGAAAAAAGATCAGACCAGAGAGCAGCCCGACCCCCATGCGACCGACCCGACTCGGCCGCACACAACGATAAGCGGCATAGAGGGCCAGCGTCGCAACCAGGCTGGCCAGCACCCACAGCGCAGGACCGAAGTAGCGCGTCAGGGCCAGTACGCTGGGAAAAAGATGAGCCGCCGCAAGGCTTAATACAATCAGGCTTCGCATGCGCCCTTCCATGTAAAACACTGGCGCGAGTATAGCCGTTTGGCCCGGATCAGGGTGACCGGTCTTCCCCCGTCCGGCACAGCTCATGCGGTGAAAACAGGTCTATGGCAGGGAGTGCCCGGACACTGCCACCAGCCTGCCGACCCTGTGCAGGGCCGGCGGCCACTTGCAACCCCTACTTCAGTCGACGGTCAGCGCCCTTCCTGTAAGCCTCGGCCGCGGCGAGCAGCACCTCCGGTGCCAGTCTTGTGTCATAGCTGGGATTCACGTAGGCAAAATTGATCACCCCATCCCGACCGATGATAAAAGTTGCCGGTACCGGCAGTGCATGATGGTCCTGCCCAGAGGTCTGCTCCAGATCTACTCCGTAGTTCTTGTAGCTTTCGTAGGTTTCATCATCCAGGCGGAAAGCAATACCAAAGGCGCGCGTGGCGCTTAGTTCGCCATCGGCATAGAGCGTGTAGCCTATATCCGGCTCTTCCAGGCTGTCCACCAACAAGTCCGGCTGATCCGCACTGATAAACCAGACATCGAAACCCAGCGCCTTGAGCTGTTCCTCAGCGTGGCGCAGCTCTGACAGATGCAGGTTGCAGTATGGGCACCAGCCACCACGAAAGAAGGTCAGGACCACGGGCTTGTCCAGCGCATCAGGAGAAAAAACAAAGGGTTCATCACGGACCGTTCGCAGCGTGAACTCCGGCGCCCGCATGCCAGCCAGCAGGGGCTGCACTTCCTCGGCGCTGGCATGAATGGCGGTGCGGTCAGCCAAGGCAGAAGCCGGCCCCAGTGCCAGCAGCAGAACCAGCCAAAAATGTGACAGACGCGACATAAAATCACTCCAGAGTTGGTGGGGAAAGATTACGCAACCAGACCGCCCCAGCGCCGACTTTCTTACAAAAAGTTGTCGCATCCAGCGGGGCAAGCATCAGCGGGCGCAGCCGCTGCCGAATGCCGGGGCCGCTTCTGGTAATGTGGGTTACGGGATCAGACAAGCAGAAGCGGTGCGATATGGATCATCCGGAACAACAGGCCGTTCAGCCAGGCACGGCACTGGAACAGCTATACCGTTGGGAGAGTGAGTGCCCCGATCACCCCTATTTGCATCAACCGGTCAACGGCGAACTGCGCAGCTACAGCCGCGGCGAGGTCGCCGGGCTCGCGCGGCGCCTGGCCGGCAGCTTGCTGGCACAGGGCTTCGCGCCCGGCACGCGCATTGGCCTGCTCGCCAAGAACAGCGCGGAATGGTTTATTGTCGATCTCGCTATTCAACTGGCCGGCATGGTCAGTGTTCCCATCTTTGCCACCGCTGGCCCGGCAAGCATTCGCTATATCTGCGATCACGCCGAACTGCCGCTGATCTTCCTTGGCAAGCTGGATGAACCGGCGCCTCAACTGGCCGCAATTCC
This sequence comes from Lysobacterales bacterium, assembly GCA_029935455.1. Taxonomy (GTDB): domain Bacteria; phylum Pseudomonadota; class Gammaproteobacteria; order Xanthomonadales; family SZUA-36; genus Marinihelvus. The sequence continues at coordinate 2,066 of JAOZKI010000073.1, read as the reverse complement.
GGACCACATTGCAACAGTAGCCCTGCCCTACCCCGGTATCGAAGCCCGGCACAGCTGGGCAGAATTCACCGCGGCGGCACCCTATACGGAATCACCCGTACCCGCTGCCGAATCACTGGCCACCATCATTTACACCTCGGGCAGCACCGGCGACCCCAAGGGGGTTATGCACAGCCACCATAGCCTCTGCTGGTCGGCCGCCATGCTCGTTAAGGAACTGGGTTTCCATGCAGAGGATCGGGCTTTAAGCTATCTGCCGCTGGCACATATCACTGAGCGGGTCTACGTGGAGTACGCCAGCTTCTTCTGCCTGTCCCAGGTCTGGTTCACCGAGTCCCTGGACACCTTCCAGACCGATATCCAGCGCTGCGCACCCACCCTGTTCCTGTCCGTGCCGCGCCTGTGGACCAAGTTCCAGCTCGCCATTCTGGCGCAAGTGCCGCAGAAAAAGCTGTCCCTACTGCTGCGTATCCCCCTGCTCAAGCAGCGGGTCAAACACAAGATCAAGGCCGGTCTCGGCCTGCACAAGCTACGCCAGGCCGGTAGTGGTTCAGCCCCCATCGCGCCGGCCCTACTGCACTGGTTCCATGAGCTGGACATCGACATTTGTGAGGGCTGGGGCATGACGGAAAACGCGGCCTATGGCACGTCCTGCTACCCCTTTTGCGCGAGCAAAATCGGCTCCATCGGCAGCAGCTATGAAGGGACCGAGCTGCGCATTGCCGACAATGGCGAGATTCAGGTGCGCGGTCCCTGCCTTATGCAGGGCTACTATCTGGAACCGGAAAAGACGGCCGCGGCCTTTACCGCCGATGGCTTTCTGAAGACCGGTGACCGGGGCGAAATGGATGCGCAGGGGCAGGTGCGTATTACCGGGCGTCTCAAGGAAATCTTTAAGACCGCGAAGGGCAAATACGTGGCACCGGCGCCCATTGAGGCCAAGTTCATGGCCAACCCCACCATTGAGCAGGTGTGCGTGACCGGCAACAAGCTGCCCCAGCCCATTGCGCTGGTGGTGCTGTCCGAGGCCGCGCAGCAGCGGCAAGCTGAGCGGGTCAAGCAGGAACTTGAAGACCAGCTCCGGGCCATAAACGCCGGGCTGGAGCGGCACCAGCAGCTGGATCGCATTTTGATCTGTCCCCAGGCCTGGACCACGGAGAACGAACTGTTGACGCCAACGCTAAAGGTACGGCGCCATCGTCTGGAGCAGGCACTGCGGCAGATCATTCACGAACGCTACCAGGCACCGGTGGTTTGGGTGGGCGCGAAACCGGGGCTTTCACCGACCGACGCATAACAGCTGGTTTTTAGCCGACTGCGCTGGCGGTGGAACAGGCTGTTTTAGCATGATGGCGCTGGCGGAAAGCGGTGGGGCAGATTACGGACCTACGGAGTGGACTCCGCGAAGGACGCGCAACCCAGGGGCAGCTAGTTGGTTTGCCGGCTGGGTCAGCGCTTGAAAAATCAGAGGTCGCTCAAAAGGTCAGCGCGGCTCAAGCCGGCGGGCGGCCGCCGGTGGCGCACCACCGACAGGTTTTCTGGAGTCTCGCCGGCTATTCGTCTTCGAGTACCTGTAAGCGATCGCTAAGCTCCAGCTCCCAACGCTCTGCCTCGGCGGCGCGAGCGCGCAAGGACGCGGCTTGTTTGTCCAATTCAATGGTGTACAAGGTCAGTTCTTCGATCTTCTCCAACTGAGCTTTCAGCATGTCAGCGAAATCGAAACCCTGTTTTTGTACCTGAGCACGCGATGGAATACCGGGCAGATGGCCGTGCTCGCGGATAAACTGTTGTAACGCCGCCAGGCTGGGAAGCGGGTAACCTTCGGCAAATACATAGTCCGGCCAACTTTCAGCGCTGGTCGCGAGTATTCCGAACTGGTTGACGCTTACCTCTCCATTAACCACCAACGAGGCATCAAGGGGACTCGCATTGCCGGTGCCAATACCCACATTACCGGCACCATCGATATACACGGCCTTGCGACCGAACGTATCTTCTTGCGCATCAATGATGATCACGTCCTGTGCGTTGCCCTGATCGCGCACTTTAAAGCCCGCCTTACCGGT
>JAOZKI010000072.1 GCA_029935455.1 Lysobacterales bacterium | reverse complement strand
TTGGACGCGGCCACCCGCCAAGCCCCCGCGACGCCCAGTATTGACCCAGAAGATGCCAGTGAGGAGAACCAACAACTGGTGACCTTTCGCTTTCTCGGTCTGAAAACGGAACAAACTCGGTTTCTGCTCATGCTGGATATGAACAAATACCTCTCCGAGCACCGAGAACTGGTGATCCGATCGGTAGCGCGTGCGCTGGAGTCCTTACAGCCGGGCATGGAATTCGCGCTACTCGGATTCCAGCAACTGGATAGCGGCCCGGCTTACTATCGCTGGCCTGCGAACGGTCAGCTGGCCCGGGTGAACCAGGGCAACCGCAGGCAAGCATTGGATTTTACAACCACGCTGGCACAGCGCTTCGACGGCGGCTCCCCCATGCTGGGTGCTTTTCAGGAAGCCTTCGCTAGTGATGCTGATGCGCTGATTCTTTTTTCCGACGGACTGCCCAACCCCCAGTTTAATGACGACTTGCCGCCCCGGTCACTGGCGCAGGCCATTTCGGTTGCCAACTCAGGCAACATGGAAATTCATGCGGTGACCGTGGGAGACTATTTTAAATACCAGGGAACGGTCGCGTTTATGGAGACGTTAGCGCGAGCCAACTCAGGCGGCTTCCTCGCCTTGTCACAATGATACGGAACGTAAGCAAAATCGTATAATATAAGTAGCGGCGACGCAGGCGAGAGGCTGGGGGAGCAACTTGCAAAAGCGAACAGGACATAACGAAAAGACGTGAGCGCAGACGCCATTATCACTATCGGTAGCGACGCAGGCTGCGGGCTGGTTATTGAAGACCCGTCCGTCGCCGCCTTGCATGCGCAGGTGCGCATGGACCCGCAGCGCTTTATTTGGTTGCGGGATGAAAACAGCCGCCACGGCACGCATCTCTACCGCAATGGCAACTGGGTGCCGATCCGACTGATCGCAGTTTCCCAGGGAGATCTGTTGCGCTTTGGCACAACGGAAGTTGGTTGTGATCGACTGCTGGCACTCTTTGCCAGCGACCAGCAAGCACGCCTGGCACCGGTGCCGCGCGGCTCCGTGCAGGATCGTCGCACGGGGCGCTACCGGCTTGAGGACAGCTCTGAGGTACCGACACTGGCCGGTATTAAACGCAAGACTCTCAATGACCCGGACGCAGGTCAGGGTTCATGAACAGCCGCTCGGAAATGCGCATGCGCCTGACCACGCTGGCGGTCAGCTTAACTGCGGCGGTATTGATGATTGGCCTGCTGGCCAGAGTGTTACCGGAATCGGTCGCGGCCGTGGTGCTGGACATCAACCGCGCTTCCTGGCCGGTAACGGTGCAAAACGCCCTGTGGCTGGCCTTCTTTGCGGGTCTGGGCGAGGTATTTCTGCGCTGGCGATCTGGACTCATAGAAAGCAGCCAGTTTGAACGCGCCTATCTGCCGGAAGACGAAAGCACGGTGCTGCGGCCTGGCGATGATATGACGCCGATCTATCAGCAGGTGCGTAGTAGCCGCTATCGTCACGACTGTTTTCTGCCAAGACTGATTGAGCGGCTGGTGCTGAACTTCAATCTTAGTCGATCCGTGGATCAGACCAATGCCCTGCTGAACTCAAGCCTGGAGCTTTTTCTGCACGAACTGGATCTGCGCTACAACATCATTCGCTATATCACCTGGCTGATCCCTTCCCTGGGCTTTATTGGCACGGTGATTGGCATCATGCTGGCGCTGAACTATGCGGGCAATCGCGCCAATGTGGAGAGCCCGGAACTGCTGTACGAGGTCACCCAACGACTGGGGGTTGCCTTTAGCACCACGCTACTGGCGCTGGTGATGGCAGCCGTGCTGGTGTTCCTGCAAAACCTGGTCCAGGGCCGCGAAGAGAAAACCCTGAACCGCGCAGGGCAATATTGTCTCGACCGCCTGATTAATCGGCTTTACGCACCGTGATGAACCGCTGCCGCACCTTTTTCACCGCCCTGCTTGGGGTTCTGCTACTGGCGCCGACCTGGCCCCTGCAGGCACAACAGAATCTACCGACACGCCAGAACCTTCCGCCCGGCGTGGTGCTATTGGCGCGGATTTCCGATGATGGTTCCGTGGACTACAGCATGGGGGTAGTCATCGACCGGGACAGCGCCGGCACCGCTCTGATACTACTGGCACGTGATTTTGCCAATGGGACCGGTGAACTGGTGGCTCTGGAAGGCGGATCAGACCTCTTTACCCATGGAAGATCAACGCAGGCCTACGCGGAAGATGCGGACAGCGCACTGGCGGTGGTTGCCGCACCCGGCATCAGACAGCCCCCCATCAGCATGACCTTCAACCCGCCAGCCAACGAACATGAACTTCGACTGTTGGCCGCTCCTGCACCGGAACAAATTGCTGCGCAAGCCCTCGCCTACTGGGTACCGGTTGCCATCAGCGGCAGTAGCGATACGGTGGCACAGCAGCCTGTCAGCCCGCAGGACATTCCGGCACTTAGCGGGCCGCTGCTGGATTTGTGCGGTCAACTGGCCGGCATGGTGATCAGCGACCTGGATAATGGAGCCAGTGAGACGCGCGCGGTACCAAATGATGCCCTGCTGACCGCCAGCAATAACCTGGATCTCAGCCCCCGACTGGAAGCCTGCATGCAGGTGGCTGATCTGGGCGCCTCGCCGGTCATCAGCACGCCGGCGCTAGCGCGCCCGGAACCCGCACCGTCTTCTGGCTCGAAACCGCTCGGTATCGCCCTGCCATCACTGGTATTTTTGGGCTCCGCAGTACTCAGCGGAATGGTCTTTTGGCTCTTTATTCGGCGTCGTGCCGGCAAGCAGATTACCGAGCGCAAACGACTGGCGGCTGAGGCGGAAACCGTTCGTTTGTCCTCCGATGGGCTTCCCATGCGCGCCACCCGTGTCGCCCGGGAGAAACGACAACAGGAAGACACACCCTTTGTACCGGGCACCCGGCCACCGGGCAGCACTGGCTGGCTGAGGATTGAGGGATCGCACGCCGACGGCCGCCCCCTGCGGGCCGTGACCGCGGTTCGCGATGGCACATTCAAGGCCGTCATCGGTCGCGCCGGCGCGGAGCTCACGGCCGATGGACCGGGCATCAGCCGGCAACATGCCCGGATTACCATCGACCAGGGCCGCATGACCGTCACGGACCTCGGCAGCGTCAACGGCACCTTTGTGAACGGCGTCCGCTGTCAGCGAGATGAGATTTTTGTGCTCAAGGATGGTGACCAGCTGCTGCTTGGCGCCGCACCGGTAACGGTAAAACTGTCGAAGGCCCGAGGCAACGGACCATGACCCGGCTGCAAAGCGGCTCGCAGGTCGAAGACCTGCGGGTTTTGCATGTGCTCACGGGAGAACCCCTGGGACAGCGATACCAGGTCGAAAATATGGCTGGCGAACGCTTCGAACTGCTGGCCTTCCAGGAACGCACGGCACCATCAGCAAACGCGCATAGCGACACCCCGCACGATCAGGTGGCCAGTCTGGGCCACTATCTCATGGCGCACCCGCACCCGGCACTGAGAGCCGTACAGAAGGTCATTCGCACCCCCGACGCGATCTACTGGGTGTTGCAAGACCGGCCTGGGGCCCAGGCAATGGATCCTGAGGCCCTGCTAACGCGGTGGGAGCATTCCGTACCGGCCTGCATGGATGCCCTGTCCCAGCTGCATCAGAATGGCTACCTCCATGGACAGCTTGATGCATCCTTGCTACGCAGCGATGATCAGCAGCAGTTGTGCATTGACGTACCTATGGCCAGTGCCCTGCAGCAAACCATGCGTCCGCCGGCCGACCCCTCGGCCATGGGCACGGCACCCGAGCAATTGGACCGACCGGAAAGCCCCCTGGTAGCCGCCAGCGACGTTTACGGCTTGGCCGCCAGCCTGGCGACGATTTTCACCGGACGTGCGACACCAACAGCCACGGCACGCAAGACAGCCCTGCGTGCGGGCCAGGCAGATCCTCTGGATGAGCTGGGCCTCGATCAGCTGCCGCGCGCCCTGGGCACCAGTCTGCTCAACGGCCTGTCCCTGGCACCCGCACAGCGCCCGAAAAGCATGCGCGACTGGCATGCGTCACTCGCCAGCCCGGAAGGGCGAACCCAACTGCTCCGCGATACCTCGGCGGAAGCAGACACTGAAGAAAGCAGACCCCGACTACCCCTGATCCTGGGAGGCCTGCTGATTGCCCTGATGGTGGGCGCGGCGGTGTTTCTCTTCAGCGACCAGGACCGGCCACTGGATGCATGGTTTGACCAGTTGGACCCGGGTGCTGAACGGGATCGCGGACCGCGGGTCAGCGCTCCCAGCTCTGAGGAACGGGCTCGCTGGGAAGCCGCACTGGAAGCCGACACCCTGCTTGGCTATCAGAAATTTCTACAGGATTACGGCAGCTCGGTCTTCGCGGCACAGGCGCAACTGCAGATCGATGTGATTGATGAACGGCTCTGGGCAGAACTGGCGGCGGAGGATTCGCGCCCCGCTTACGCTGATTATCTGGAGCAACTACCGACGGGGCTGCATCAGGCGGAGGCGCTAAGGCGCATTGAGGCCATTGACCAGGAAGCCGCGCGACAGGAGCGCGAGCGGCTGGAACGTGAACGTCTGGACGCGGCAGCCTGGGCCCAGGCCCGGGGCGAACGGACCATTGAATCGCTGGGGCGCTACATCAGGGACTGGCCGGCGGGCCTGCATATCGAGGAAGCCCAACGCATCCAACGTAGTCTGGTCGATGCAGCCAATGACAGCGAGGCTTTTGCGCGTGCGCAGCGGCTGGATACGCGAGACGCCTTTCAAGCCTATATCGACGCTTTCCCACGCGGGCAACATGTGGCGGAAGCCCTCCAGGGATTAGAAGACCGCACCCTGCTGGCCGGCAAGCCTTTTCGGGATTGCGCCCTGTGCCCAGAGCTGCGCGTCATGCCCACGGGACGCTTCCTACAGGGCGCCAGCCCCAACGATGCGCTCGCTCTGGAACAGGAACAGCCGGCCCGCACCGTGGCCATCACACGACCGTTTGCGGTCGGTATTTTCGAGGTCACCATCAGTCAGTGGGACGCGTGCTTCGATGCAGGGGGCTGTAGCTACCGCCCGCCGGACAACGGCTGGGGCCGGGAGGACCGGCCCGTCATCATGGTGTCCTGGAATGATGCTCAGGAGTACGTAAGCTGGCTCAGCGACCTGACCGGAGAGCAGTACCGACTGCCCACGGAGAGCGAGTGGGAGTACGTTGCGCGCGCTGACGAGCGCTCACCCTGGCTGGGCGGCACGCCAGAGGGCCTGTGTCGCTTCGCCAATATTGCCGGTCTGGAAACCGGCTTTCGCTGGCAACATCAGGCCTGTGACGATCGTGTGCCGGTTGGCACCACACCAGTCGGCGCCTACGCCTCCAACAAAGCCGGGCTGTTTGATGTCATTGGCAATGTTGCCGAATGGACGGCGGATTGCCTGAACCTGTCCTACCTGGACGCGCCGACCGATGGCAGTGCCTGGACACGCGGCATTTGCTCATCCCATATGACCCGTGGTGGCTCATGGCTGACAGGCAGCCGTGACATTCGCCTGTCCTCTCGTTTTAACCTGAAAAATGGTGACCGTAACGACTTCACGGGCTTCCGTGTGGTCCGGGAGATTGATGAATAAGGTTTATGATGGGGCTATGCGCATACTCATTACCCTGCTGCTACTCCTCATAATGTCCGTGGCCGCGCAGGCCCAGGACGGTAACGCCGCCATCGCGGACGACCCGAGCCGCGAAACCGATGTCAGTGAGGATAACTACCGCCGCTTTATGGAGCTCCGGGATCTGCGTGTGGAGCGCCCCGCTTTTCCCAGCGCGACGCTCAATCAGCCAGCAGCCCCGCAAAAACTCACCGCCCTCCCGGAAGCAGCACAGCGGCACCTCCGTGACCAACTCCGCAGCATTATCCTCGAATCCCCCCCTTGGACACCGGCCGCCATGGAACAAAGCTATGCCTATGTGCCCAGTCAAGGCGCCAGGCGCAATCCGGCCCTGCAAAATGATGAAGCAGAGGCGTGGGAGGAGCTGGTGGCAGCCTATCACGCACGCGAAGCCGCCCAGTTTGCGGCCGCTCAGGCGAACCAAGATGCCTTCACCGAGGCACGCGCTGACGGAACCGGCGCCGGCACAGCCCCCGGCGGCCCGCCCGTGGCTACCGGAGCCCCAGACAGAGATGCGAGCGACCGGAACACCGGGTCTGCCGGCGGCGGTGCCGCGGCCGGCACTCAGGACAGCGCCGCGAACGCAGCGCGTCAGCAGGCAGCGGCACGACAGCAAGAATTGGAACGCCTTCTAGACCAACCAGCACCGCCCTCACCAACCGGTTCCGCGCGGCGCGAAGACACCGGCGTATCCCAAAGCGCAGCCGCGTTCCTGGCTGAACGTGGTTATCAGACCTCAGAGGCTGAGGCACCAGAACGTGAGGCTCCTGACGACACGGACCGCGTGGACAACCGCTGGCAAACCGCACCCAGCGAGTCTGCCAAGCCACGGCGCGTCACGGTTCCTTCCCGCCCACCGGCAGCACCGACAGGTGCGCAAGCAGACCGTGAGGAAGCAGCGGAGCAGGAGCGGGAACGGGAACGGGCCGAAGCTCTTGCGAGTCCAGGCAATGAAGCCACAGACCCAGCGGCGGACGATGAGCCGTAGCTCAGGCTAACGCTTAACGGTGTGGCTGGCTTTCCAGCAAGATCATGTTGCGCATCATTTCTTCTGTCACCACGCCCGCACGTGGGTCGAACTGCCCCTCGGGCAGGTAAATCAGCTCCGCTGACCGAATCCGGCGATCAAAATTACCGGTATTCAGTTCGTCATCAAACATGCGTTGATAAGCATCCAATTTACCGCCAACGGAGGCAATGGCTTCGCCGGTGAGTCGATCCAGCTCAACCTGAAACTCGTTAAACTCGAGCATGTTGCGGATCATCAGCGTATGTGCCCGGTAGGCTTGAACAAGCAACTCCGCATCGTCCCCCAGCGAGGCGTAGCTCATGGCATCTGCCAGGGCGTTGCGCACAATGATGGTGTCCTCAGACAATGCGGACAGATATTCGGGCGTCAGTTCCAGCCCTTCATCCGTTTCCAGCTGATCGAGTTGATTACGCAGGCCTGACTGATCCTCACGCACCTGCAGAAACAGCTGCGTCGCACCTTCCAACAGAGCCTGCTGATCAACGATGCGAGCCAGCGGCGTGGTCACTTCCTCTGGAGACAGAGACTGTCCCGCCTCGGGGAATGCCTGTTCAAGACGCTGCATAAGAGCATCGTCGAGTCCCGCTGACACCAACAGGGTAAGACTGAGCTGACGGTAACGTTGCAGTTCTGCGGCCAAGGCGGGCTCCACCGGCTGTGCCAGAGCAGGAGCAATCAACCCCAGGGCCATGAATCCAGCCACAAACCAACCACGCATGCTCATGGCGGCAGCACCGAAACGGTTCCAGGCTGGGGACTAAAACCAAAGTTGGCCGGCGCAGCAGCATCAGCGCGGCCCCGGTCTTCACCCGACACAAAGCGTCGCCAGCGTACGCCCTGACCGGGGGCTTCAACTCGCATGGCACCGTCCGCAAGGCCCGCATTAAATACGCCTTCCAGATAGCGTGCTCCATCGCCGGCGCCACGACGCAAGATCATAGCCCCCACACCGGTCGCGTAACCCCGGTCTGCCTCACCGACATATTCAACTGCCGCGCCGGCAGCATCAGCAATGACGCCATAGCCCTGTCCGCTGGCCAAGCCTGCCTCGCAGGCACCGTACCAGCGGCCACGGCCATCGACTTCGGGATGAAGAAACTGGCAGCGGTCCGTGGTACTCACCGTCAAGGAGCGGACACGAGACTGATAGAGCGTCAGTGTCTTGTTACGAAACTCGGCAAAGCCCCGGGCGGTTATTAGCTCCTTCGATTCCAGCCATTCAAGCTGCACCGATAGCTGACGCTCAAAGGTAGGAGCCATGCGGGCCAGAAAGTACTGGTTGACCTCTTCCGACTCCGAACGTGTATCGAGGGCAGTATTCAGGGCCCAGACCGAACCCAGCAGAGACACACCAGAAAAGCTGGCGACTGCAGCAGCACTGGCGGTGGTACTGACGGTTGCTCCGTAAACTGAACCGGCCAGTGCCAGGGCAGCGACCGCGGTGGTGACATTTTGCTTGCGGGCCAATCGCCGCCGTTCCTCCAGCATGCGATATTCCGCGGCAATGATCTTACGTAACTTGACCCCAAAGTCACCGCTGTAGGTACCCTGGTAGATGCTATCGGACTGCGCTGCCAGAAAGGCCCGCTCCGCCGCCACCAGCGCATCTGCCAACTGCAAGCGTGCGCGCACCGACTCGTCATTGCTCTGCAGGAAAAACACCTCCGCCAGCTCCGGATCAAAACGCGCGAGTGCGCTCTGGCGCGCAAAAAAAGTCGCCCGGTTCTGATCCAGGGACTGCAGGAGGCGCAATAAGCGCGCCCCTACCCCAGCAACAAACTCGGGAACAAACGGATCCGTTGCCGCCTGACTTTCAATCACAGCGACCAGAGACGGATTCATCTGGATTTTTTCCAACGGGTACTGTTCAACGGCTGTGGCTGATGCGGACCGCGTTCCCGGCGCGCTGATCGGAACCTGTACCGGCCGGGGATCACGCTCACCCAGAAAAGCAACAAAATCCAGCGAGCTGCCGGACCGCTCAGGCCTGCCATCCAGCCGCGCCGCCAGCTGAGCCTGAACCTGTTGATCAAGCTGGCGCCAACTCGCATGGAGCAAGGGTTCGCTGGACAAAAGCAGGCCGTTTAAGGCCGGCCGCGCCCAGCGACTCGCCTTCACGGTTACCAACGGTGTCACCAGATCCCCGAAGGTAACCGGCGGTGCATCCATCATTTCGTTCACATCTGGAAATGAGTACACGCTGAAATCTACCGTCAGCACCGTGGGGATTTGCTCAGATGCCAGAATGGGCCGGCTGTAGAGACCGGCCTGTTCGTCCCAGAGCACGATATGCGGTGACAGCAGCACGCGGCCCGGGGGCAGGTCTGCCTTTAACTCCCGATAAAGGGACATGGCGTAATAACTGGACTTGGCAATCACGGACTGGGCGATTCTTGCCGTCTGTGGCTTGCCAAATTGCGTGTAGGGAACTTCACCACCGATCGCATTAACGGCAAATGAACTCACATAGAAAGATTCCGCCTCCGCATGAATCATGGCCGGGTAGCGAATCACCACCAGCGCCGCAGAGGCCACCGGCGCCAGGTTTGTCTCTACTGGCGCCGGTGCCGGCTGGTATACAGAGCGGTCGATACCACGAGCCGTGCCAGCACAAGCGCCGAGTAACAGTGACAGCAGGGCCAGCAGCAGCACCGCAAGCGCAAACCAGCGCTGGCCAGCAGGAGCCAGACCTTCCTTTGTCTCTGTGCGCGTCATGGATTTGATATCGTGGCGGGCGACCGCTTAATCAATTGGCTGGTTTATTGTCGGAAGGCGCGCCCATGGCGTCAACCGTGACGCGCAAGCCTGGTCGTCTTTGGCAGCCCGGAGCGGAAAAAGTTTCGGGCCCGCTTGCGCGGGCCCGATCCCCTATTGTTCGCACTCCCCACAGTGCGAACCTTCCCCCACGTGTTGGCCGTCGCAATGCCCCCCGGCACTGGCGGCGGTCATGCCCTTATCGGCGCCCCCGTGTCTTTGTGCGCCGCCCGCTGCGAGCGCTAATCCGATCATGCATCCAGCGATCCCTGTGTGGCCCAGCCATGTGCGCCGGATCGCGGGGCCGTCGCTGCTCCAGATCCTGCTGGCTGTTATCACCGGGAACCAGCGGACGTACCAGGGCGAGGTAAGGTGTTTTTTCAGTCATGTCGTCCTCGCCAGTTGCTGTTCTTACTAGTAACTAGTCGGGGGACTAAAAAAAGTTGGTGAGATCAGAAAAATATTTTTGATGGCGCCGCTAGCGCCGGTGGTAAGCCGCCATGATTTGGCACAGCGCATCCAGACCATCGGTCAAGGCAGCCGGGCCAGGCTGGAGGATCAAGGCCGATTTAATTTCGTGCAACTGACCAGATTGGACCGCAGGAATATCCTGCCAACCGCTACGGGCCGCTACCTTCTCCGGTCGGAACTTTTTGCCACACCAGGAACCAATAATGATCTCCGGACGCCGGCGGACGACTTCCTGCTGATCGGCGATGATTCGGTACTTGGCCAGGGACTGACTGGCCAGTTCGGGAAAACAGTCTCTGCCGCCGGCCAGGGTCACCAGTTCCGAGACCCAGCGAATACCGCTGATCAGCGGGTCATCCCATTCCTCAAAGTAAACGCGCGGACGCTGTTCCATTGACGGCAGACGTGCACGCAGCGCAGTCGCCTTGCGCTGCCAGTCAGTGACCCAGTCACGGGCCTGCTCACCACAGCCGACCAGTGCACCGAGTTGAACCATCATGGCGAGAATCTCATCAACCGAACGCTGGTTGAAAACGTGCACGGACACGCCCTTGCGAATCAACGCCGCCGCGATATCCGCCTGTAAATCAGAGAACCCGAGAACCAGATCCGGCTCCAGGGCCAGAATCCGATCAATCTTGGCAGAAGTAAAGGCGGAGACTCTGGGCTTTTCACGTCGCGCCTGGGGTGGACGCACGGTGAAACCGGATATGCCGACGATACGCTCTTCCTGGCCGAGCAAATAAAGCCACTCGGTCGTCTCCTCCGTCAAACACACAATGCGCTGGGGATGGTATGCATTCATGCGCGCAGTGTACCTGCTGGTTAGCAGTTTGGCCTCTCTGATCAGGCGAGCTAAGATTTGCGCCCATGGGGCGCGATCAACAACAGCAGCAAGACGCGGTGGCCAGTGGCGGTTCCCGCCTCCTGCTCCTGCTGGGTTGCTTGCTATTGCTGGTCTGGTTAGCGCTTCAGGCCAGATCGTTATTGTCTGTCGCTTCACTATGGCAAGGCATGACCGGAGGCCTGTTGTTAGTCTTGGCTGGGCTGTGGCTGGTCCAACTTGTTCGCGTCGGCCCGGGCGCGCTCGCTGACGGTCCGTGGGTGCGCCGCTTGCTGGCAACACTGTTGCTAGCCATTCTGAGCCTGGAGTGCTTTGAGGCACTGAAGCTGCGGCTCAGCAAAGTTCCGCAGCTGACCCTGGCCCCGCTCACCATTGCAGCCGAGCTGGAACCCAGTGGCCGGGCCGCACTGCAGGACCAGTGGCTGCAGCGCCTGCAACGGGTACGTCACTGGCAGACCTTGCCGGCCGCTGCCGATCCAGCCCATAAGCACCTGCAGGCGCGCCTTTCCCGGATGGACGCGGATGCGCCCTGGGAGCTGGCGCTGGCTCTACCGGGAGCGCTGGGAACGACTCGGACGACCGTGGTACGCGCGGACAACTGGCCAGCACTGCAGGAACAGGCAGTCACGGCTCTGGCGGCGCTCATCTCTAGCCAGCCGCCCAGCGTTGAACCTCTATCCCATGAACTGGCTACCCTGACACAAATCAAACGCTGCCAAAGCAGTGACGCAGATCGTGATCAGGCACTAAGCGAGCTGCGTCAGGCCGTTGCACTGGCGCCGGCCTCCGCATTGGCCCAGGCCGCACTGGGTGAATGCCTGCTGGCACGGACCGGGGCCGATGTCATGATGCCCCTGGCCGACCAGCACGAAGCACGCGCAGCCCTGAACAGGGCCCTGCATCTGGCGCCCGAGCTGCCGACCGCCGCACGTGATCGAGCCCGGCTCGGCCTGCTACTGGGTGAAGCACCGGAACAGACGCGAGAGCGCTTTGCGCTCCTGCAGTTACGCTACCCCTACTGGCCCGCGGTCGATCCCGCCAGATCAGAGCCGGAGCCAGTCACCCAATAAAGCCGTGATTCCGCACCCCCGCGACAGCTGTCAACCGCCCCATGTAACAAAATCCGGACTCAGTACGTCTTTGCCCGTAAGGAACTGTGCAAAGGAGCGAGATCACCATGCAATACTACCGTATCGGCTACTTCCGAACCGGCACCCGCACCGCCTTGCTCGCCCTGGGCACACTGCTGGTCAGCACCGGTCTGCTGCTCACGCCCGAGCCCAGTCGACAGCCGCCAATCGCTGCCGTCGCCCTGCCCGAGTTGGTAATCGTTCTGGAGGGGACACGCTGAGGGAACGCCATGATGACCTTGCGTGCGGGTCGCCGTAAAATACGCGCCCATGACGCGCCCCACGCAATCGACTGCTCTGATCCCCTTTATTGTCTGGCTAATCCTGTTCTATGCCGGTTGGCTGTGGCTGGTTTGGAGTGGCAATCAACTGATGTCGGTACTGAGCCACTGGCCGATTGCTCTGAGCATGGCCTTCGGCTCCTATGTTGCGGGCGCCACCCCCATGGGTGGTGGCACCGTGGGCTTTCCCATCCTGGTCCTGCTATTTGACCTGCCAGCCACGTTGGGGCGCGATTTCAGCTTTGCGGTGCAGGCGGTGGGAATGACCAGCGCCAGCATTTACATTCTGTGCCGTCGGCATCCGGTGGAATGGCCCATGTTGCGCTCCGCACTAGTCGGTGCCGCCATCGGTACCCCGCTGGGCGTTTTACTGCTGGCTCCGCTG
>JAOZKI010000117.1 GCA_029935455.1 Lysobacterales bacterium | reverse complement strand
TGCATGCCTATCGCCCCCCCGCGCACCGACGCTTCATCGAACGCGTACGCAGCGACTCGAAAGTCCGTGACGCGGTTGCACGCGCGGGCCACGCGGCTCTGATCCAACGCTATAACGACTGCGTCGAGCAGCTGGCACGTTTCCGTACCCGACACCTGGAGTACGCAGCCAGTTACATCAACAAGCAGAACCGTGACCAACAGGGTAATGCGGTCGATATCGGGACCGGTGGCACGCCATTCATGAAGTACTTGAAAAAGCATCGCAACGAAACACGACAACAACTGCTGCGCGACAAGCTGGCCGTGGGCGCCTGAGGGTTTCCCGCATGGCTGTGACACAAGGCCATGCAAAGCAGGATCAAATTGGCTAAGGTGGGCTCCCCTAACTGGTTTCGGAGACCCATCTTGGCCCCCACCCGTCCGCGCGTTGCCGCATCGCGAACACGCACGGCTTGAAGCCCCTTCCCATCACCGATCAAAGCCCCTCCTCGCGCGGGGCCGGAAGAGGCCTTGGGTCCATCAACCGCTAGGATCATGCAGCTAATGAAGCGAACCGGTGCAGCGCAAAGAGAACGGAACACCTATCCATGCCATTAGAGTGGATTGCCTTCGCACTCAACGACGTGCTCTGGATCCTGGCCGCCTTTTGTCTGGGCATGTTGGCGCGTGCGGTACACCTGCCACCTCTGATCGGCTTTCTGGCCACAGGTTTCCTGCTTAAGCTGCACGGGGGTGTGAGCGGAGAGATGCTGGAGCAGCTCTCCTCCCTGGGTATCACTTTGCTGCTATTCACCATTGGACTGAAACTGAATCTGCGCAGCCTGCTACGGCCCCAGGTGCTGGCCGTTGGGCTTGTGCATATGGCGGGCACCGTGGGCGTGCTCAGCCTGGTATTACTGCTACTGGCCGCACTGGGACTACCGTTCATCCGTGATCTGGAACCTCGTCAAATTCTGCTGGTGGGTTTTGCGCTCAGCTTTTCCAGCACGGTACTCGTTGCCAAGGCGCTGGAATCGCGCGGTGAAATGCGCGCCGTACATGGACGTATCGCCATTGGTATTCTGGTGCTCCAGGACCTCCTGGCGGTGGCCTTTCTCACTGCGTCCACCGGCCAGTTCCCGTCGCCCTTGGCGCTGGCACTGTTGCTCTTCATCCCGTTGCGCCCCCTGCTGCTGCAGCTGCTCTGCCGCACCGGGCACGGCGAGTTACTGGTGCTTTACGGACTGCTGCTTGCACTGGGTGGCGCTGAGCTGTTTGAACTGGTGGGCCTGAAGGGCGATCTCGGCGCCCTGCTGGCCGGCATGCTGATCGCCGGCCATGAACGTACGGAAGAGCTGGCCAAAACCCTGCTCAGCTTCAAGGATCTTTTCCTGCTGGGTTTTTTCCTGTCGATTGGCCAGGCGGGCATCCCCACGGCTCCCATGGTGCTTCTGGCCCTGCTGCTCACGCCGCTGGTGCTGTTGAAATCGGTCGGGTTCATTGGCCTGTTTCTCGCCACCGGCCTGCGCGCCCGCACGGCTCTGGTAACCAGCCTCAATCTCACCAATTTCAGTGAATTTGGGCTCATCGTTGCGGCTCTGGCCACGGCCAAAGGGTGGCTGGGTTCTGAATGGCTGATCGTGCTGGCGCTGGCCATGAGCTTTTCATTTGTGCTGCACGCACCGCTCAACGCCTCAGCCAACCGCATCTATCAGGCCCAGCGTGAACGGTGGTACCGCTGGCAACGCAGAGAGCGAATCCGTGAAGAACAAACCATCGACATTCGTGGCACGGAAGCGGCCGTCATTGGCATGGGTGCGGTCGGCACTGGCACTTTCGACGCCATTTTGGACGCCCATGAGCACGCCGTCATCGGCGTTGACATCAATAGCGAGGTGGTGCATCGCCAGCGCGAGCAAGGACGCACGGTGGTTGCGGGCGACCCCGGGGATCGGGATTTCTGGATCCGACTCAACTCCGGCGGCACGCTGCAGAGGGTATTGATTACGCTACCCCATTTGAGTGTGACCTTGTCCGTGATTCAGCAGCTGCGCGCGGCGGGATTTGAAGGCCAGATTGCCGCCACGGCGCGCTATCCGGATCAGCGCGAGGCCATGCTGAAAGCAGGTGCGGACCTGGTGTTTGATACCTTTACGGAGGCGGGTGTAGGCTTTGCGACCCACGTATTGAGCAGCGCGTCCGCGGAAAACGCTGACTCCAGCTAGGCGCTCGTCAGGAAGGGGCTGGCGTCGCGCCGTCGGCCATCACCGGCTGCACCAGCACCCAGGGGCGCACGACCACGGCCCACATGAGGGCGCGCGCCTGCAGCCACTCACTGGCCTGTTCATCACTAATACCGCAAACCGTACCCTGCTCTGTCCATGCCGCCACGGCTGCGCTATTGTCCAGCGATACTTGCAGGGCCGTTTCCACCAGGTCCTGCGGCGGCTTCACCAGCAGCACCACCCCCTGGGCAAAGAAACGCTGTAGCTCCTGCCAGGGAATTTTGGCTGTCTCACCCAGAATACGCAGCCGGGCCGCTTCCTCTGGGTTCATGTCCGGTGGCAGATCAACAGAATCCATGGCGCTCAGCTGAGTCTCTGAGGAGCAAGCAGGCCGCTAGCTGGTAGCAGCCGCCGGCACCACACGGACTGCCTGCCGACGGGTCAGGCACCAGGTACCCAGGCCCAGCACGGCCAGCGGCAAGAAGGGTTCAAAGGGCCAGAAGGGCAGCCATAAGGACAGGGACTCGGACCAGGCCGGCGCCAGCAGGAAGTTCGTGACCGGCTCCTGCCAGTAGGCGCCGGTTACCGCGGCCAGCAGCCCCAAGCCAACCAAAGCCGCTCCGAGAGCCTGCATGGGCATTGAGGGTTTAAGGGCCTCACCAGCACGCGCCGCATAGCGCCGGCGGCGCTTGCCCCAGGCAGCAATTCGGAGGGCGAAGGCAGCGAAGCCAGCGACGTAAAAGGGATAGTCAATGGGATCTGGCTGTCGGTAGTAAAACAGCGACCACCAGTAAACGGAAAACGGGTAGGCCCAGAGAAAATACAAGCCGCTGAGGTGTAACAGGCGCCACTGACGCGCGTTCAACCAGCGTCTGCCAAAGTCAAAAGACGTGATCACCATCGCGGTCAAAAAGAGGTAGCCGGTACTGCCCTCCAATTCATCCCGCAGGTAAAAGACCTCCTCATAGTAATAGTCGCGATGGAAATTTGACATCAACGCGATAAATAAGCCCTGCCAGGCCATGGCCACGGCAAACACGAGGCCGATGAACTTGCGGTTTTTGAGCAGCCAGCGCGGAATCGGCCCCGGGAACAGCGTCTGCAGCGCGGAAGTGGCGACCACGATGAAGATAAAAGGCACAGCCCAGCGCACCGAGTAGCCAATCATGGCCGACACGCCCTCCGCCGAGCCAAGGTCCGTAGCGACCATGGCCACACCCATGAACGCGCACAGGATACCGGTCAGCAGCCAGAACAAGGGCCAGCCATTCAGCGCTGTGTGCTGTAAATAGTTGTTCATAACCATCACTCCTCTGCGCTCAGCCTCCATGAAATCCGGGCTGGACGCGCATGTGCCGATAGGACAGGACGCTTTGCATGCATGCACAGTCAACAGTATAAGCTGGTCCTAGCGTGTACCACACCGACTGTAGCCATGATCAAAATCCTGAAAATCATCCTCTCACTGCTGCCTTGGCTGCTGAGCATGTATGGCTTTTACTGGCTGGACAGCAATCTGTGGGATGCCAGTACGCCCCATCGTGGCAAGCTATCGGTACTGTTAATGGGGAGTGGCATGGCCCTCAGCTTTCTGATGTATTCGCGTTTACTGGCGCGCCCCAGCCAGCGCTAGGAACGCTGTGCAGCCGCCCCGGCGCACGCTATGCTGGGTGCCCTGCTACCGACCAGAGGCATACCATGGCGTTTTCACTACCGGATCTTTGCGATGACTACAGCGATCAATTGATCCTTCTGGAGCCGCTGTTCCAAGACTTTGGCGCGCGCCGGCGC
>JAOZKI010000116.1 GCA_029935455.1 Lysobacterales bacterium | reverse complement strand
CACATAAATGGGACCTGGAGGCCTTTTTGAAGGCGTCGCAAAGCGCCGTAACCGGTACCGTCACTCTGCAGACGCAGGGCGGATCGGTGCTGGCGGTGGCGATTGAGTCGGATCACATTCTGCAGGACCCCAACGCGGTCTATGCCCAAAGCTGCGACTGGACGCCAGAAGAAGCGGAAGGCTTTATCAAACTGCTGGGTCAGTCCAGCACCATGGCGGCGCGGGTACGGTCCCATGAGCACTGAGCGGATTCTGGAGCATCTCGAAGCGCTGGTCGCTTTTGACACGCAGAACCCGCCCCGCGCGCTGGACGCCGAGGCGCCCATCTTTGCCTATTTAAGTGAGCAGCTGGCGGCGGAGTTTGAGCTTAGCGTGACCGACCACGGCAAGGGCCGGGTGAGTTATCTGGCCCGGCGCGGATCACCGGATATTCTGTTTAACGTGCACTTAGATACGGTGCCCGCTCTGCCGGGGTCAAAGTACCCACCCCTGCAGCTGACCCGTGAAGGAGACCGGGTTTACGGGCGCGGTGCCTGCGACATTAAGGGCGCGGCTGCCTGTTTGCTGGCCCTGGCGGAAACCAGCGAAGCGCCTTTGGCCCTGCTGTTCACCACCGATGAAGAAGGTGGTGAGGGCTGCTGCGTTAACGAATTTGTGGCCCATGGGCTGACGGCGGGCTATCGCCAGGTTGTGGTGGCCGAGCCGACCCTGTGCCGCGCCGAGGTGCGCCATCGGGGCTTCCTATCTGCCCGCGGGCACTTTCATGGCGTGGCGGGCCACTCCTCGGAACCCCGGGCCCTGCAGGAAAACGCCATTCACCGTCTGGCCAACTGGACCGGCGCCGCGTTGGAAGCCGCCCGGCAGGCTGAGGCGGAAGGTCGCCGCAGCTGCTTCAATATCGGCACCGTGGGTGGCGGTGTGAAGAGCAATGTGATCGCCGACGGCGCAGATATTTTCTGGAGCGCCCGGCTGGCCCCCGGCGACAGCAACGAGGCGTTCATGGACGACTGCCGCAGCTGGCCCGGCTCGGAACATGCGCAATGGACCGTGTCGTTCTCCGGTCCGCCGCTGCCGACCGGAGAGCACTCGGCGGAGGCGGCCACGGCCTTTGCGCAGCAGCATAAGCTTGAGCTCGGTGAGGGCGTGGATTTCTGGACCGAAGCGTCCCTGTTTGGTGCTGGCGGCGTGCCCGCCCTGGTGCTGGGCCCCGGCGATATTGATCAGGCCCATGCGCGTGATGAGTGGGTGGCCATCGACCAGCTGGAAACCGCTTACGGGCTTTATCGCCAACTGGCCGAAGCCCATGTCTGAGGTGCGGGAAACGGTATTGGAGCTGCTGGCCCAGCTGGGCTCCAGCCGAGAGGCACGTCAGTACCTGAAGGAATTTTCTTCCGTTGAAGAGGCCCGTTTCGCGGTGGTGAAGGTGGGCGGCGGCATTCTTGCCGAGCATTTGGACGAACTGGCCTCGGCGCTGGCCTTTCTGCACCGCCTGGGTCTGCGCCCCGTGGTGCTGCATGGCGCGGGCCCGCAGGTTGACGGCGCGCTGGCTGAGGCGGGCGTGCCCAGCGAGCGCATTGATAATTTACGGGTCACTACCGAACAGGTCATGGCGGTAGCACGACCGGTCATCTATGAGCAGAATCTGCGTCTCGTTGAGGCGCTGGAAGCCCGGGGTATTCGCGCCCGTGGTCTGCAACACGGCACCTTTGAGGCCCGATATCTGGATCGGGAGCGTTATGGGCTGGTGGGGGAAATCACCGGTGTGAATCTCAGTTCCCTGCAGCGTGCTGTCGCCAGCGGTGCCCTGCCGGTACTGACCTTCCTGGGCGAATCTGAGTCAGGCCAGGTATTGAACATCAACGCGGACGTGGCCGCCCGGGAACTGGTGTGGGCGCTGCGCCCGCACAAGATCATATTCTTAACGCCCAGTGGTGGACTGCTGGACCGCAACGGCCGGGTTATCTCAGCGGTCAGCCTCAACAACGACTACGATGCGCTGATGCAGGAGGACTGGGTGCATTCGGGCATGCGCCTGAAGCTGCAGCAGATCAATGAAATGCTACAAGGCCTTGATGACAGCACCTCTGTGTCCATCACCTCGGCCAGTCAGCTGACCCGCGAACTGTTTACCTACCGCGGCGCCGGTACCCTGGTGCGCAAGGGGGAGGATATCCATCTGCATGCCGAGCCCTCCGCACAGACGCTCGCGGATGTGATGGGTCGTGTGGAGCAATCCTTCGGCAAGCGTCTGCGTCCCGACTGGAGCGCCAGTCTGAATCGTCCGGTGGTACTGCTGTCGGACAGCGGCCGGGCGGCAGCCGTGGTGGTGGAAGGGCGCGATGGTCTGCCCTATCTGGAGAAATTTATTGTGACCCCGGCGGCGCAGGGTGAAGGGCTGGGCGCGGCCATGTGGCAGACGCTGCGGGCGCGGTACCCGCAGCTCTATTGGCGCTCGCGCAATAGCAATCCGATCACACCCTGGTACTTTTTACAGGCTGACGCCAGCGAGCGCCATGGTCCCTGGGTGGTGTTTGCCAATGGCATTGACGATGCTCTGCAGCGCCACCGGGCGGTGCAGGATGCCATGCAGCGCGATCCCGGCTGGATGGAAGAGGCATGAAGACCCTGGCGCTGGTCGGTGGCCGGGGATTCACGGGCTCGGAACTGCTGACCCTTTTGGCCCGGCATCCGCAGCTAGAGTTGGCTCTGGCCAGTTCAGGCAGCCAGGCCGGTACCCCGCTGCAGGCAGCCTGCCCAGCCTGGCCCGGCGGGGAAACATTTCAGTCGCTGCGCCCCGAGCAGGTGGCGGATCATGGGGCCGATGCCTGGGTACTGGCCGTGCCGAATGGTGCCGCGGGGGCCTGGGCCGAGGCGATTTCGGCGGCGCACCCGCAGGCCGTGATTCTGGACCTCAGCGCTGATTACCGCTTCCATGCGGACTGGGTCTACGGTCTGCCCGAGCGCAACCGGGCGGCCCTGCGCACGGCCCGGCGTATTGCAAACCCGGGCTGCTATGCCACCGGCACCCAGCTGGCGCTGCTGCCGGTGCTGGATCTGCTCCGCGCGCCGCCGGCCGTGTTTGGTGTGTCCGGCTATAGTGGCGCAGGCAAGACCCCCTCGCCCAAGAATGATCCGGAACGTCTGCGGGACAACCTGATGCCCTATGCGCTTACAGGCCATATGCATGAGCGGGAAGTCAGCTATCAGCTGGGCCGGCCGGTGCACTTCATGCCGCATGTGGCCAGTTTCTTTCGTGGCATCTCCCTGACGCTGGACCTGCAGCTGGATGGCGACCACAGCGCAGAATCGCTTTATGAGCGCTACCGGCAAGCCTATGCGCAGGAGCCCTTGGTGCAGGTGCAGGCATCCGTGCCGGAGGTGCAGTCGGTGCAGGGGACGCCCCTGTGTCGCCTGGGCGGTTTCACCTTGAGCGAGGCCGAGCCCGGGCGGCTGGTGCTGGTCTCGGTGCTGGATAATCTTTTGAAAGGCGCGGCCAGTCAGGCCATGCAAAATCTAAACCTGGCCCTGGGGCTGGATGAGCAGGCGGGACTGTAACGGTGAGTGAACCTATTTGGAAGAAGGCCGGTGCCAGTGCGGCGCCCACGCAGGCGGTCATGCAGTTCCTGGCCGGCGAGGATGTGGTGCTGGACCGGCAGCTTATTGCCTACGACATTCAGGCCAGCCGGGCACATGTGGCCGGCCTGGCGGAGATCGGTTTGCTGCAGCCTGAAGAGGCCGACGCGCTGCGTCAGGAGTTGACCCGCATTGGCGATGAGTTGGCGACGGGCGAACGGGTTCTGGATGCGCGTTTTGAAGATGGACATTCGGCTCTGGAGACCTGGCTGACCGAGGCCCTGGGGCCGCTCGGCGGGAAAGTCCATGCGGGCCGTAGCCGCAATGATCAGGTGGCGGTGGCTTTGCGTCTGTATATGAAAGATCGCCTGGTGCAATTGCAGCGCGTGTGTGTGGCCATTGCCGAGCAACTGCTGGCACGGGCCCGGCACGAGGGCGATCTGCCCATGCCCGGCTATACGCAT
>JAOZKI010000020.1:24963-34587 GCA_029935455.1 Lysobacterales bacterium | reverse complement strand
GGCCGCACTGGCCGGCCGCCTGCAGGAAACGCACGCCGAGTGGGATCCACGGGCCGCACTGGGCGTGGTCATGGCAGCGGGGGGTTACCCCGGCAGCTATGCCAAGGGCGCTCCGATCCACGGCCTGAAACAGCCGGCCGAGGAGGCCGTAAAGGTCTTTCATGCGGGCACTGCTCTGGCTGATGGCGAGGTAGTCACCGCTGGTGGACGCGTGCTGTGCGTCACCGCGCTCGGGGACACGGTGGGCGCAGCCCAGCAGCGCGCCTATGCTGCCGCCGACACCATTGGCTGGGATGGCGCCTTTCTGCGCCGGGACATCGGCTATCGTGCCGTGCAGCGCGAACAGGACCGCTAGGCGCTCATGGATGTTTCCCACATCCTCGATGAGCTGAACGAGCCACAGCGCGAGGCGGTAACCTCCGATGCACCGCATGCGCTGGTGCTGGCCGGTGCCGGCAGCGGCAAGACCCGAGTGCTCATCCACCGCCTGGCCTGGCTGATTCAAGTGCAGCACGTATCACCGCTGAGCGTGCTGGCGGTGACCTTTACCAATAAGGCCGCCGGGGAAATGCGCGAGCGCGCCCAGCAACTGCTGGAGACGTCCACGCGGCCATTGTGGATCGGCACCTTCCACAGCATTGCCCACCGGCTCTTGCGCATGCACTGGCGTGAGGCCGGGCTACCGGAAAATTTCCAGATCCTTGACGCGGACGACCAGCAGCGCCTGCTGCGACGTATGATCCGCGAAGAAGGCTATGACGAGAACCAGTGGCCAGCGCGCCAGGCCCAATGGTTTATCAACGCGCGGAAGGATGAGGGCCAGCGCCCGGCCGCCATTGAAACGCTGGATAACCCGCTGACCGAGACCTGGACTCAGATCTACCGCCTCTATCAGGATTACTGCGACCGCGCGGGACTGGTCGATTTTGCCGAGCTGCTGCTCCGCGCGCATGAACTGTGGCTGCATAACGATGATTTGCTGGCCCACTACCGCCAGCGGCTGCAGCACATTCTGGTGGATGAATTCCAGGATACGAACACGATTCAGTATGCCTGGGTGCGGCTGCTGGCGGGCGACACGGGCAGCGTTTTCGTGGTGGGTGATGATGACCAGTCCATCTACGGCTGGCGCGGCGCACGGGTGGAGAACGTGCGTCAGTTCACCCGCGACTTTCCCCATGTGCAGACCGTGCGCCTGGAGCAGAACTACCGCTCTACCGGCAACATCCTGTCCGCCGCCAACGCGCTGATCGCGAACAATGAGGGGCGCCTGGGTAAGAATCTCTGGACCGCTGGCTCGGACGGTGACCCCATCCGCCTGTACTCGGCCTATAACGAGCAGGACGAAGCCCGCTTCGTCGTCAGCCAGCTGGAACAATGGATGAGCGAGGGCCGACGCGCTGATGAGGCGGCCATCGTCTATCGCACCTCGGCCCAGTCGCGCCTGTTTGAGGAACATCTTCTGCGCCAGGGCGTGCCCTATCGCGTCTATGGCGGCCTGCGCTTTTTCGAGCGGGCCGAGGTCAAGGACGCGCTGGCCTATCTGCGCCTGGTGCTGAATCCCAATGATGATGCGGCCTTCGAGCGCGTCATCAACACGCCGGCCCGGGGCATCGGTCAGAAGACCGTTGCCACGCTGCGCCTGCAGGCCCGGGAAAGCGGTCTGCCCCTGTGGCAAGCCGCCCGCGCCGGGCTGGAACAGGGGCTGCTCAGCGGCCGCGCGCGCACCACGGTGCAGGCCTTTGTGGAGCTGATTCTGGCCATGCGTGAGCGGCTTGGGGACTGGACCCTGGGCAACCAGATGCAGGGCGTGATCGATATGTCCAATCTGCCCAGCCACTATGAAAAAGAGTCGCGCGAAAAAATGGAGGCACGGCTGGAAAACCTCAGCGAACTGGTTAACGCCGCGGACAGCTTTGTGCTGCCAGCCGATGACGAGGAAGCGGGCATGACCGTGCTGCAGTCTTTTCTCAGTCGCGCCGCCCTGGAGGCGGGTGAAACCCAGGGAGAGGACTGGGAAGATTGCGTACAGCTCATGACCCTGCACTCAGCCAAGGGCCTGGAATTCCCCCTGGTCTTTATGGCGGGGCTGGAAGACGGGCTGTTCCCCCACCAGCGCTCGGTGCAGGAATCCGGCGGACGGCTCGAGGAGGAGCGCCGCCTGTGCTACGTGGGCATGACCCGCGCCATGGAAAACCTGTATCTGAGCTATGCGGAAGTGCGGCGCATGTTCGGCTCCGAGTCCTATGCCCGGCCCTCACGCTTTCTCGACGAGATGCCGGCCGAGCACCTGCAGGAAATCCGCCCCCGGGCCGGCGTAGCCCGGCCCTTTGTACGCTCCACTCCGGTCGCCGCCCGGCGGCCAGCAGTGGCGGATCCCAGCCAGCCCTACCAGCATGGCGAGCGAGTCCGGCACCAAAAATTCGGTGAAGGCACGGTGGTCAGTTTCGAGGGCCAGGGGGAACATGCACGCGTGCAGGTCAACTTCCATGAAGCCGGCGCCAAATGGCTGGTGCTGGCTTACGCCAAGCTGGAGCGTAGCGGGTGACCACAGCGCAGGAGCGGGCGCTGGACGTCGGCTGGGGCAAGCTGCAGGCCTTGGAACTGGGCCCGGAGCAGGGGCCGAAACTACTGGGGCTGCACGGTTGGATGGACAATGCGGCGTCCCTGCTGCCACTGGCCCAGGCCTGCCCGGGGCCGCACTGGGCGCTGCTGGACTATGCGGGCCACGGCCATTCCGACCACCGGCCGCCGGCCGCTCGCTACTACTTCACGGATTATCTGTTCGACCTCGATGCAGCGCTGGATGCGCTGGCCTGGGAGCGGTGCACACTGGTGAGCCACTCATTGGGCGCGGCTCTGGCGGCCTGCTATGCCTGCGCCAACCCGGAGCGCATCGAACGCATTGTCATGCTGGACGGCCTCGGCGTGGTCACCGAAGACGCGGCGCTGGCGGGTCCGCGCCTGCAGCGCTCGCTGCGCTCGGTACGCCAGCCCCGGGCTCATCGTAGCGTGTTCGAAACACCGGCCCTGGCCGCGCGTGCGCGGCAACTCAAGAGCCCCATGCAGGATGCCTCGGCGCTGCTGCTGGCGGAACGGGCTCTGCGTCCGGTACCGGACGGCTGGCGCTGGCGTACGGACCCGCGCGCCATGTGGGATTCACCATCCTGGATGAGCGAAGCACAGGCCCTCAGCATTCTCGCTGACATACAATGCCCGGTGCTGGCGGTACTAACGCCAGCGCTGGAATCCTATCTCGGCGCAAGGCTGGCGCCGCGCCTGGAGGCCATAAAAGATTTGACACTGCTGCAGCTGGACGGTGGTCATCACCTGCATATGGATCAACCGCAGCGTGTCGCATCCGCCCTGGCGGATTTTTTGAACCTTGAGGAAGACCAACATGACTGAGCAAGCCCCGGGCCGTGCGGCCATTGATCCCCGTGACCGTCTCATATTCGCGCTCGATGTGCCGGATCTGGAGCAGGCACAGGCGCTGGTGAGAACGCTGGGCGACAGCGTACAGTTCTACAAGCTGGGGCTGGAGTTCTTTCTTTCCGGCCACTACTTCGAGTTGCTGCACGAACTGAAGGGTGAGGGCAAAAAAATCTTCGCCGACCTGAAGCTGTTTGATATTCCAGCCACAGTCGCAGCGGCCGTGCGCCAGCTGGCCGGCCACGGCGTGGACTTCTGCACCGTGCATGGCAACGATCGCATGCTGGAAGCGGCGGTAGAGGCCGGCGGTGATCAGCTTGGCGTGCTGGCGGTGACGGCACTGACCAGCCTGGACCAGGGCGATCTCGACGATCTGGGCTTCGCCTGCGACGCGGAAGCGCTGGTGCTCTCCCGCGCCCGACGGGCCCTGGAGCTGGGCTGCGCCGGTGTGGTGTCATCCGGTCTTGAGGTACCGCGATTGCGAGCCGAGGTAGATCCGGCCCTGATTACCGTGACGCCCGGTATTCGCCCCATCTTCAACGACAGGCAAAGTGAGCTGGGGGATCAGCAACGGGTGCTGACGCCGGGCCGGGCCATTGCCAATGGCGCCGACTACCTGGTGGTTGGTCGACCGATCAAAAGCGCGGCGAGTCCGGCCGCAGCGGCAGAGGCGATCCAGCAGGAAATTGCGGCCGCTCTTGACGGCTGATACTATTTCCTAGGTTTTCTAGTGGCTTGGCTGCATTTGTTGCCAAAAAGTATTTGACAAAACTTAAAGTAATACTTTAAGCTTTGCTCATAAGATAATAATTAAAAATAAAAAATAATTATTTCCAAGCGCGATAATACGCGCTGGAACCGATCCTCTCCGGCTCCGCCGGAATTCCGGGCGGGCTTCGTGCCAGCCCGGATTTTTTATTTTGGCGGACTGCGAATTTGCCCGAATTACGCCCCGTCCCGGGATCGGCGATAATAAGCACTCCAGCATCAGGGCCTATTAATCTTGAGCGACACCGCACCTCAATCCGGATTCCTCAGCGTCATTAAGTTGCGTTGGAACCTGCTGTTGCGTTGGATTCTGAATCTCTGGGTTCGGGCCCGCGTGCTACCCGACCTGGATGGCCATAGCGGTGTCAGCGAAGACACGCCAGTCTGCTACGTGCTGGCGGATGACGCCCTATCCTCGATCCTGATTCTGGACAAGGTCTGTGAGCAACAGAACATTGCCCGGCCGCTGCTGCCCATGCGCGAACCGGCCGCGCTGGCCCCGCGCAGCTACGCGGTACTGCGGCGCTGGAAAGGCCTGCTGGTCAGGCGCCCGGAACCGCGGCGAAATTCAGCGCTGCTGGCCCAACTGGTGGCTCACTGCGCCGAACATGAGCACGAGGACATCAAACTGGTCCCCGTGACGGTCCTGGTGGGCCGCTCACCGGATAGCAGCGATAGCTGGGCCAAGGTGCTGTTTACGGAAGACTGGGAGGTTATTGGCCGTTTTCGGCGCCTGCTCAGCACCCTGATCAACGGGCGCGATACGGTGGTCCAGTTCAGCCGCCCGATCTCGCTGCGGCAACTGCTGGATGAAGGACCGGATCATGCCATTGCCCTGCGCAAGGTCTCGCGCCTGCTGCGCGTGCATTTCCGACGCGTAAAAACCGCCATGATCGGGCCTGACCTCTCGCACCGAAGAACCATGATCGATGCAGTGGTGAAAGCGCCGGCGGTACGCGCGGCCATCGCTGAGGAAGCCCGTCGCACGGATATCACAGCGCACAAGGCAGAAGACCAGGCGCGTGAGTACGCGCTGGAAATTGCCGCCAATTATTCCTACACCTTTGTCCGTATCGCCTATTTGACCCTGAACTGGTTTTTACGCCGCGTCTACGGCGAAACGCGCGTGCATCATTTCGAGCGCTTTAAGGAACAGGCGCTGGGCCGGGAAATCATCTATGTGCCCTGCCATCGCAGCCACGCCGACTACATCCTGCTGTCTTTTCTGCTCTATGTGCGTGGCCTGGCCGTGCCGCATGTTGCCGCTGGCATCAATCTGAATCTGCCTGTGGTCGGCTCCATCATCCGCATGGGCGGTGCGTTCTACCTGCGCCGCACCTTCCGCTCCCAGAAGCTCTACGCGGCCGTCTTTGCGGAGTATGTCAGCCATATCATGTCCGAAGGCGTACCCATCGAATACTTCATTGAAGGTACGCGCAGTCGCACGGGCCGACTGCTGCAACCCAAGGGCGGCATGCTGGCCATGACCGTGCGGGCCTACCTGCGTAATCCGGCCAAGCCGGTGCTGTTCCAACCGGTCTATCTGGGCTACGAAAAGCTGCTGGAAGGCAGCAGCTATAACAAGGAACTGGCGGGCGCGACGAAGAAGAAAGAGTCCTTGCTGGACCTGTTCAAAGTGCATCGCTTTCTGGGCCAGAATCACGGCGAAGCGCACGTCAGTTTTGGCGACCCCATATTGCTTGACGACCTGCTGGATCAGTACGCGCCGGAGTGGCGTAGCTGGGGGGGCGAGCTGGAAGAGAAGCCCAGCTGGCTGACGCCCATGGTGAATGATCTGGGCGACCGGGTCATGTGCGCGATCAATGCCACCGCCGATGTGAATCCCGTCAACCTGCTGGCCACCGCCCTGCTGGCCACACCGCGTCACGCCATGGATGAAGTGTTGCTGGCCGAGCAGCTGGCCCTGTATCGAGACCTGATTCTCATGGGGCCCTTGGCCGGCCGGGTCACGGTCACGGAGCGCAGCCCGGAAGACATGATTCAGCATGGTTTTGAGCTTGGACTGCTGGAACGGGTCATCCATGAG
This sequence comes from Lysobacterales bacterium, assembly GCA_029935455.1. GTDB lineage: Bacteria > Pseudomonadota > Gammaproteobacteria > Xanthomonadales > SZUA-36 > Marinihelvus. The sequence continues at coordinate 28,340 of JAOZKI010000020.1, read as the reverse complement.
CTGGGCGATATTGTGCGCGCCGCTCCCGGTGAGGCCGTGGGCATGACCTACTACCGCAACAACTCGGCGCACCTGTTGGTGATCCCCTCTCTGGTGGCCTGCTGCTTCCTGCGCCAGCGTGCCTTTGCCCGCGCCGACCTGGAACGGCTGGCGAATGATATCTATCCTTTCCTGCGCGCTGAGCTTTACCTGCCCTGGGATCAGAAAAGCTTCGGCCCGGTGCTGGAGCAGACGGTGCAGCAGATGATTGGCGCCGGCCTGCTGGAGCTATCAGACAGCGACGACATGCTGCGACGGGCGGAAGGCGGTACGCGCGAGGCCACCCAGATCAATCTGCTGGCGCGCTCCATGCTGCACACGCTGGAACGCTTCTACATCACCTTTGCAGTGCTGACCAAAAACGGTTCCGGCCGCCTCAGCCGGTCCGAGCTCGAACGCCTGTGCATACTGACCGCCCAGCGCATCTCCCTGCTGCAGGAATTTGATGCGCCGGAATACTATGACAAGGTTCTGTTTCGCCAGTTTATTGGCGAACTGAAGCGCCTGAAGCTATTACGTACCAACGATGACAACCGGCTCGAGTTCGATGAGCGGCTGGCGCGTATGGGATCTGACGCGCGCCTGTTTCTGGAAAAAGGCGTGCGTCACGGCATCATTCAGGTCGCGCCGGAAGCCGACGGGGAAGCGGGCGAAGACCGCTAGGCGTCCAGGTCAGGAATCAGACGTGACTCCAGATAGGCCATCCAGTCACGCAGCTTCAATTTGCGCTTTTTCATGCGCTTGAGACCAATCTGGTCCGCACCGGGGTCCTCTACCAGGCGCGCAATGGCCCGATCCAGGTCACGGTGCTCTTCGCGCAAATCACCAAGCTTGCGCGCAATCTCGGAAGGATCATCAAAATTCATAGCCGCTGGGACTGGCCCTTTTGTTGAGCTCGAAGGTATGCTGCCACTATAGCACCCGCGCATCGGAGCCTCAGACAAGAACGTGCCAAGCGACAGGCACATCCAGCGCGCACCCAGTGGGAGAAACCAAACATGGATCGACGTAAATTTGTTGGCGCCGCCGCCCTGGCTGGCGCAGCGGGCGCACTTGGCGCCTGCGGGCAGAAACCAGCGGCAGGCCAGCAGGCAGATTGCGCCAGCGGTGCAGCCGCTGATCCCATTGAATGGAAAATGGTCACCGCCTGGCCACGGGACTTCCCCGGTCTCGGCACCGGTGCTAACCGGCTGGCGGAATACATCGGCCGGCTGTCCAGGGGGCGCCTGACGGTGAAGGTCTACGGCGGCAACGAACTGGTACCGCCCTTTGAGGTCTTTGATGCCGTGTCCCGCGGCACCGCAGAAATGGGCCACAGCACCAGCTACTACTGGAAGGGCAAGGCACCCGCCGCGCAACTGTTTTGCAGCTCCCCCTTCGGTCTCACGGCCCAGGAAATGAATGGCTGGCTCTACTACGGTGGCGGCCTGGAGCTCTATCGCGAGGCCTATGCGCCCTTCGGCATCCTGCCTCTGCCCGCGGGCAACTCAGGCACCCAGATGGGGGGCTGGTTCAACAAGGAAATTCGCTCTCTGGACGACATTAAGGGGTTGAAGATGCGCATTCCGGGCCTCGGCGGCGAGGTCCTGCGGCGCGCGGGCGGCACGCCGGTAACCACGCCGGGCGCGGAAATTTTTACCGCGCTGCAAACCGGCACCATCGATGCCACGGAATGGGTCGGGCCCTACAACGATCTGGCCCTGGGCCTGTTTCGCGCCGGGCGCTACTACTACAGCCCGGGCTGGCAGGAAACCGGCTCAACGATTGAGGCACTGGTGAACCAGGAAGCCTTCGAGGCCCTGCCGGAAGACCTGCAGTCCGTGGTGGAAATCGCGGCCCAGGCCGTGAATACGGACATGCTGGCAGAGTTCACTTTCCACAACGCCCAGGCCCTGCGCACGCTGCAGGAAGAGCACGGTGTGGAGCTGCGCAGCTTTCCGGATGAAGTCATGGCCCAACTCGAGCGCATCACCTGGGAATACCTGGACGAACAGGCGCAGGACGATGCGCTCTTTGCCCGGGTGCTGGCCTCCTATCGCGACTACTACGCGGCAGTCACACCCTACAGTCGCATTGCCGAGCAGCGCCTCATGAACGTCCGCGGTAACGGCTAGCCGTACAGCCGGTCAGGCAGCCAGGTCACCAGTACCGGCCACAGACTGAGCAGCAACAGCATGAACAGCTGGATCAGGATAAAAGGGATCACCCCCCGATAGAGGGCCGTGGTCGGCACCTCCGGCGGCGTCACGCCCCGCAGGTAGAAGAGAGAGAAACCGAACGGCGGTGTCAGGAAAGAGGTCTGTAAATTCACCGCGATCATGATGCCCAGCCACACCGGATCGACCCCCAGCGCCAGCAGCGCCGGCCCCACCACCGGCACGACGATGTAGGTAATCTCGATAAAATCGAGAATGAAGCCCAGCAAAAACAGCGCCAGCATGACCAGCACCATGGCCGTGGTCACGCCACCCGGCAAACCGGCCAGCAGGGCTTCTACTTGTTCATCCCCGCCATAGCCGCGAAACACGAGACTGAAAAGCGAAGCGCCGATCAGAATCATGAACACCATGGCACTGACCTTGGCGGACTGATACACGCTGGCACGCAGCGTGGGCACGCTGAAATGACCGCGCAGGGCCGCCAGCACCATGGCACCCACGGCGCCCACGGAGGCCGCCTCGGTGGGTGTGGCGATGCCGTAGAGAATGGAGCCAAGTACCGCCACGATCAAAAACAGCGGGCCGGCAATCAGGCCCAGCAAACGCAGCAGTGACACCTCACTATCGTTGGCGGCCTTCACCGCCGGCATGGCAGCAGGGCGCAGCCAGGCGCTGAGCATGAGATAGAGCATGTAGAGCAGGACCAGCAGCAGCCCCGGCAGCAGCGCGCCCGCAAACAGATCTCCGACGGATACGGTCTCGGGGGAAAAAATCCCGAGACGGAGCTGGGCCTGCTGGTACGCATTGGACAGCACATCCGCCAATAGAATCAGGACAATTGAGGGTGGAATAATCTGGCCCAGCGTACCGGCCGCGCAAATGGAACCGGTCGCTACCGAATCTTTATAGCCATGGCGCAGCATGGTGGGCAGCGACAGCAGACCCATGGTCACTACCGTCGCGCCAACGATGCCGGTACTGGCAGCCATCAGCGCACCCACCACCATCACGGCCAGACCCAGACCGCCGGGAACGCGGTGCAGCAACTGCGCCAGGGACTGCAACAGCTCGTCAGCCAGGCGCGAGCGCTCCAGCATGACCCCCATAAACACGAATACAGGCACGGCGATCAGGGTTTCATTGGTCATAATGCCGTAAACCCGGTTCGGGAAGGCCTCA
>JAOZKI010000020.1:0-24953 GCA_029935455.1 Lysobacterales bacterium | reverse complement strand
GCCTCCAGAAACGCCGGGTCAAAAACGCCGAAAAAAACGCCAACGGCGGCGAAAATCAGCGCAACGCCGGCCAAGGTGAAGGCAACAGGAAAGCCCGCCAGAAGCGCGGCAGCCACCGCCAAAAACAACGCCAGGGAGATGAATCCATGCATAGGCCGGAAGCTTACCTGCTTCATCTCCAAGTTTCGCCTGCCCACACAAGGTTTTTCAGCGCCACCCACGGAAAAAGGCCTGATGGATGCATTTTTTATGCACAGGACGACGCCTGGTGTAAAAATCATGGACTTGCAGAAGGAGTGCGAAACAGGTTCTCAGAAAAGAATATAAATTATTGTTTTTATTGATTATAAAAAACCGTCTCCAGCAGCAGCAGCCGCCAAAAAGGCGGCGAGCCACACTCGAGAACGCACCCGTACCGCTTTTTCCACAGACTTATCCACAGCATCTTCCACAGTGGTGCCAAAAGCCTGTTACGGGCTCGCAAGGCCGCACAGCCTATGCCCCATTGAAGGCGCCAACGGTTTACAATAGCGCCGTTATTAAGAGCAACCGACGCGCTTGTTTTGTGAAAAAGCACATTGAAGAATTATTAAGCCAGGCCTTGCTGCATTTGCAGCGCGATGAAGTGATCCCGGCAGATACCGATGTACAGCCCCAACTGGAGCGTACGCGCTCCGTTGAGCATGGCGATTACGCCTCCAATCTGGCCATGGTACTGGCGCGCGTCGCAGGCAAGCCGCCCCGTGAACTGGCGCAGGAAATCATTGATCGCCTGCCCCGGTCACGCCAGGTCGAAAAAACCGAAATCGCCGGCCCGGGCTTTATCAACTTTTTCCTGACCCACTTCGCCTTGACCGCCGTCATCAAGGACGCGCTCAAGCAGGGTGAGCAGTTCGGTCAGGAACCGGTGGACAAAGAACGCCGCATCACCGTGGAATATGTCTCCGCCAATCCGACCGGGCCACTGCATGTGGGTCATGGGCGCGGCGCGGCCTATGGGGCCAGCCTGTCCGGCATCCTGCAGGCAGCCGGACAGACGGTGCAGCGCGAGTACTACGTCAATGACAACGGTCGCCAGATGGATATCCTCGCGGTCAGTGTGTGGCTGCGCTATCTGGAACTGTGCGGTGAGCGTCAACGCTTTCCGGACAATGGCTATCAGGGTGATTACATCTTCGATATCGCGCGCACGGTGCGTCAGAACAGCGGTGACAAATTCCGCTTCACGGCCCTGGAAGTAGAAGACGGCCTACCGCCGGATGGCAGCCAGGATGGGGACAAGGAACAGCATATCGACGCCCTGATTGCCCGCGCACGCACGCTTATGGGCGATGCGGGCTATCGCGTGTTTTTCGATGCAGCCCTGGACAGCAATCTGGCGGATATTGAACAGGACCTGGAAGAGTTCGGTGTGGTCTTCGACCGCTGGTTCTCGGAAGCCGGCCTGGAGGCCAGCGATGCCATCAACCATGCCATTGAGCGTCTGCGCGAAAACGGCCATCTCTACGAACAGGACGGCGCCACCTGGTTCCGCGCCTCGGCACTGGGCGACGAGAAGGACCGCGTGGTGGTGCGTGAAAATGGCAGGACCACCTACTTCGCCTCTGATATCGCCTATTTCCTGAACAAACTGGAGCGCGGCTTTGACCGAGCCGTGTACGTGTTTGGCGCGGATCATCACGGCTATGTGGCACGCCTTAAGGCGGCTGCCAAGGGGCTCGGCGAGGATCCGGAGCGGCTGGAAATCCTGCTGGTACAGTTCGCCGTGCTCTATCGCGACGGCGAAAAGGTGCCCATGTCGACCCGCTCCGGCCAGTTCATCACGCTGCGGGAACTGCGTGAAGAAGTCGGGTCGGATGCGGCGCGCTTTTTCTATGTCATGCGCTCCCACGATCAGCATCTGGATTTCGACCTGGATCTGGCCAAGTCCAACAGCAACGAAAACCCGGTCTACTACATCCAGTACGCCCACGCGCGCATCTGCAGCGTCTATCGCACGCTGGAGGGCATGGACCTGACCCACAACACGGCCATTGGCGAGGCGGCGCTCAACCTGCTGCAGGAAGATCGGGAACTGCGACTCATGCGCGCCACCAGCCGTTTCCCGGAGCTGATCGACTCAGCAGCCAGACTGCGCGCACCGCATTTGCTGGCCCACTATTTGAGCGATCTGGCCAACGACTTTCATGGTTATTACAACGCCCACCAGTTCCTGGTTGATGATGAAAACCTGCGTAACGCCCGGCTAAATCTGATCGCCGCGGTCCGCGTGGTGCTACGCAATGGCCTGGCGCTGCTCGGCATCTCCGCACCGGAGGAAATGTAATGGCCCGCGCACGCAGGAAATCGAAGAAAAAATCCTCTTCGGGCGGCGTCTGGTTTGCCGGCGGCCTGCTGCTGGGATTGGGGGGCGCAGCCTTCCTCTACCTGCGTGGCTACATGCCGAGCATGCCCGTGCAGGAGACGGCCCAGCCCACACCCAGCGACATCAGCGAACCGGAGCTGATCCAGGAAACGGAGCGCGAAAAACCGCGCTATGACTTCTTCACCGTCCTTCCAGAAATGGAGGTGGTGGTTCCGGAGCGTGAATTGGAACAGCCGCCCGTGGTGGGCCCGGATGAAGACCAGGCGATCAGCGATAGTGCCGAGCAGTTCCTTCTACAGGCGGGATCTTTCCGCAGCGAAGCCGACGCAGACCAGATGAAAGCCCGCCTCGCCCTACTGGGCGCGGTGGCGGATATTCAGTCCGTGACCGTCAATGACGAAACCTGGCACCGCGTGCGGGTGGGGCCACTGACCGGCGCACGGGCAGCAGATCAACTGCGGCGGCAGCTGCAAAATAACGGCATTGACGTCCTGGTACTGAAAGCGAACGGCTAGCGGTCAGCCGGCCGCGGCGCATAGAGGTCCAGCGGCGCAGTGGCCGCCGGTCGCTGGCTCCGCGATCCCTCCCAGGCGGAAAATGCCGCCCACAGGTCCGCCCCCTGCCAGCCTTCATCACCCCGGGACGCAGCGCGATCCAGATCGCGAATGGCGCGCGTCAAATCCGTCTGATCGAGACCGTTGGCCCAGTTCAAAATGCTGTCCCCCGGGCGACCCGGCCCGCTGTGGCGGAACCAACGCAGCAAGGCCTGCTGGGCGCCGCGCGCATCGTTGGCCTGGCAGCGTTGACGCAGCTCCGCGAGTCTTTTCGCTGCCGACACGTGCTCTTTCTTTGGCACAGCATCCGGTGACGCACCAGCACCCGGACGCCGCCACAGCAGCGCACTAGCGGCCCAGCCCAGGGCCAAAATAGCGCTGAGCAACTGCCAGGGCCAGGCGGGGCCCCATACCCTATCGGCGGCACCGGATGCAGGCTGGCTGGCTACCGGCTCGGCGCTCGCGGGGGCTTCCGGTGCGGCACTCACGGCGGCGGGCAGCACCTCCAGACGTCTTGCAGGCAACACCGCAACCTGTTCCTGATCCTTTTGCGTATCCCACCACACCAGCCGGAGCTCCGGTAGCTCAAGCACGCCAGGCACGTCCGGCACCACCGCATAGCGATACTCCCGATGGCCCAGCACCCACTGGCCGTCATCACGGCTGATTCCCTGCGGCTGATCCGGGTAGATGCGGGCCTGCTCCAGCGCCGGCCAGACCGGCGCTTCCAGCATGTTCTCTTCCAATCCCACGGCATCCACGATCACCGTGCGCGTCACCGGCTCACCGACCCGTATGGTTGTTGCATCGCTGAACGATTCACTCAGCTCCAGCGCGCGCGCCGGAAGCCACTCGTCGCCGCCATAGGCGGCCGGCCTCGGCGCCACGGTCAGCGTCAGCGGCTCACTGGCCACGCGCACCCGTCGCCCCCGCACCGAGGGCTGCCAGAGGCGGTCCGTGGGCCGCTCAATGAGGCGCCCGGTCAGCTCCATGGGAGGAATCACCAGCTCACCGGATCGCTCCGGGAAGATCGCATAGTGCCGCTCCAGCACGCGGAAGTCCTGGCCGTTGCGATTCGCCACATAGGGCACTTCGCTAAGCAGCTTGATGGTGGCCTGAGAAGGCGCGGGCGGTTCAATTTTGGCCTCGGTCAAATTCTGCTGGTAGAGCACGCGCACCACCAGAGCAAACTGGGCATGCACATAATAGGGCCCTTCCTGCGGTGTCAGCTCAAGCTCTACCATTACCGGTGGCAACTCACCTTCCGCGAGCGCCGGCGCGGCAGCCACCTGCAGACTCATGGCCGGCGTTACCGCCCCGCCGCGAAAGCTGAAGGACGGCACCCGCAGCAGACCGCTGCGCTTGGGCTCCAGCGTCAAGCGCTTGGTGACACTGGTATTCTGGCGCCCGTTCCTGATGGACATCTGCGTTTCCGAGCGCTGGTCCAGGATGTAAAAATCCGTCTCCAGCGCGGAAAAATCGGCATCCAGGGACTGCTGCGGGTCCGGCGTATTAAAAATCAGGTTCACCGTCTCCCCCGCCTTGATGGACTGGCGATCAAGCTGCGCGCGCACCTCTGCCGCAGAGGCTGACTGCACCACACCCAGCAGCAAGGCCAGAAACAGGCCGGCCGCACCGCGGCGCCAGCGGCATTTTTGTCTTCCGCTTACCATTTTTTCTTCTCGTCCTGCGGCGCACCGCGTCGCTGATGCTCATTACGAAACTTCCGTCGCAGCAGGCCACCCGGATCATCGGGAATGCGGCGCAGCCAGCGTTCCATGGCCTGCGCGTCTTCCTCGCTCCAGGTCTGTGCCAACTGCTGCTCTCCAGGCTCCGCTTCGCCGGCCTCACCCTGCTGCTCGCCCTCCGTGGCCTCTGACTCTCCAGCTTCGGACTCGCCCTGCTCCTCATCGCTCTGACTTTCCTGCTGCCCCTCACTGTCTTCCTGCTGCGATGATTGCTGCTCACCGTCCTTGGGATCACTCTCACCGGACTGATTGTCGCCCTGCTGCTCTTGCTGCTGCCCCTGGAGCTGTTCGATCAGGGCCCGATTGAAGATCGCATCCTCCATTTCCGGCGCCAGCGCCAGCGCCGCATCATAGGCCGCCAGCGCCTGCTCCAATTCACCGGCCACGGCCAGCGCGTTGCCGCGATTGTAGTGATCATCCGCTTGCGCCTCGCCGGTCTGTGACCAGAGCTGACCGGCCCGAGCATAGTCACCGCTGCGATACCAGGCCTCGGCGCTGATGCGTGGGTCGCGTGCCAGTTCCAGCGCGCGCTCCGCCTGCCCCTCTGCCAGCGCTTCCTGGGCCTGCTGATCGCGTGATTTCCAGAGATCATCCCACCAGCCGGCCTGCGCAGTCGGCGCCGGCAGCAGCAGGGGGACCATCAATAGCGGCCAGCAGAACAACAGGCCGCGGCGGAATGACAGCGCCATCAGCGGCAGCAGCAGCAGTAGCAGCCAGGGCCCCATGTCCAGCCAGCGATCGCCGACCCAGTTGTCATTTAAGGCAAAGGCCTGGCTATCACTCAGGGACCAGGGGGATGCGTTTAGTCCACTGCCGTCGAGCCGCGTCAGCTTGCCTCCGCCCGCCTCTGCCACGGCCGCGAGCTGGGACAGATTGACCCGCGCAATAACCACGGCTCCCTGCGCGTCGGCCAGGAAGCCGGTGCCGCTGGGTATGGGGGCTCCCTGCTCTGTGCCCACCGCCAGCACGGACACGCGCAGACCCCGGGCCGCCAATTCTGCTGCGCGATTGACGCTTGCCGCATCTGCATCATCGGTGACCAGCAGGATTTCGCCGACAGCCAGCCCCGTGCCTTCCAGCAATTCTGCAGCCAGGGCAAGGCCGCGATCAGCCCGACTGCCCGCCACCGGCACCACATCCGGTCGCAGCGCTGGCAGGAGATTGGCCACCGTATTGCGGTCACTGGTCAGCGGCGTCACCACGTAGGCGTCGCCGGCATAGGCCACCAGGCCCACCTCGCCTTCCTGCGTTTGCTGCAGCAGGTCTGACAACATAAAACGCGTTTGCGTCAGCCGATCCGGTTTTAGATCCTGTGCCAGCATGGAAGCCGACAGGTCCAGCACAATGACCCGCGCATCGGCCGCGTTGTAGCTCACATCGGGCAAGCGCTGCCAGCTGGGGCCGGCCAGCGCCACGGTGACCAACAGAATCGCCAGCCCTGCCAACCAGGCACCAGCACGCCGGGGCGTTGCAACGGCGTCTCCAACACTCAACCAGCGCAGCAAATGCGGGTCACAGATTTGCGCCCAGTCACCGGCGGGACGTCGCAAGCGACGCCAGGCCCAGGGCAAGAGCAGGCACAGGGGCAGTGCGAGCAGCCAGCCCGGGCGAATAAAATGCAGCGGCAGTTCGTTCATGAGGTCTGCGCCTTCAGCGTCTTCAGGCCGGGCCTCAGCGTCAGAAGCACGCCCACAACGGCCAGCAGATAGGCCAGGCCCAGAGGCCAATAGAACAGCTGCGCCACCGGCCGCACCATTTCCACATCGCTGGCAATGGGCTCCAGTTCGTCGAGCAACTGGTAGATATCGGTCAGCGCTTCCGCATCCCGGGCACGGAAATAGCGCCCGCCGGTGCGCTGGGCGATATCTCTCAGCGTTTCCTCATCCAGGTCCGCGCTGGGGTTCACCACACGGGAACCAAAGAAGTCCTCCACGCGCAGTTCGTCAGCCCCCACGCCCACCGTGTAGACGGTCAGATTCTCTCGGGCGGCAAACTCCGCGGCCTGCAGGGGCTGCACCTCACCAGAGGTATTGGCGCCATCGGTCAGCAGCACCAGCACACGATCCGCCGCCCCATCCTCCCGCAGCCTCTTAACGGCCAGACCGATCGCATCGCCGATGGCCGTTTCGCGGCCGGCCAGGCCAATTTCCGACTCGCCCAGCAGCGCGGCCGTGGTCTCCGTATCGAAGGTCAGCGGCGTTTGTAGATAGGCGCGGGTACCGAAAAGAATCAACCCCACCCGATCGCCCTTACGGCGTTCGATAAAATCACCGGCCACCTGCTTTACCACCTCCAGCCGGTTAACGCGCCGGTTCTGCCAGCGCATGTCCTGCGTGTCCATGGAACCGGACACATCAACAGCCAGCAGCAAATCACGCCCGGTGACCGGCAGGTTCTGCACCTCACCGACCCACTGGGGCCGCGCCGCAGCCAGCAGGAACAGTAGCCAGATCACCGTCGCCAGCAGGAGCAAAAGCGGACGGCGCAAGCTGCTGGACCCGGCGGCTCGCACCGCGGCAAACCAGGGCACGCGCACGGCGCGTTGCTGCGCACCGGCAGCCTCCGGTAACCAGCGCCGCAGCAGCCAGGGCAAGGGCGCCAGTAACAGCAACCAGGGCCAGGCCAGGGAAAAACCGCCTTGTGTGAGCAGCTCATCCATGGCGCTGCAACCAGCGTTTGGCGGCGGCTTCCAGCCGGTCTGCGTCGTATAGCGGTGCCGGCTCCCAGGGCCCGGTGGCCAGGATGGAAAACTCCGGATCTTCCAGAAAGGCAGCCCAGTCCGTGCCGCTGTAGGTCCTGGCCTGCGGTTGCAGATCCTGCTCGAGCACCACGACCTTTAGCAGACGATTGACGGCTGCCAGCCAGGCCTGTGGTTGCTGCCCGGGATCATGCTGCTGGCGCAGAGCGACCAGCGCGCGCAAGCGCGCCTGACGCCGCTGGCGGCGACGCAGCCCGTGCCAGGCAGCCCGACAGACCAGCAGCAGCAGAACCAGCAGCATCAGTGCCAGCAGCCACCAGCCCGGCGCCGGCGGCCACCAGGGCTGGGCCGGCGCGCCATGAATATCCCGCAGTTGCTGCAGCAGGGCCGCGCTCTGCTCCGAATTCATGATTTGCGCCCCGTCAGCACGCGCAGTTCACGACCCAGCACCTCCACCGGGTCATCGGTAGTACGCAAAGTAAACCAACCGCACTGGTGCCGCTGGAACATGGCCCGTGGCGCACCCAGGTGCTGCTCGCTCATGCCAAGAAAGCGTTCCTGATCTGCAGCCAGGGCGGTGTCGAGAAGGCTGTTTTCCTGTCCGTCACTGATGGGATAGCGCCCCCCGGGCAGGCGCTCCTCAGCCGGATCCAGAAGCTGACAACCCACCACATCATTGTGCTGCCGCAGCCGCGAGAGGTGCCGATGGCAGTCCTCGTCCAGGCCGTAAAAATCACTGAGAACCAGCACCAGGCTGCCCGGCCGCACCGCATGTCGAAGGCGCTGCAAGGCCAGCGACAAGGGTTCCACTTCAGCCTGGGCGCGGCTGGGTACCAGCCAGTCCACCAGGCCCTTGATGACGCGCATGGCCCCACGCCGTCCACCGGCCGGCCGTAACTCCCGATGCTCGCCGGGCGCGAAAAAGAAGGCGCCGATGCGATCACCCCGGGTCACGGCAGTCCAGGCAATGGCCGCGGCCAGCCGGCCCGCAGCCACCGACTTCAAACAGTGACGGGTGCCAAAAAAAAGACTGGCGCTGGCATCGATCAGCACCAGCACCGGTCGCTCTCTTTCTTCCTGAAACACCTTGGTGTGGGCACGGCCGGTACGCGCGGTGACGCGCCAGTCCATATTGCGAATATCGTCGCCAGGCTGATAATTTCGGGATTCAACGAAATCCACACCACGACCACGGAAGCGCGACCGATAATTGCCCGCCAGCGCAGAAGCAGCGGGCCGATGCATGGGTAGCGTGAGCGCGTGACAGCGGGGGCGGAGCGCAATCAGCTCCGCCGCCGAGAGCTCAATGCCATCACCAAGATCCGGAGCGGACATGCGCGTACTAGGGAACCGGTACCAGGTCCAGCAGCCGGTCAGTCAGCTGATCAACGGTCACGCCGTCCGCTTCTGCCTCATAGGACAGCAGCACCCGGTGCCGCAGCACATCGTGAACCACCGCGTGCACATCGTCGGGTGACACGTAGTCGCGCCCATCCAACCAGGCATGGGCTCGGGAACAGCGATCCAGACTGATGGTGGCGCGGGGGCTACCGCCGAAGCTGACCAGCCGCGCCAGATCCTGATCCCAGCGACCCGGTGAACGCGTCGCCAGCACCAGCTGCACCATGTATTCCTCCAGTGACTCGGCAAGGTGCAGACCAAGAACCTGCTCCTGGGCTGCGAACACCTGTGCCTGGCTCACCAGCGTGGGCGCGGCCTCTGGCGCCCGTAATTCCGCCCGCGCCTGACCCCTGGCCAGGGCCAGAATGGCCTGCTCGGCCTGCGCGTCGGGATAGTCGATTGCCACGTGCATGAGAAAACGGTCCAGCTGGGCCTCGGGCAAGGGATAGGTGCCTTCCTGTTCAATAGGGTTCTGCGTCGCCATAACCAGGAACAGTTTCGGCAGGGCATAGGTGACCCGGCCGACCGTGACCTGCTGCTCGCCCATGGCCTCCAGCAAAGCACTCTGTACCTTGGCCGGGGCACGGTTCACCTCATCGGCCAGAATCAGATTGTGAAAAATAGGCCCCCTCTGAAATTCGAATACCGCCTCCTGAGGGCGGTAGATCTCCGTGCCAGTCAGGTCCGCCGGCAGCAGATCGGGCGTGAACTGGATGCGATGAAAGTCCCCTTCGATGCGGTCCGCCAGCACCTTGATCGCGGTGGTCTTGGCCAAACCCGGCGCACCTTCCACCAGCAAATGCCCGTGACACAGCAGGGCCATAATCAGGCGCCGCATCAGGCGCTCCTGACCGATAATCTCGCGATTCACCGACTCACTGAGCGCCTGGAAGGCCTGCCATTCGGCGCGGGTGCCTGCAGCGGCCAGCGGGTCGTGATTTTCTATTTCTATCATGCGCTCATCATCCTTTTACTTGTGGCGCTTTAACATTCACCGGGTCATGTGATTGCCGTGGTTTGGCCCTGCTTTCCACACCAACGTGACCCCCCTGTGCGCGCCGCGCTGAGATTTTATTTTAGCTGAAGATCGCGCCGCCAGTGCAGCATAGACCACAGCCGCACCTCAAAATTCCTGCGGATCGAGGTCCAGATCCCAGCGCACTTTGCGACCGGAGGCCAAGGCCTGCACCTGCGTCAGCCAGCTATCCAGCCAGGCCTGGAGTGCAGCGCGCTGTTCCGACTGCAGCAGCAACTGCCAGCGTAGCAGCCCGCCCCGTCGCTCCATCATGGCCGGGAAAGGTCCAAAACCGCTGCCGGCAGGGCCGGGCCAACAGGCCAGGGCCTCGTCCAGAAAACCCTGCAGATCACTACGCTGCTGGCCTTCCGCTCGTAACACAGCCTGATAGGCGAAAGGCGGCAGCTGCGCTAATTGGCGCTCCTCCAATAAGCCGCGAGCAAAGGCTTCGAAGCCGTCTTTCAGCAGGCACTGCAGGGCCGCATGCTCCGGGTGGTGGGTCTGCATGAGCACCGTACCGGGCCGGCGCTCCCGACCGGCTCGGCCGCCCACCTGCACCAGCAACTGTCCGAGCCGTTCCAGGGCGCGGTAATCGGCGCTGTATAGGGCTTGATCCAGGCTCACCACCACCACCAGCGTGACCTTGGGAAAGTGATGGCCCTTGGCCAGCATCTGCGTTCCCACCAGCATGCAGGGCTCACCTTCGCGCACCGCTTCTACCACCGCTTCCAGCTCACCCTTGCGACGGACCCGGTCTCGGTCCACGCGGTATAGCGGTATGTCAGGAAAGCGCTGCTGTAGAAACTGCTCCAACTGCTCCGTGCCCTCACCGGCACTGGTAAGCGCATCAGCGCGGCAGACCGGACAGAAGCGCGGTGCCTGCGCCTGCGCCCCACAATGGTGACACTGCAGAAGCCCGCTCTGGCGATGCCAGGTCATATTGGCATCGCAGTGGTGGCACTCTCCGTGCCAACCACACTCGTGACACAGCAACACGGGCGCGTAGCCACGGCGATTGAGAAACACCAGCACCTGCTCTCCGCGCGCCAGCGTATCGGCGATCGCCGTCAGCGCTGGCGGGCTGAGTCCGGCTTCAAGCCGCTGTTGGCGCATATCCACCACCCGCCAGACCGGCTCCGGAGCGCCCGTGGCGCGCTGCCTCAGGCGATGGTGTGCGTAGCGTTTGAGATCGGCGTTGTGCAGCATTTCCAGCGTTGGCGTGGCGGTACCAAGCACCACGGGCACCTGCAGCGCCTGCGCCCGCTTCACCGCCACGTCTGCCGCTCCGTAGCGAAAACCGTCCTGCTGCTTGAAGGAGGCATCATGCGCCTCATCAACAATCAGCAGGCCCGGGTTCTGCAGCGGCAAAAACAGGGCCGAACGGGTCCCGATGAATAGCTGCGCCTCGCCGCGCAGGGCCGCCGCCCAGGCCGTCAGCCGCGCACCACTGGCCATGGCCGAATGGGACACCACCGGCTCCAATCCAAAGCGCTGTTGGAAGCGCCTGAGCAGCTGCGGCGTCAGACCAATCTCCGGCACCAGAATCAGTGCCTGCTGACCCCGTTGCAGCACCTGTTCTACCAGGCGCAGATAAACCTCGGTCTTGCCACTACCGGTAATCCCGTCCAGCAAGTGGCAGGCGAAACCCGGGGCAGACTCGCTCATGGCGGTAAGCGCAGCCTGTTGCTCCGCCGTCAATGAAGGACCCGCAATACCCGCTGGCCTGCCCGCGCCCAGCGCCTCGCGCCGGAGCCAGCCCTGTTGCTCCACGGTTCGCAGCTGAGCAGCGCTGGCCGTGGCCTGCTGACGCAGTGCCGCAGGACTGAGCGCCCCCTGCGCCAGCGCCTCCAGTAGCCGGTACTGGGCTGGCGCCCGACCGGGGCCCTGCGCCAGCCGCTCCTGCCCGGATGGGCTCAAGCGATACTGGAAAGGCGGCTCAGGCAAGCTCCGATCAGCGCGGCGCAACGCCGGCGGCAGCGCATGACAAAGCACTTCACCTACCGGGTGTTTGTAATAGGCCGCGCACCAGCGCAGCAGATCCAGCAGCTCAGCGGAAAGCATGGGCTGGGGCCCGTCCGGTGCCGCCAGAATCGGCTGCAACCGCGCCGCCGGCACGGCACTGTGTGTCGTCACCTGCACCACCAGACCCATTAAGCGGCGGGCGCCAAAGCGCACCAGTACCCGGCAGCCGGGCACCAGCGGCTGCGCATCAGGCAGAGCGTGGTAGTCAAATAGTTGCCACAGGGGAAGCGGCACCGCAACGCGATAAATCAGCGATTCTGTAGCCAAGTCAGCGGTTCCGTTTGCGCGGTTCAGCGGGTGCTAGCGCCGCGCCCGCCGTGTCATTGACGGGTCGCCTGGCAATGGACGACACCGCTCGCGTCAGTTGATCTGGTCGGCACTGTCCGCTTCGCGGAGCAGGGCGAACTGCTGCGCCAGCAGGCTTGTGTCGGCACCCAGAGGAACCATGTCAGCCACGATACGAGCGGCTTCGCGCAGCATCAGATCGGGGCGCTCATCAGCCTCTTCTTCCCCCTCATCCGCAACGGCTTCCTCCGGCATTTCTCCCGGCTCCACTTCGTTCAGCGGATTCATCTCACCCACCAGGGGACCGCTGCCCTGCTGCAGCGCCTCACGCGCTTCATCCTTGGCTTCCTTGCTGGCCACTTCGTCTCGCCGCGTCTGCTCCAGCAGGGAAATGCTGCGCGTGGCACGTGACTCGTTGTACTCGTTAATGTCTTCCAGCAGCCAGTTGAATTCCTGGTCATCCGCCATACGGCTACGGAACTGGGAATCGGTCACGGCTACCATCTGTTCCAGATCCGCCACACGCCGGAACGGGGCCGCGTCGATTTCCGTCCAGGGCAGCGCATTGGGCAGAGAACTCTCACCATATTCCTGCGGATCGCCCGCTGAGGGAAAGCGGATATCGGGCAGGACACCCTTGTGCTGCGTGGACCCTCCGTTGACCCGAAAAAACTGGGCCTGGGTAATCTTGAGCTGGCCCATACGTGGCGCATCACGCATGCCGTAATCATCCAGGTTCAGCAATGACTGCACCGTGCCTTTGCCAAAGGTGGGTTCGCCAATAATGACGCCCCGCCCATAGTCCTGGATAGCGGCCGCGAAGATTTCCGAGGCCGATGCGCTGTAGCGATTGACCAGCACGGCCAGGGGGCCATCCCAGGCCATGCCCGAATCGGTATCCTCCTCCGTGCTCACCCGACCATTGCCATGACGCACCTGCACCACGGGGCCGCGGTCGATGAACAGGCCGGTCAGCGTGGTGGCCTCCAGCAGGGAGCCACCACCATTGTTGCGCAGATCCATCACAACGCCGCTGACGCCTTCCGCTTTCAGTTCCTCCAGCAGCCGCGCCACATCGCGCGTGCTGGAGCGGTAATCCGGCAAATTTTGAGCCCGGCCGTTGAAATCCAAATAGAACACGGGCAGGTCAATCACGCCAACTTTCAGCGGCGCCGCGCCGTCGGCCTGGGGCACGTCAATGATGCGGCTACTGGCGGCCTGCTCTTCCAGCTTCACTTCGTTGCGCACGATATCGATGACCGTGCTGGGGCTATCAACGCTCACCCCCTCAGGCAGCACCTCAATGCGCACCACCGTATCTTTTGGACCGCGAATCAGGTCCACCACGTCGTCGACACGCCAGCCCACCACGTCCACCATCTTGCCCTCGGCACCCTGGCCCACGGAGACCACCCGGTCACCGGCTTTCAAGCGCCCATCCTGATCCGCAGGCCCGCCGGGCACCACGCGGGCGATGCGCGTGTACTCGCTTTCCCGACCCAGCAGCGCGCCGATGCCTTCCAGGGACAACTTCATGGAGATCTCAAAGTTGTCAGACCCACGCGGCGACATGTAGGCCGTATGCGGCTCGATGGCGGTGGCAAAGGCATTCATGAAGAAGCTGAACACATCGTCCGTTTCCAGTTCGCTCACACGGCGATCCAGATTCGCATAGCGCTCATCGAGCAACTCGACGATGTCATCATGTTCCTTGCCGGCCAATTTCAGGCGCAGATAGTCGTTTTTGACCCGCTGGCGCCAAAGTTCGTCCATCTCAGCGCTGCTGGTGAGCCAGGACGCTTCACTGCGATCGTAGTCGTAGGACTCATCCCGAGTGAAATCGAAAGGCTGCTCAAGTCGTGCGCGCGCAAAACTGACGCGCTCCTTAACGCGTTCCAGATAGCGGTTATAGACATCGTAGGCCGGCGACAGGTCCGTATGCCGCAGCGCATCATCAAGCTGGTTGGCATAGACCTCAAAGTCGGCCACATCGCCAGCCAGGAAATAGCTGCGATTGGGATCCAGCATTTCCACATAGCTGGTCAGTATGCGCTGCGACAGATCGTCATTGAGCAGCGTTTCCTTGTAGTGCCAGTTGGTCAGGAGTTTGGTGGCAACACTGGTCGTAAAACGCTGCTCCATGGTCGGCTGCAGCAGTAAATTTTCAGCCGGGGCGTTGCCGGCGGCCGGAACGGCCAGCAGGGAAGTAAAAACAACAATCAGCAATCTCAACAAACTAGCTCCTTCATTCATCGCCAGCCCTTGGCTGGTGGCCTGGCTTCAGACCCCCAGACAGGGCCCGAGGTTCCATCTAAGCAGCCCTGCCATGCAATAACAAGCGATGGTTCAGGCACCGCCCTGTTGCGTAAGGTCCATGAGCCCGGACTGCTCAGCGCTGACATCCGCGTGGTAGGACGAGCGCACCATGGGACCTGACGCCACATGGCTGAAGCCCAGGCGGTAGGCAAATTCGCCCAATTCATCAAACTCCTGTGGCGACCAGTAGGCCATCACCGGATGATGGTGCGCGGTCGGCTGCAGGTATTGCCCCAGCGTCAGCATGTCGACGTCGTGCGCACGCAGGTCGCGCAGGGCTTCTTCCACCTGGCTGCGGGTCTCGCCCAAGCCGAGCATGATGCCGGACTTGGTCGGCACCTCGGGATTACGCCGCTTAAATTCCTGCAGCAGCGTCAGGGACCACTGATAGTCAGCACCCGGACGCACGTTGCGGTAGAGCGGAAAGACCGTTTCCAGATTGTGGTTGAACACATCCGGCGGCGTCTGCTCCAGCACGTCCAGAGCCCGTTCCATGCGGCCCTTGCCCCGGAAGTCAGGCACCAGAATTTCAATTTTGATGCCGGGCGTCGCCGTCCGGATGCGCTCGATACATTCCGCAAAGTGGCCGGCGCCGCCATCACGCAGGTCGTCCCGATCTACCGAGGTAATTACCACGTAGCGCAAGCGCATCTGGGCAATGGTCTCCGCCAGCTTGGCCGGCTCCGACGCATCTGGCGGTTTGGGCCGGCCGTGCGCGACGTCGCAAAAAGAACAGCGGCGCGTGCAAATATCGCCCAGCACCATAAACGTTGCCGTGCCCTTGCTGAAGCATTCGTGAATATTGGGGCAGGAGGCCTCCTCGCAGACCGTGACCAGTGATTTGGCACGCAGCTGATCCTTAAGATCGCCGACCGCGTTACCACTGGGCAGGCGCACACGTATCCAGGGCGGTTTGCGTAGCTTGGGTGCGTCACCATCGAACTGCGCCGTATTGCGCGCCATTTTGTCCTCGCCCAGCTGCTTGCGACCGGCCCGCGGCGGCGCTGGTTTGATGGTGAGGGGGATTTTCAGATCGTTGCTCATGACTGTGCCTCAGATGGCGCCACAACCGGCGCCCAGGGCGCGGTCAGGTGCTCAGTCACGCTATTGTAGCCCAGCAGCTCAGCCAGCTGCGTCAAAAGTTGTTGTTCCACCACGGTTTCCTGCACTGGTGCCAGATCCATGAGACGCGTTACCGCCAGTCCCTCATAGCCGCAGGGATTGATGCGGGCAAAAGGCTCCAGGTCCAGGCTGAGATTGAATGCCAGACCGTGAAAGCTGCAGCCGCGGCGCACGCGCAGACCGAGGGCCGCAATCTTGGCGCCATCCACATAGACACCCGGTGCGTCTTCCCGGCGCTGCCCGTCCAGCTCGTAAAGCGCCAGCACATCAATAATGGCCTGCTCAATCAGGGTAACCAGTTCGCGTACGCCCAGGCCCAGGCGACGCAGGTCCAGTAGTGGATAGATCACCAGCTGACCGGGGCCGTGATAAGTCACCTGACCGCCGCGATCCACCTGCACCACGGGGATAGCACCCGGCGCGAGTACGTGCTCGGCGCGACCCGCCTGACCCTGAGTGAATACCGGCGGATGCTGCAGGGACCAGATTTCATCGGCCGTTGCCGGACCGCGCGCATCGGTAAAAGCCTGCATGCTGTGCCAGATCGGTTCGTAAGGCGTCAGGCCCAGGCGCCGCACCCGCAGCGCGGGTCGGGAATCAGACGGTGTTTCAGACTTCATTAAGCGGAAGCGCTCACAGCGCCATCAACACCTGCTCGTTATCGGTCAGGTCCTGGTAGATACGATCCAGCTGGGCCTTGGATGTGGCCTCCACGGTAACGGTAACGGACAGAAAGTTGCCCTGACCGCTGGCATTAACCTTGACTGCCTCGCCCGGCACCGGCGCTGCGTGACGGAAAATCAGCGTGGTCACCAGCTGTTCAAAATCGTCGCTGTTGCGCCCCATGGCTTTGATGGGAAACGCACAGGGAAACTCAAGCAGGGTCTCTTCAGTCATCGCCGAACAGGCCCTCGCCCCAGAGCATCAGGGAATCCCAGCTGCGACCGAAAAAGCCGGCTTCAGGCACTGCGACCAGGGCCTGCAGCCCCAGGTCTGCCACCAGCGCTCCATCCAGCTCAACGCTGACGCGCCCCAGCTCCTGACCCTGCAACACCGGGGCCTGAATGTCTTCCTGCAGGTGCAGCTTGGCTTCCAGATCTTCATAGCGGCCGCGCGGAATGGTCACAAACAGATCTCCCGCTGCCCCCAGCGCTAGCATCTCTTGCTCGCCCTTCCAGACACGCGCCTCGGTCAGCTGTTCCTGGGCCCGATAGAGCTGCACCGTTTCAAAGAAACGAAAGCCATAGTTGAGCAGGCTCTGACTCTCGGCGGCACGGGATTGCTCAGAGGCGGAACCCATGACCACGCTGATCAGGCGCATGCCATCGTTCTTGGCACTGGACGCCAGACAGTAGCCCGCCGCTTCCGTGAGGCCCGTTTTCAGTCCGTCCACGGCCGGATCACGCCACAGGAGATTGTTGCGGTTGTGCTGCCGAATACCGTTGTAGGTGTACTCCTTCTGCGAGTACCAGGTGTAGTACTCGGGGAAGTCGCGAATGATGGCTATGGACAGCAGCGCCACATCGCGGGCCGTGCTGTATTGGTTCTCATCCGACAGGCCGGTGGCGTTGGTGAAGCTCGTATTGCTCATGCCGAGCTCGGCCGCGTAGAAGTTCATGAGATCCGCAAAAGCGGCCTCCGTACCGGCCAGATGTTCCGCCAGGGCCACGCTGGCATCGTTGCCAGACTGCACGATGACGCCCTTCAACAGCTGCTCCAGCGTCACCTCACGACCCGGCTCGATAAACATGCGGGAGCCGCCGGTACGCCAGGCCTTCTCGCTGACCGGCACCTTGTCACCAAGCGCTACCTTGCCAGCCTCCAGCTCCTTAAAAGCCACATAGCTGGTCATCAGCTTGGTCATGCTGGCGATATCAGAACGCTGGTCCGCGTCCTTCTCTGCCAGCACGCGCAGGCTGTTGTAGTCGATGAGGATGTAGGCGCGCGCGCCCAGCTGGGGCGCTGCCGGCGTCGGCATCGCTGCCGGTCGATCCGGCGTTGGGACCTGAGCCTGAAGGGGCAGAGCCAGCACCAGGGTCAAGGTTAACAGTAATCTTTTCATCATCTTGCGCAGCATGCCTGCATGATATCAGCGAGTCACTTGATGGGGGCGTTCGTAGCCAAGTTCAACAACACGCTCACTCATGCGGGCCAGCGTGTCGGCGCGATCAAAGGGCCCCACCAGCACCTTATACAGCCCGCGCGAACGGCGAATGTCAATATCGCGTACCCCGTGCCGGCTCAGATCCTGCTCCACCCGGCGGGCTGCATCCTTGCTGCCAAAGGCGCCCACCTGCAGATAGGTGTCTTCGCTCAGGCGCGCATTGGCCCGCTGACCGTCAAAGGTCACCGTGCGCACTTCCACCCGTCCCGTGCCACGCTCGACAATGCCGATCTTCAGCGCCGCCGCATAGCTGAGGTCAATGAGACGATCGTCGTGAAAAGGCCCCCGGTCGTTGATCTTCACCACCACCTTCTTGCCGTTATCCAGGTTGGTGACTTCCGCATAGCTGGGCAGTGGCAGGGTCTTGTGCGCCGCGGTCGCCTCGTACATATCGTAAGGCTCACCACTGGAGGTGCGACGGCCGTGGAACTTACTGCCATACCAGGAGGCGATGCCGCGCTCCCGATAGCCCACGGCGCTGTCCATGACCCGGTAGCTCTTGCCCCAGACCTCGTAAACCGGCCCATTGCCATAGGGCGAACGGGGTTCGTAGCGCGGTACCGCATCACGCACATCGCTGGCACTGAGATTGCGCGATGGCGGCCCATCACGACCACTGCTGCCGCTCGGCTGCTTGCCGCCGCAACTGATCAGCAGCGCACAGGCCAGCAGCATGCATGCGCGGGGCCAGACGCGGGTGCTCATGCCCCGGCCTCCATGCCTTCGCGCAGCGCCTCGGACAGTTGATAGACCACCATGGCGTACATGGGGCTGCGGTTGTAGCGGGTAATCACATAGAAGTTCTGGAAGCTCAGCCAGAAGCTATCACCGGAGCGTTCCTCCAGGCGCACCAGCGCGGCCTGACGCTCCGCGTCCAGGTCCGGCGCACTCTTGAAGCCCTGTTCATGAAAGCTGAGTACGCTCTGCCAGGGTTTGTAGTTACTTTGCTCCGGCAGGCTGCGTTCCGCATCGCTCGGATTCACGGCACGCACCACGGGGCCGCCCGGCTCCCAGCCGTGCACATGCAGATAGTTGGCCACGCTGCCCACCACATCGGGTGTAGAGGCCCACAGGTCACGGCGGCCATCGCCATCGAAATCCACCGCATAGGCACGATAACTGCTGGGCATGAACTGGCCCAGGCCCATGGCACCGGCGTAGGAGCCCTTCACCTCGCGCAGGGGCAGCTGTTCCTCCGGGCTTAGCAGCAAATACTGCATCAGCTCTCTGCTAAAGAAATCAGAGCGGTCCCGGGTGCGGTCACTGGGATAGTAGAAGGCGAGCGTGGTGAGCGCGTCGAGCACGCGGAAATCGCCGGTGATGCGGCCATAAAAAGTTTCCACGCCAATAATGGCCACGATGATCTGCGGGTCGACCTGATACTGTTCAGCCACAGCAGCGATCAGCGCCTCATGGGTGCGCCAGAAATCCAGCCCTTCGGCAATGCGCTGGTCCGTAATGAAAATCGGGCGATAGTCGTACCAGGCTTTACCTTCGGCGGGCCTGGCGATCAGATCGGCAATACGCTGCTGAAAGGCCCCGTCGGCCAGCACGGCGCTGACTTCGTCCGCGTCCAGCTCATGGTCTGCCACCGCTTGCGCGATAAACGCATCCGCACCGGGATGGGTCTGGGCTTGGAGGACTGAGCAGAAGCTCAGGTTAAGCAACAGCGTGATAATCAAGGGTCGTAGCATGGTTGTCCTCTGAACAGGGCCGGAGATTCGCCGCATCCGCTTGAGTGTACCCGAAGCCGGTACCGGAATTCGGCGCATGGCATGGCAATGCTTGGCCATCTTATCGCGGATCAGCGCCGGATAAAGGTGCGGTTGCCATAGGCCGACATAATGATGCCCATGCCGGCCAGCAGGGTTACCGCCGAGGTACCGCCGTAGCTAATCAGCGGCAGCGGCACACCCACCACCGGCAGCGCGCCAGACACCATGGCCGCATTGACCACCACGTAGACAAACAGGGTCATGGCCAGACTGCCGGCCACCAGCCGCGACCAGGTATCCCGCGCCAGCCCGGCAATGTAAAGACTGCGCCCGACGATAAACAGGTAGGTGACAAACAGCAGCAACACGCCCAGCAGACCAAACTCCTCGGCCAGTACCGCGAGAATAAAATCCGTGTGCCGCTCGGGGATAAATTCCAGCCGCGCCTGCGTGCCCTGCAGCCAGCCCTTGCCGGAGAAACCACCGGACCCCACGGCCACCTTCGATTGGATAATGTTCCAACCCGCGCCCAGCGGGTCTGATTCAGGATTCAGAAAGGTCAGCACGCGGCCGCGCTGATAGTCCTTCATGACCATCCAGAGCAGGGGCAGAGCGGCCAGCCCCAGGGCCACGGCACCACCAATCACGCGCCAGCGCAGACCCGCCAGAAACAACGTAAAGGCACCACTGATGCCCACCAGCAGCGCGGTACCGAGATCAGGCTGGCGGGCGATCAGCAGGGCCGGCACGACCAGCAGCAGCAGGCAGATGGACAGATCGCGCCAGTTGGGCGGCAGCACCCGCCCGTGCAGATACCAGGCCACCATCATGGGCACGGCCAGCTTCATCAGCTCCGAAGGCTGAAAACGCAGCAGGCCAAAATCCAGCCAGCGATCGGCGCCCTTGCCTTCGCCCACGACCCAGGTGGCCGCCACCAGCACCAGACCTAGGCCGTAAATCCAGGGCGTCCAGAGACGCAGTAGATAGGGTGGAACCTGACTGATCAGCAGCAACACCGCCAGCCCGATACCGAGCCGGATGGCCTGCCGCGTTACCAGTGCCGACTCCTGCCCGGACGCGCTGTAGAGCACCAGCAAACCGGCCCCCATTACCAGCAACAGAGCCAGCAGCAGCGGCAGATCCAGGCGCGGCACACCGACCCAGTGAGGCAGCCATTGTTTCATGGCGACAGCGCCTCGGCCGGTGGTTGGGCCAACTGCTCCTGAGCCAGCCAGGCGTCCAGCGTAGCGCGGGCAATGGGCGCGGCCACGGTGGAACCGGCGCCACCATGATCCACCACCACCGCCACGCTGATACGCGGCTGCTCATAGGGCGCGTAGGCGATAAACAGTGCGTGATTGCGCAAGGACTCGGCCAGCTCCTCCTGCGCATAATCCTGGCTCTGATCCTGCGTGAACACCTGCGCGGTGCCGGTTTTGCCTGCTATCTGGTAGCCAGCACCTTGCGCGATTTCCTGGGCCGTGCCGCGACGGCCGTTCACCACCCGATGCATGCCGTCCAGCACCACTTCCCAGTTGCGCGGGTCAGCGACCGGAATCTCTGCGCTCAGCGCAGACTGCTGTCGCTGCGCCGTTTCATCCGCCGGCCCCTTGGTGGCGAACAGCACGTTGGGCTGCCAGCGGCGCCCGCCGTTGATCAGGGCCGCCTGGGCATTCGCCAGCTGCAGCGGCGTGACCACGTTAAAGCCCTGGCCAATACCGGCAATCACCGTTTCGCCCGGATACCAGGGCTGGTTAAAGCGGCCGCGTTTCCAGTCTCGCGAAGGCAACAGGCCGCTGCTCTCGCCCGGCAGATCAATACCCGTTGGCAGACCGAAGCCAAACTGCTCCAGATAGTCGTGCATGCGATCAATACCCAGGTCCAGCGCCAGCTGGTAGAAATAGGTATTTACCGATTCCTCCAGCGCCCGCGCCAGATCCACGGACCCGTGGCCACCGGCTTTCCAGTCGCGATAGGGCCGATCATAGTTGGGCAGAAAATACTGCCCGCCGGAAAAAATCCGCTGATCCCGCTGCACCACACCCAGCTCCAGCCCGGCCAGGCCCACGAAGGGTTTCAGGGTGGAACCCGGCTCATAGCCACCGGCAATGGAGCGGTTCACCAGCGGCCGCTGTGGTTGCTCGAGGATGGCCTGATAGGCGGTCTGGGAAATCCCATGCACAAACAGGTTGGGATCGAAAGACGGTTTGCTCACCAGTGCCAGCACCGCCCCGTCACGCGGGTCAATGGCGACGACGGAACCGGCGCGGTCACCCAGCGCGTCCCAGGCCGCCTGCTGGACGGCCAGGTCAATGGACAGTATCAGGTCCGTGCCATGCACCGGGTCCTGCCGCTCCAGGACCCGCACCGTGCGCCCGCGCGCATTGGTTTCCACCCGTTCTACCCCGGCCTGCCCGTGCAGCAGCTGCTCATGGGCACGCTCAACGCCGGATTTACCGATGTGGGTGGTGCCGCGATAGGCATTCTTGTCGACCCGGCGCAGATCCCGCGCATCCAGCCGACCCACGTAGCCCAGCACATGGGTTAGCGCATCCGCATAGGGGTAGTGGCGGGATAGGTAGGGCACCGCATCCACACCCTCGAAGCGGTGCTTGTTTACGGCGAAGCGCGAGATTTCCCGTTCCGACAGATCAAAGCGCAGCGGCACCCGCTCGAAGCTGCGCGCCCGGCGCCGCGCGCGCTCGAAACGCGCGAGGTCGTCATCACTGAGCGTCAGCAGCTCGCCAAGTGCCGCCAGCGTGGCCTGCAGATCCCCGGTGTTTTCCGGAATCAGCTCCAGACGCCAGGCCGGCTCATTGGCCGCAATCACGCGGCCCCGGCGGTCGTAGATCACGCCCCGGTTGGGCGCGATGGAGCGCACCTGCACGCGGTTCGATTCAGAGCGCGTTACAAATTGTTCGTGCTGCCATAGCTGCAACCACAGATAGCGCCCGGCCAGCGCCAGCACAAACAGCACAATAATCAGGTAGCCAATGCGTGCCCGGCGGCGAAACAGCAGCAGCTCTTCCTGCTGGTCTTTCAGCGGTCGGTTCAGCGGCAGACGTGCCATGGACTAGTGCTTGCCCACCTGGCGACGCACCAGGCGCGCCTGATCCAGTGCCAGAAAGACCCAGGGCCACAGCGCGGTGGTCACCAGCGGTGCCAGCCAGTAGCGCCAGCTGGGCACGGGCTCACCCAGCAGCACGCTGAGCCAGAGCAGAATCACGCGATCATTGAGCAGCAACAGCAACACCGCCAGCGCCTGCTGCCAGGGCGGAAAAAAGCGGATGCGCGGGCGAAAGCGGCGCACCAGATAGACCATGATCAGCAGGCTGCAGGCGTGCAGCCCCAGCAGAGACGCCAGCAGCACATCCAGCAGCAAGCCGAGCAGGAACACCGCACCCAGCGGTATGGGTTGCTGCACCTCCAGGGACCAGTAAATCAGTACCAGTGCCACCCAGTAAGGCCGCAGCGGCTCCAGTGCCACCGGCAGCGGGGCCAGCGTCAACAGCAGGGCCAGAAACAGCGCCAGCAGCAGGACGGAAACGCGATCCTGGGTCCGCTTCATAAGTCTTCACCCGTGGCGTTTTCCAGCGGCGCGGCAGGTTCCGCCTCCAGGGCTGGCGCCGACGCCGGATTGTCCTCCGGCACCTCCAGCACGGTGACCAGCAACACCTCCCGACCGCGATCCAGCGCCGCCAGAGGCTCCGCACTCACTTCCAGAAACGCACCCCCCGTATCGCGGCGAATCTCGCTTACGATGGCCACGGGGAAGCCGGGCGGAAAGCGCTCACCGAGACCTGAGGTCACCAGCACATCACCGCTGCGCACGTCGGACTGGATGGGCAGATTTGGCAGCACGAGGCGACCGACGTCGCCCACGCCAATGGCCACAGACCGCTGCCCGGTGCGCAACAGCTGCACTGGCAAAGCGTGATCCGGATCGGAAATCAGGCGCACACGCGCCTGGCCGGAGGTCACCGTCTCGACCTGCCCCATAACACCCTGCCCGTCCAGCACCGCCTGTCCTACGAACACGCCGGCCTCGGAACCCTGATTGATGCGCACCTGGTGGCTGTAGGGATCAAGGCTGACCCGGAGCAGTTCGGCGAAGCGGTAACTGAATTCCTGCCCCGCGGCGGCGCCCAGCAGGGCGCGCAGGCGCCGGTTTTCCTCTTCCAGCGCATCCAGCCGCTGCATGGCTGCGGCCTGGAGCAGCAGCATTTCGCGCTGGGCCTGTTGGCTGGCGGTGAGTGTTTCGCGGCTGTGGCTCCAGTCGCCAAGGCGCTCTGCGGCGCGGACCGGTTGATCCACCAGCGCGTAGACCGGCGCCACGGCCCGCTCGGACCAGGCGCGCAGCTGCGCATTTAACTTGCCGCGCTGATCCAGAGCCATGAGAGCAATGGCCAGCAGCAGATAGGTCAACAGGCGCGCCGTATTCAAGCGCCGCTGGCCGGCGCCGGCAGATACGGAAGCGGGGTTGATGCGCATGGCCCGGTGCCCGGCCTTAATTCAGCGCGAAAAAGTCTCCACGGTTCTGGTCCATCATCTCCAGCGCCTTGCCACCACCGCGGGCTACACAGGTCAGGGGATCATCGGCCACGAACACGGGCAGACCGGTTTCTTCACTGATCAGGCGGTCAACACCGCGCAGCAGAGCACCACCGCCGGTCAACACGATGCCGGTTTCCACCACATCGGCGCAGAGTTCGGGCGGCGTCTGCTCCAGCGCAATTTTCACCGCATCGAGGATGCTGGACAGGCTCTCGTTAAGCGCTTCCAGCACCTCATTGCTGTTGATGGTGATGCGACGCGGCACGCCTTCGGCCAGATTCCGACCGGAAACCACCAGGTCTTCCGGCTCGTCATCGGGCCAGGCACAGCCAATCTCGATTTTGATGTGCTCGGCCGTGGTCTCGCCGATCAGGGTGCCGTAGTTGCGACGCACATAGTTGATGATGGCCTCGTCACACTGGTCGCCCCCGACACGTACCGAGTTGGAATAGACCAGCCCGTTCAGGGAAATCACCGCCACCTCGGAGGTGCCACCGCCGATATCCAGCACCATGGCGCCACGCGCTTCATGCACGGGGATGCCGGCACCGATGGCCGCCGCCATGGGCTCCTCCACCAGAAACACCTCACGGGCGCCGGCGCCCTCGGCAGATTCCTTGATGGCCTTGCGCTCCACCTGGGTGGAGCTGCAGGGCACGCACACCAGCACCCGCGGACTGGGGCGCAGGAAGCGCGACTCGTGCACCTTCTTGATAAAGTGCTGCAGCATGGCCTCGGTCATGTTGAAGTCGGCAATCACGCCATCTTTCAGCGGCCGTACGGTGCGGATATTGCCCGGCGTGCGACCCAGCATCTTTTTCGCGTTCAGCCCCACAGCAGCCACGGACTGGGGACCACCCGGCCCGCGATCCATACGCACCGCCACCACGGACGGCTCATCCAGCACAATGCCCTGGCCACGCACATAGACCAGCGTGTTGGCCGTGCCCAGATCGATAGAAAGGTCGTTGGAAAACAGACCCCGAAGACTTTT
>JAOZKI010000071.1 GCA_029935455.1 Lysobacterales bacterium | reverse complement strand
ACACGGTACGAAGGCTTGTGCATGCATGCAAACATGGTTGCGCTTGAAACCGTTTCACGGGATCAGTTGCCGAAAAGCCGACGTCTTCCCGAGAGGAAGAATGACCTGCCCGTTGCCCCACAAAAAAACCCGGGCAGATGCCCGGGCTTTCTGTAATGGCGGAGAGGGAGGGATTCGAACCCTCGAAGGGACTTTTAATCCCTTACTCCCTTAGCAGGGGAGCGCCTTCAGCCACTCGGCCACCTCTCCTAAATCTATTGCGTTTGCGGTCCGCGAATCAGGCCCAGAGAACGCGATTCCTGACCCATTGAGCGGCCGCCACCGCACCCGCTTTCAAGCAGGCCGCAAGTCTACCCTCGACGGTGGTTTACGACAAGAAAAAAGCGTTGAATTTAACCGCTACCAGCAGGATTTTCGTCATCTCGTTCAGCCAGAATACGCTGGAAGATCTCTTCCCGATGCACTTGCACGTCCGGTGGCGCATCAATACCTATTCTGATCTGATTACCTTTGACGCCCAATACGGTAACCGTCACTTTCTCGCCTATAACGAGCTTTTCCCCTACTCGCCTAGTGAGTATGAGCATGAATGCCTTCCTTTGGCCCCAGGCCATTCAGTCCTTAAGCAAAGCCCTGCGGAATGACCAACAGGACTTTTCCCTTGCGCCTACCAAAGGACCCGCTCAACCTTTGCGACACGTTATTTCGGTTTATTATTCTACAACTTATCCTCGACCCAGCCTCTCACTGAGGCGAGCGCCTCTGCGAGCGCTTCAGGCCGATTACCGCCGGCCTGAGCGAAATCGGGGCGACCGCCACCTTTCCCGCCAACCTGCGTTGCCACGAAGTTTACCAGATCACCCGCCTTAATCCGAGCCGTTAGGTCAGGAGACACGCCGGCAGCCAAACGAACCTTGTCCCCGTCCACGGAGGCCAGCACCACCAGCGCCGAACCGAGACGGTCCTTGAGGTGGTCAACGCTATCGCGCAATTGACCGCCATCAATGCCATCCACAGACACGGCCAAAAGTTTCACCTCGCCGATACTGAGCGCCTGCTGAAGCAGCGCGTCACTGTCTGACGTTGCCTGCGATGACTTGAGCGCTTGTAACTCCTTCTCCAGGCCCTTCTGGCGCTCGAGAAGTTGCTGTAAACGCTGCTCCAGACCGTCAGTACCGATCTTCAGGGTGGATGCTAACTGCTGTAACTGCTTCTCCTGCGCCTGCATGACCTCAACGGCCGGCTCACCCGCCACCGCGATGATCCGTCGGATACCTGCACCGATGGCGGTTTCAGCGGTGATTTTGAACTGACCGATATCGCCGATGCGCTGCACGTGCGTGCCACCACACAGTTCCGTAGAAAGATCACCGAACCGCAAGACCCTGACTTCGTCACCGTACTTTTCGCCGAAAAGTGCCATGGCTCCGGTCTCTAGCGCCTGATCAAAGGGCATAAGCTCGGCAACCGCGTCCGGGTTCTGACGGATATCAGCGTTAACACGCCGCTCCACCGTGCGCAGTTCTTCCGCCGTCACCTGGCGCGGATGGGAGAAATCGAAACGCAGGTGATCCGGCGCCACGAGCGAACCGCGCTGCTCCACATGCTCACCCAGGATGTCCTGCAACGCCTTGTGCATCAAATGCGTCGCCGAGTGATGCAGCACAATGGCCTGGCGCCGCGCTGCGTCCACAGAGGCGGTGAGCTTCTGACCGGGCACCAGGCGGCCTTCGGCCAGTTTGCCCACATGCCCGAAAAACTGCCCCGCCAGCTTTTGCGTGTCGCTAACCTCAAAGCTAAAACCGCTCGCGTGCAGACGGCCACTATCCCCCACCTGGCCGCCGGATTCGGCATAGAACGGCGTATGTTCCAGCACCACCACGGCTTCCTGACCGGCTTCCAGGGCCTGCACGGCTTCCCCGGCGATTAATATGGCGCTGACCGTACTCTCGGCCTCCAGCTGGTCGTAACCCAGGAACACCGTGGGGGTCAGGTTTTGTACCGCCTCCGCACTGATCTGTTCCGCCTGACGGAACTGCCCCGCATCCCGACCCCGCTGCTTCTGTGCTGCCATGGCCACATCAAAACCAGCCGTATCAACGTTCAGTTGATTCTCCCGCGCGATATCCTGGGTCAGATCCAGGGGGAAACCGTAGGTGTCGTAAAGCAAGAACGCCGTGTCACCGCCAATCTCGCCCTGGTCACCGGCCTGATCCATGACCTTCTGCAGAATGCCCAGACCCGTGTCCAGCGTGCGCGCAAAGCGCCGCTCCTCATCCTCCAAAACACTGGCGATCCGGTCCTGGTCCTTCACCAGCGCCGGATAGGCAGCGCCCATTTGCTCCACCAGGGCCGGCATCATGCGGGAGAAAAATGGCTGCTTCTGACCCAGCTTAAAGCCATGCCTGACGGCACGGCGAATAATCCGTCGCAGCACGTAGCCACGCCCCTCATTGGACGGCAGCACACCGTCGGCAATCAAAAAAGCGCAGGCGCGAATATGATCTGCGATCACGCGCAGGGACTTGCTATCGGGATCACTGGCGCCCGTGAGCGCCGCCGCAGCTGCGATCAATGCCTGAAACTGATCCGTTGCATAGTTGTCATGCGTGCCTTGCAGGACCGCTGCGATACGCTCCAAACCCATACCCGTATCCACGCAGGGCTTGGGCAGCGGGGTCATGGTACCGTCCGCAGAGCGGTCAAACTGCATGAAAACGAGATTCCATATTTCCACGTAGCGATCGCCATCTTCCTCGGGGGTTCCAGGAAGACCACCTTCGATGTGCGCGCCGTGATCATAGAAAATTTCACTGCAAGGCCCGCAGGGACCCGTATCGCCCATGGCCCAGAAGTTGTCGCTATCAAACTCAGCGCCACCCGGTTTGTCACCAATACGCAAGATACGGGACGCATCCAGTCCGATGTCATCACGCCAGATCGCGTAGGCCTCTTCATCCGTGTGATAGACCGTCACCCACAGCCGGTCGCGGTCCAGCCCGTAAACCTCGGTCAGGAGTTCCCAGGCATAGCGAATCGCATCGGTCTTGAAATAATCGCCGAAACTGAAGTTGCCCAGCATCTCGAAAAAGGTGTGGTGCCGCGCGGTGTAACCCACCTGATCCAGGTCATTGTGCTTACCCCCGGCGCGAACGCATTTTTGCGATGAAGAAGCGCGCTGATAGCTGCGCTGCTCAGCGCCGAGAAAGACATCCTTAAACTGGTTCATCCCTGCGTTGGTAAACAGCAAGGTGGGGTCTTCGGCTGGCACGAGTGAACTTGAGGGCACCACGCGATGGGTCTTGTCCTCAAAATAACTCAGGAACTGCTGGCGGATTTCGGGCGTGCTTTTCACGAGCTTGGACCATTCAAAATTGGCAATGCATGGAAGGTATAGGCGTCAGCGGGCTAAGTCCACCCACGGGCGGGAATTTTACGTCAGAAACAAACCCGAAAAGCGCTTGGTTCAGCGCGTATCGCGCAGCCGATCGATGGCTCGCATGATTTGGTCGTGGGAAAAGCCCCGGCTCCTGCCACCCCGGTAAAGTCGTGCCCGCTGTTTCTCGTCCAAGGTGCCCCGATGCTTGCGCGCAGCCCAGTCAGCGGCCAGTTCATGCCAATCCGTACCCTGTTCGCTCAGCGCTTGCGCTATCAGCGCATCACCCAGACCGCGCTGGCGGAGCTGGGCACGAATTTTGATGGGGCCATTGAAGCTGCCCACGCGCTGTCGCACGAAGGCCTCGGCAAAGCGGCAATCACTCTGGAGACCGGCTTCCTGCAGCGCCTCGATCGCCTGCCAGGCGATCGTCTCTTCGATTTCGCGCTGCTGTAGCTTGCGCGCCAGCTCCGCGGCCGCATACTCCCGGCGACCCAGATAACGCAGGGCAATGGCCTGTGCTTCATTCAGCCCAGGAGCCGCCGCCGACGCATCAGTGGCCGCATCCCCGGTGTGCTGCGAGGCCATGGCTCAGCCGCCGGCGGACCGCGCTAGCCGGCGACCGGCTCGGCCGCGTCATCCGTGTCCGTCGCCTCAGGCTGCGCTGAGGGCAGCAAGACCTCACGAATCTTCTGCTCGATCTCCGTAGCGATATCACGGTGCTCACGCAGGAACTGACGGGCATTCTCCTTGCCCTGCCCCACCCGATCGCCCTGATAGCTGTACCAGGCCCCCGCTTTCTCAACGATGTTATTGGCCACACCGAGGTCCAGCAGCTCGCCCTCGTGGGACACGCCCTGACCGTAGAGGATTTCGAATTCGGCCTGACGGAAAGGCGGCGCCATCTTGTTCTTGACCACCTTCACGCGGGTCTGGTTGCCGACCACCTCATCGCCCTTCTTGATGGCTCCGATGCGACGAATATCCAGACGCACGGACGAATAGAACTTCAGCGCGTTACCACCGGTGGTGGTTTCCGGGCTTCCGAACATGACGCCGATCTTCATTCGAATCTGGTTAATGAAAATGACCGTGCAGTTAGAACGCTTGATATTGCCGGTGAGCTTGCGCAAAGCCTGGGACATGAGGCGCGCCTGCAGACCCACATGGGAGTCGCCCATATCGCCTTCAATCTCAGCCTTCGGCGTCAGGGCAGCTACCGAGTCGACCACGACCAGGTCAACCGCACCGGAACGCACCAGCATGTCGGTGATCTCCAGCGCCTGCTCGCCCGTGTCTGGCTGCGACACCAGCAGGTCTTCCACGTTGACCCCGAGTTTTTCTGCATACTGAGGGTCCAGCGCGTGCTCGGCGTCGACAAAAGCCGCCGTGCCGCCGGCCTTTTGCGCTTCCGCCACCACATGCAGCGTCATGGTGGTCTTACCGCTGGATTCCGGTCCGTAGATTTCAATGACCCGCCCTTTCGGGACACCACCGATGCCCAGAGCGACGTCCAGAGTGATGGATCCGGTTGAAATGACATCAATATTGGCGGCCTGGGAGCCGTCGCCCATGCGCATGATGGCGCCTTTACCAAACTGACGTTCGATCTGTCCAAGCGCGGCCGTTAGGGCCTTTTTACGATTCTCGTCCACGTTCATTCCTCTCCTGACTCAAGGGCGGTATGGCTCCGCCTGGGCAACATTATACATAGCAGCTTGTCGGAATCTGGCGCCGCATAATGGCATCGTTTTACACTGACAACTGAGCGCTATGAGGTCCTACAAGCGGTTCCGCAATCAGCGGGATTCCCACGCAAAAGCCCATCTCAAAAATCCTCGTGAAGCGTTCCGCCTGATCCATAGACACAGGATGCAGGAAGGCGTTCTCAAATCGCGATAACGGGTTCAGATGGCGCTCACGAAAGCCTATCAGCAGCGCTGCTGCCTGCGCGTGAGGCACGGTGGCACCACAGCGCCCCCCCTGAGCCCGGGATCGTCAGGCCATGCTCAGCCGCCCCAGAGGGGCTACTCGTCGTTAACCAGATCCAGCACGCCCTGAAGCGCGTAGAGGGTGGTTTGCCGTCGAATCTGATCCCGATCACCCGCGAACACTTCACTGGCCGTCTTGCTGCGCCCACCGATCATTGACCAGCCAAAGCACACCAGACCCACGGGCTTATTGGGCATTCCACCATCCGGCCCGGCAATACCGGTAGCCGCGACCGTAATACCCGCGGCACTCCCGCGGCGTGCACCCAGTGCCATCTGCGAGGCGATCGCCTCACTGACCGCACCATGCTCAATGAGGTCATCATGAATCACCCCCAACTGATGCTCCTTGGCCTGATAGCTGTAGCAAACAAAACCACCATAGAACCAGTCGGAACTGCCGGGCTGATCCGTACAAACCTTGGACATCCAGCCCCCGGTACAGGACTCAGCGGTACATAAAAGCCACTCCCGGCGGCGCAGGGCCGGCGCTAGCTGTTCCACCACAGCAGCGATTTCCTGGTCGAGCATTTCCGGTGTTTTCAGAGACATGCATGATCCTTGTACGTAGAGTGCGGCAGAAGCCGTGGCAGCCGCTGCGCGTGCGACTTCATCCGTTCAGCCGTGTACGTTACACTTCCGCCGATGTCAGTTCCAGCCAGCGATGCCCTAGCCGGCCACACCCCCCTTATGCGCCAGTACCTGCGCATCAAGGCCGATCACCCGGAAACCCTGCTGCTGTTTCGCATGGGCGACTTTTACGAGTTGTTCTATGACGATGCACGCAAGGCAGCCGCGCTGCTGGACATCACCCTCACCACCCGGGGTGAATCGAACGGTCAGCCGATCCCCATGGCGGGTGTTCCTCATCACGCGGTGGACAGTTACCTGGCCCGCCTACTACGCAAGGGCGAATCCGCGGCCATCTGTGAGCAGATCGGTGATCCCGCCACCAGCAAGGGCCCGGTTGAGCGCGCCGTCGTTCGCATTGTCACGCCCGGCACCGTTACCGACGAAGCCTTACTGGAAGAGCGGCGGGATAATTTACTGGCGGCCGTGGCTCAGCAGGGCGACCGTTTGGGTCTGGCCTGGCTGGACCTGGCTGCGGGGCACTTCAGCGTTCGTGAACTGGCTGAAACCGGTGACCTCGCCGCCCAGCTGGAACGACTGCAGCCGGTTGAGCTACTCATGGCTGAAGATGCATCCCTGCTGGAAGAATGGGCGCAACGACCGGGGCTGAAGCGTCGCGCACCCTGGCACTTTGATCCGTCCGCTTGCGCCAGCCTGCTCCAGGAGCAGTTTGCCACGCGCGATCTGTCCGGCTTTGGTATTGAGGATCAACCGGCCGCCATCGCCGCCGCCGGCGCACTGCTGCAATATGCCCAGGAGACCCAGCGCGGTGCCCTGCCCCATTTACAGGGACTGCAACTGGAGCAAGCGGATAGCCAACTGCATCTGGATGCGGCCACACGGCGGCACCTGGAAATTGTCACCCACCCCGACGGTAATGATGCGCACACGCTGGTGGGCGTGCTGGACAGTAGCATCACCCCCATGGGTGGACGCTTACTGCGCCGCTGGCTCCTGAACCCCATCAGGGACAGGGACCGACTACTAGCGCGCCACCGCGCCATCGGCGCCCTGCTGCATAGCTCTGAGCTGGAGGCCTTGAGAGAGATTCTACGTGGCGCCGGCGACATCGAAAGGATACTGACACGCGTTGGTCTAGGCTCCGCCCGCCCCCGCGATCTGACCACGCTACGCAGCACGCTGGCCTGCCTTCCCGAATTACATGACTTGCTGGCACGCGAAAGCCAGGAAGATCTTAGCCGCTTACGCGACTCCATCGAACTGTTCCCCGAGCAACTGGCTTTGCTGGAACAGGCCCTGGTGGATGCGCCACCGGTGCTGCAGCGCAATGGCGGCGTGATCGCCGCGGGCCATGACCAAGAGCTGGATGAGTTACGCAGCCTGTCCGAAAACGCCAATGAGTTTCTGCTGGCCTACGAACAGCAGGAAAAAGAAAACTCCGGCATTGGCACACTAAAGGTGGGCTACAACCGCGTGCATGGCTACTACATTGAAGTATCCCATGCGCACAGCGACAAGGTACCAACACACTACACGCGCCGACAAACGCTCAAAGCTGCTGAACGCTATATCACGGAAGAACTGAAGGGTTTTGAAGACAAGGTGCTGTCCAGCCGGGAGCGCGCACTGGCCCGGGAACTGCATTGCTATGAACTGCTCATCAGCGCACTGCAGGACTGTTTGCCCGGCCTGCAGACCATGGCCAGTGCCCTGGCGCGGCTGGATGTACTCGCAGCCCTGGCCGAACGGGCTGGCGCGCTGGCTTTCTGTCAGCCGGAACTGAAGACAGAGCACGGACTGGAGATTCGCGCCGGGCGTCATCCGGTCATCGAAGCAGTGCAGGACGGCCCTTTCACACCTAATGATATTGCGCTGGACCCGGCACGTCGCATGCTGGTGGTGACGGGGCCCAATATGGGCGGCAAGTCGACCTACATGCGCCAGACCGCATTGATCGTACTCCTGGCCCACGCCGGCAGCTGGGTACCCGCCAGCAGCGCGAGGCTGGGACCCATCGATCGTATCTTTACCCGCATCGGTGCGGGGGATGATCTGTCGCGGGGCCGCTCCACTTTTATGCTGGAAATGACGGAAACCGCCAATATCCTGCACAACGCCACCGAGCACAGCCTGGTCCTGATGGATGAAATTGGCCGCGGCACCAGCACCTATGACGGCCTGGCACTGGCCTGGGCTTGCGCCGATCATCTGGCCCAATCAGTTCGCGCTTACACGCTGTTTGCCACGCATTACTTTGAGTTGACGCAGCTGGCCAGCGATTGGGAAGGCGTGAGCAATGTCCACCTGAAAGCCGTTGAACACGGAGATCGCATTGTGTTCCTGCACGCAGTTGAAGAAGGTCCTGCGAATCAGAGCTACGGCCTGCAGGTGGCCGCACTGGCCGGGGTGCCAACGCCGGTGCTGAAACAAGCTCGACGCCACCTGGAACGACTGGAGGCTGTCCCTGCCCAGGGGCCACAGATGAGCCTGTTCGCCACGCCGGCAGCGGCCGACACACCCGTTGCACCGGCTGCATCGGAACCCATCGGCGCCTTGCAGACCGCACTGGAGGCACTGGATCCCGACCAGCTGTCGCCCCGTGAAGCGCTGGATCTGATCTACGAGCTCAAAACGCTGGCTAAGAAGGACTAGCGGGGGCGCCGGTCAGGCTCCCTTAACCCTGATCCTGCCGAAAGCGGATGATCTGTCGCCGTTGGCGCTTGTCCGGCCGCCGAACACGCTCAGCCCGCGAAGCGCGCTCCGCCGCCCGTTGCTCCGCCGCAGCGGTTCTGGCGGCCACGCTTTCCGGGGTCTCTGCGTACAAGGTTTGTGCCACACTGGCGGGTCCACGCTTATCTGCCAGCACCTGCACGTGTACCACCAGGCGCTCTTCACCGCGGAGAATGGAAAGCTCATCATTGTGCTTCAGGGTTCGGGCTGGCTTGGTACGCTGACCGTTCAGGGAGACCTTGCCCCCCTGTACCGCCGCTCGAGCCAGCGCGCGCGTCTTATAAAAGCGCGCTGCCCACAGCCATTTATCAATTCGAACCATAATGTGTCGATGCCGTTCGCAGGCTGCAGCGTAGGAAATAGCTGTCGACAGCGCAAGGAAAAACGCCGCCCGAAGGCGGCGTGTTTACCAAGCAGTGCAGCGGCTTACTCCTCACCCGCTTCCGCAGGCGCAGCGGCCACCGCGGCCCGGGCATTGATAAAACCGAAACCGGTGTCAAAATCCGGACCCGGCTCGTTCATATCCTTGGCCGTGGCTTCCAGCACGTTGTAGATGCCCTCGGGTGTAATGGTTGGTGCTTTCTCCAGAATCAAGGCTGCCACACCCGCCACATGGGGCGCCGAGGCTGAGGTGCCAAAGAAGTTGGGAAAGCCGTCGTTCTCACCGAGCTCAGGTGGCAAGAAGGTGATATCGGCCCCGAAAAACGTGTTATTGGTGCCATCCGGGCCCACCACTTCCGGCTTCAAGCGCACATCCGGCTGCGCCAAACGGTTGCCCTGGGTGTCAAAGAAAATGGGGATACCACCGGCGGATGAGAAACTGTTCAAGCAAGCAGGTTTACAGGTGTCACTGTACAACTCCGTGTTGAACCAAGCCGCGGCCCCCGTGGCCATGGCCCCAACCGCTGTGGCGTGCCCGTAGCTGGTTGAACTGTTGGTAGCAAAGGCAAAGCTTGCGCTACCGGCCGGTCCACTATCGAACAACACGTATTTGATCAAACCGGGCTGCGCACCTGCGAACAGTTCGATACCCAGGTAGACCGTCACGGGCCCCGGCGCCGTCGCCGGATAGCTCAGCCCAGTGATTTCTACCGGATCGCCACCGATATTATTATCGGCGGAGGCCGTGATGACCTGCGTGCCGGCCGCGTCGAGATAAAACACCACATCGACATCGCTCTGGGCCCCAGGCGCACCGCTGACGCTAAAGGCTGGCTCGTCCCATTGCAGCACCAGGCTAAAGTTAGCACCGGGCTGTAGCGTGACGGCCTGCAGTGGTGCCACGCCCGGGCCGGGATCAAAATCGTGCCGTAAAGCGCCACCCGGCCCAGTGGTACCACTACTATTGAAGGCGCTTTCGTAGGAGTCCCGACCGTTATTGCCCGCCGACGAGAAGTAGGCCGCACCGTCGGCCACCACCTGATCAATGGCCTGAGCGATGATGCCATCCTGGAACATGGGTTCTGCAAAATAAATGATGTCGTCGACAATCACGTCGGCACCACCCTGCTGCAGTTCGATAATGCCGGTAGCGAAATCCGCCTGACCATTAAACGCAGAATGAAAAGACTGGAATGATGCGGGCGCCACGTCCGCCACGATCTCCATCATGGCGCGACCCTCGTCGCTGGCCGGGCAAGGTCCTTCCTGCAGCACATCGATCTTACGCGCTGGCGGAAGGTCTTTACTGGCGATGCCATCTGCCGCCCCGCCGAGACAGTCATAGGAATCAGACAACACACCGACGCGAATGCCGCGCCCCTTCACCTTCTCACGGCCTCGGGCCTGGCGTGAACGTTGAGCCCGGTCACCGCGGCTATTAATACTGCCACGACTCACGGCGGCGAGCGCGGGCTGGGCCACATTCAAACTGGTCAGATCTTCCAGCTCACCGATGCGATCGACCGGCAGCAGCCCTGAAACCATGCGTCCGAAGCGCGCACCCCTGATCATGCCAAGCGCCTCCAGGTCGGCCTGCAACGTGGCCGCATCGTGTTGCGCCACCGCGTCAATGGTGACAAAACCATCCGCCGTGACGGGAACCTGCAGCGGTTGCACCGCGGGTGCCAGCGGCTTCAAGCCAATCACGTCGTTACGGTTGAGTTGCTGATCGGACCGCTGTGCCTGCTGGCTGGTGGCCAACAAAAGGCTGCTGACTTTTTGGCTTTTCACGGCGACGCCCACATCGAGACTAATGACGTCCTGTGCGAAACCGGCTGCGGGGGCCAGCAAGCTAAAGCAGGCCAAAGAAAAAGCGTAGCGTACGGAGGAAAGGTGCATTGGGGACTCCAGATTGGTTAGGGGGGCATATTCCTTACATTGGTATTCCTCTAGTGGTAGCACATTTCAGATCAATTGTGCATCAAGATCGTCACCGTGCATTGACGAAGTCAGGCGTAGCCACCCAGAATCGATGCCCTCCCAGATCGGGCCCAGGACACGCCGGCGATGGGTAAGCCAGAGAAACGCTTGCAGCGTCTGCTCCAGCAGACTGCCGCCACACCCTAATCGCTGGAGTGGACGTCCAGCCCAACCGGGCGCATCTGAGGATCAATGAATAATCGGCCGCAAGCAGGCCGTAAGAAACACAAGGCCTGTCAAGCGACAGGCCCTGGGACGGTCCTTCAACGGAACCAAAGGCTATAGCTCAAAACTTGACCTGGTCAGGTCAGGACTCGCTAGCCACGTTCAGGATCAGGCGGTTAACACGTCGCACAAACGCCGCGGGATCCTCTAACTGCCCGCCCTCAGCCAGCACGGCCTGTTCATGCACGATATGCGTCCAGTCCGCAAAATCGCTGTCAGCAGCGCTCTCCAGGCGCGCCAGCAGTGGATGGGACAGATTCACTTCCAGCACCGGCTTGCTGTCCGGAAGTTCCTGCCCGGCCTGCTCCAGCATGCGGCGCAAATGCAGTGCCATATCTTGCTCGTTAAGCACCAGACAGGAGGCCGAATCGGTCAGACGTTGGCTGGCACGAACTTCCTGTACCCCGTCACCGAGCACCTGTTCCATACGCGCCAGCAGTTCCGGCTTTTCCTGCGCCTCATCGGCCGCTTCCTCACCATCAAGAGCAAGATCACCTTTGGCCACCGAGCGTATCTTCTTACCCTGGAACTCCTGAAAGTAACCTAGCATCCATTCGTCGATTCGATCGTGCAGCAGCAACACCTCAATGTCTTTCTTCTTGAACAGCTCCAGATGAGGGCTGTGCCGAGCCGCTGTTAGGCTATCCGCCGTGATCACCCAGATCGTATCCTGCTCTTCACCGGCGCGCTCCAGATAGTCTTCCAGGCTGGTCACCTGCCCCGCATCCACGTCCTGCGTGGAGGTAAAGCGCAACAGCTTGGCCACCTTTTCCTGGTTGCCCATATCTTCCACCACGCCCTCTTTCAGCACTGTGCCGAACTGCGCCCAGAATTGGGCGTATTTTTCCGGCTCGGACTTGGCCAGTTTGGTCAACAGATCAAGGCTGCGCCGGGTGACCGCGGCCCGAATCTTGCGCACCGCTTCATTCTCCTGCAGCAGCTCGCGCGAGACGTTCAGCGGCAGATCATCGGAATCCACCACGCCGCGCATAAAACGCAGGTAGTGTGGCAGTAGCTGCTCCGCCGCATCCATAATGAAAACCCGCTTAACGTACAGCTTCAGCCCTTGTCGCTCATCGCGCTGCAGCATGAAATCCATGGGAGCTGCGGCTGGCAAATAGAGCAATGACGTATAGTTTTGAGCCCCCTCCACCGTGTTATGGGCCCAACTCAACGGCGCCTGATGATCGTGCGTCAAATGCGTGTAGAAGCCTGTGTATTGCTCATCGGAAAGCTCGCTCTTGGGCAGCGTCCAGAGCGCACTGGCCTGATTCACCGCCGCCCAACTGATCGTTGGCTCGCCGCCTTCCTCATCGGCTGGCACCAGCTCCTTCAGGCGAATCGGAAAGCCGATGTGATCCGAGTAACGGGAAATCAGCCCGCGCAGCGTCCAGCTTTGCAGAAATTCGCTTTCCTCTTCTTTCAAGTGGAGGATGATTTCCGTACCGGCCCGAGGCAGGTCCATGGCACCGATTTCATAGCTACCGTCACCACTGGAGGACCAGCGCACACCGGCTTCCGCCGCACTGCCTGCGCGACGGGTAAGCAGCGTCACATTGTCCGCCACGATAAAGGCGGAGTAGAAACCCACACCGAACTGACCGATAAGATTTTGATCAAAACCGTCCTCGCCCTGAGCGCGCTCCAGGAAGCGTTTCGTGCCCGAGCGGGCGATGGTACCGATATTTTCGATCACCTCAGCCTCGGTCATGCCGATGCCGTTGTCACGAATGATCAGCAGACGCTTTTCCTCATCCGCCTCAATCTCGATCTGCAACTCGCCGCCTTGGGGCAATAAGCTGTCGTTGGCCAAGGCCTCGAAGCGCAGCTTGTCACAGGCATCGGAGGCGTTGGAAATCAGCTCCCGCAGAAAAATCTCCTTATTGGAGTACAGGGAGTGGGTCATCAGGTTCAGAACTTCCTGAACCTCGGCCTGGAAGGCCCGGGTTTCGGTTTTTTGCGTCATGGTCTGCGTTCGCACATTGTGTGAAGACTTGAAATAGGGTTTGTCGCGCGTGC
>JAOZKI010000019.1:34559-36151 GCA_029935455.1 Lysobacterales bacterium | reverse complement strand
TATTGATTGGGTGCAGCAGACGGTACTCGATGTGGGTTGTGGTAACGGCTATTTCGGCTGGCGCATGCTGGCAGCTGGCGCCCGCTGCGTGGTGGGGATCGATCCCACCACGCTGTTTCTCATGCAGTGGATGGCCCAGCGTCATTTTTCAGGCCCCGCCCCGAACTACGTGCTGCCGCTGCGGGACACGGATTTGCCGGCGCCGTTGACTGGATTTGACCTGGTCTGTTCTCTGGGCGTGCTCTACCATCGGCGCGATCCGCTGGACCACCTGGGCCGGTTGCGCTCTTGCTTGCATAAGGGGGGACGGCTGGTCCTGGAAACCCTGGTGCTGGAAGGAGACCAGAGCCTGAGACCACCCGGTCGCTATGCGCGTATGCGAAACGTCCATGAAGTGCCGAGCCTGCATCGTCTCCGGGCGCAGCTGCGTGAAGCTGGCTACCAGTCTATCCGTGTGCTTGATCTAACGGCCACCACGCCGCAGGAGCAGCGCAGTACCGATTGGATGCGCTTTGAGTCCTTGGCCCAGTGCCTCGATGCTGACAACCCGGGGTTGACGGTTGAAGGCCACCCGGCACCGCTGCGCGCGTTGCTGCTCGCGCAAGCTCCCTGACAGCGAAGGCGCTCCGTCCAACGGAACCAATAGGCCCGGTCCGCTGTCGCATCACTCCACAGGGTTTTCACGGCCCAGCCGTTACCGTGCGCAGCCAGTAAAGAGTCGAATCGCGGGTCTCAACCGCGAGACCGGGGGAACAGAGCAGCACCACATGATTGAGTTGAAGCAACTTCGCAGAACCTACCAGATTGGCGCCCAGACCATTCATGCGCTGGATGGCGTGGACATGCAGATCGATGAAGGAGAATTTCTGGCCATAATGGGACGGTCAGGCTCTGGCAAGTCCACCCTGCTGAATATGCTTGGCTGCATGGACCGACCCGACGGCGGTAGCTATCGACTGGATTCCCAGGCCGTCAGCGAAATGGATGATGATCAGTTGTCAGAATTCCGCAACCGATACATCGGCTTTATTTTCCAGAGCTTCCATTTGCTACCCCGCCTCACCACGCTGGAAAACGTGCTGTTGCCACGGCGTTATCACGATCAGGGTTTTCGCGAGGAAGACCGGGATCGCGCCGTAGCGCTGCTCAAGCGCGTTGACCTTGGTGACCGATTGGATCATAAGCCCAATGAGCTGTCTGGGGGGCAGCGACAGCGCGTGGCTATCGCTCGTTCGTTAATTAACGAACCCAGGCTGTTGCTGGCAGATGAGCCTACGGGAAACCTGGACAGCCGTACCTCAGACGCCATTATGGATTTGCTACAAGAGCTCAACCGGGACGGGCAAACCATTGTCATGGTGACTCATGAACAAGACATTGCGAACTTCGCCCAACGCCAGGTCCACATGATGGACGGCAGTATTTTAAGAGAGGAACGTCATGCGAAAGCCATTGCTTAGTGCGCTGCTGTTGGCTGCCACAGCAGCTACGGCAGACACGCCGCCCCCCATGCTGACCGGTGAGGTCTTTTCTCGCCAGGCGCAGGAAATCATTGTGCCCCTAACGACCACTTGGCGCTCCAGAATCAGCAT
>JAOZKI010000019.1:0-34549 GCA_029935455.1 Lysobacterales bacterium | reverse complement strand
GGGATATGGTGGTCGAATTTGATGGCACGGAGGCAGCCGCGCAACTGGAGGGGCAGCGCGAGGCTGCGCGCACGGAACAGGCGCGCACGGAGCGGGATCTAGCACGCTTGGAAAAAGAGCTGAAACAGGCGCGCTACCAACTGGAGCAGGCCCAGGTGCGCCTTGAGCTGTCACGTTTGCAGGCCGAGGTGCCAGAGGACCTGATGGGCGCGATTGAATACGCGGAAAATCAGCTTGCCTACGAGGAGGCGGTCAACGGTCTTGAAGATGCCCGCAAGCAGTTCGACGATCGACAAAAAAGCCTGGCTGAGCGCAAACGCCAGACCGCACTGGATGCGGACAAACTGGCCGCTCAGGAACGCTGGTGGGCGCAGATGCTGGAAAGCTTCACCATTGAAGCGGCGCAGACCGGCTATGTGATTTATATGAACCATCCCTGGACCCGAGCCAAATTTCAGGAGGGCGATACGGTACAGACCAGCTT
This sequence comes from Lysobacterales bacterium, assembly GCA_029935455.1. GTDB lineage: Bacteria > Pseudomonadota > Gammaproteobacteria > Xanthomonadales > SZUA-36 > Marinihelvus. The sequence goes on along the minus strand of JAOZKI010000019.1, from coordinate 34,065 downwards.
CCGCGTCGCTCAGGTTGCTGATACCTCTGACCTGGCCGTGCGGGTATGGGTCAACGGCGTCGACCGCCCGCGCGTTGCCGATGGCGATGCGGTCACTGTTCGACTGGATGCAATTCGTGACCGCAGCTTTTCCGGGCGTCTGACGGACATCTCCGAGAGTGGGTCGAAACGTCAGGAATGGGGTGATGCGGACTACTTTGAGGCCGTGGTGCTATTGGAAGACGCAGCGGACGCTGGCCTGTTACCGGGCATGAGCGCGTTGGTGGAGGTGCTCTGATGAAGGCTCTTTGGACAGGTAAACCAACCCTGCTCATGCTGGCCACAGCGCTATTGGTGGCGGCCTGTGATCGCGAATCGGCGGTTGTTGCGCTGGAGCAGACACCGATGGGGCCCGTGGTGAAGGTGACGGGTGAGCTGAAGTCGGCGAACTCTTACTATTTTGGTCCGCCGGCGTTGCAGGATGTTTGGAACTACACCATTTCCTACATGGCGCCGGACGGCAAGCCGGTACCTGAGGGTGCGCCCCTGCTGCGCTTTGACACGCAAGATCTGATGACCCAGCTGCGGGATAAAAACAACGCGCTGAACGAGAAACAGAAGGAGCTGGAAAAGACCAATATCGTCGGCGAAGAGACGCTGGCTGAGCTGAGCTTGCAGGTGGAAGAGGCGATTGCGGACCTGGAAAAAGCCCGTTTGAAGGCCGACATACCGGAAAATCTGCTGGCGGCGCGAGATTACCGTCAAAACCAGCTGGAACTCGATTTCGCCACCATCCAGTTGGCGCTGCGGCGCGAAGAATTGGCGCAGGAAAAAATCATTCAGGCCACCGAGTCAGAGATTCTGGAGCGTGAAGTGGCGGTTCTGCAGAGTGATGTCGATCGCTTTCAGGGGTCCATCGGCCGCATGACCATCCGCGCGCCGGGCCCTGGGGTGGTCATTCATGTGCGCGACCGGCGCAATAACAAAATGGCCGTGGGCGATAACGTCTGGGGTGGTCGTCGGGTGATCGAGTTTCCGGATCTGACCCAGCTGGCGGCCTATATCGAAATACCCGAGCGTGAGGCGGCCCGCATCGCCTTGGGTCAGCAAGTGCGCTTCACGCTGGATGCGGCCCCGGATCGCGAGTTTGTCGGTGAGATCACCGAGCTGGCCTCCGTGGTGCACACCCGCTCCACCAATCAGCCTGACAAGGTTTTTGACGCGACGGTGGCCTTGATGAATCCGGATACGGAACTGATGCGACCAGGTATGAATATCAATGCCGAGATTCTGATCAGTGATACGCGGGAGGTGGCCGGCCTATGAAACCCCAGGCATTAGTTCTCGCCCCCCTTTTGCTGGCGCTTGCCGGCTGCGGCGAGGACGCGGATAACGCGGTCGAAACTTTGACGGTAGAGCGTGGCGATTTCGTCATTTCCCTTCGCTCCAAGGGGGAGCTGAAGGCGGCCGAGTCAACGCCAATCAAACCACCCCAGGGCAGTCGTGCGCCGCGTACGATCAACTGGCTGGCACCTAACTTCAGCTGGGTACAAGCGGGTGACGTAGTGGCGCGCTTTGATGTTTCTGGCGCAGAACGAGAAGCCAGCGCGGCGGGCATCGAGATCGACAAGGTCGACTTGCAGGTGATGGGCAAGCAGCGTGAACTTGAGCGGCTGCTGTCTGAACTGGGCAATGATCTTGAGATTGTCGATATCGAGAAGGTCATGGCGGAGGAATTCGATTTTGAAAATGACCTGGCCTATTCACGCTTCGAAATCATTGACGCCATGCGCGATCGGGCCTTGCTGGACTACAAGTCAGGCCATCTGGAAGGCAAGAAAGAGGCCTACAGCGATCGGCAGGGCGCTGAGGTGGCCGTTCTGAATGCCCAGCGGGCGACGCAGGAATCCAAGTTCAAAGAGCAGCAGGTCATGCTCGACAATCAGGAAGTGCTCGCGCCTCACGATGGCTATTTTGTGATTGAGAAGAGCTGGTGGGGCCAACAGGTGGATGTTGGCAGCACGGTGTTTGCCGGCAACAAACTGGCCAGCATCCCCAATCTCGACAAGATGGAAGCGGAATTGCTGGTGCTGGAAACGGAAGCGGTCGGTCTGTCTCCGGGACAGTCAGCCACGGTGGTCATTGATGCCTATCCGGATCGTCCCATTGCCGCAGAGCTCAAGTCCATCAGCGCAACGGCCGCACCCGTGGAGCGTGACAACCCAGTGAAGTTTTTTACCGTGGTGGTGGCGCTGCAAGACGCGGATCCGAGCTGGATCATTCCGGGTGCCATTGTGACCGCGACCATCAATATCAGCGAAGTGGCGGATACGGTGGCAGTGCCCAATCAGGCGCTCTATCGGGAGGGCGAGCAGGACTGGGTGCTGGTACGGGAAGCCGGTGAGCTGGTGCGCCGCGATGTGGAACTGGGCCTGCGTGGCCCGAACCGCTCGGAAGTGACGGGTGGTTTGGAACCCGGCGATGAGGTGGCCCTGTTCCCACCGGGTGAGGCGGAAGTATGAGCCTGCTTGACGGCATCAGCCGAGACAGTTTTCGCCATGCGCTTGGGCAGTTGAAGCAGCACAAACTGCGCACGGCGCTTACCCTGCTCGGCATGGTGTTTGGTGTGGGTGCGGTGATTGCCATGCTGAGCATCGGTGAGGGCGCCAAACAGGAAGCCATGCGGCTGATCGAATCCATGGGCTTGCGCAACCTGCTGGTACAGAGCCGCGAGCTGGACGAGGAAACGCTGCGTGAGGTGCGTGAGCAATCGGTAGGTTTATCACGCAGCGATGTACGCGCCATGCGGGAAACTTTGCCCAGCGTGGTGGCCGTCAGCGAAGAGAAGAAAATAAAGAGCTGGGCCTTATTCAGTTTTGAAGCGCCTTCGGAGGCACAGGTATTGGCGGTAACGCCCAGTTATTTTGATCTGGCGAGCCTGACCCTGTCCGCCGGGCGTATGTTTACGGAAGAAGACAATCGGCGCTACCAACAGGTCGCGGTGCTGGGTGCCCAGGCTGCGCGGGATTTGTTTCCCTCGGGTAATGCGGTGGGCCAGCGCATCAAAGTCAATCATCTCTGGCTGGAGGTGGTGGGCGTGCTTGCTGATCGGGATCTGAGCAAGGATGAGTTCCAGGGCATCCGTCTTGGCGGGGATCGGAACCGGGTCTTTTTGCCCCTGGAAACGGCTTACAAGCGCTTGCGCTTCGAGTCGCTGGAAAGTGAGCTAGATGCCGTGCGCTTGCGCCTAGACGATGACGCCAGTCCGCAGCAGACGGCGAAAACCGTGAATCATCTATTGGGCCGGCGCCATGGCGGTCAGAACGACTACGAGCTGGTGGTTCCGGCAGCGCTGTTAAAGCAGCAGCAACAGACCCAGCAAATCTTCACCATTGTTATGTCTGCCATTGCGGGCATTTCCCTGCTGGTGGGCGGTATCGGGATCATGAATATTATGCTGGCAACGGTACTGGAGCGGACCCGGGAAATTGGTCTGCTGCGCGCACTGGGCGCACGCAAACTGGATATTCAGCACCAGTTTTTGATGGAATCGGCAACGGTGGCCGCCATTGGCGCCCTGATTGGTATCTTTTTCGGGTTGCTGCTGGCGTTCATTATCCAACAGTTTGCGGGCTGGCCCGCCGCCTGGTCCCTGTTTGCCATTGTGCTGTCGGTAAGCATCTGTCTGATCACCGGCGTGGTGTTCGGCTGGTATCCGGCGCGGCAGGCTGCCGATTTGGACCCGATCAAGGCCTTGCACGCGGAATAAGCCGCGTGCGGGGCGTCACCGCTGCGATGGGCCAAGCCACTTTTTTATTCGCGGTGCCCGATAGCTGGCGAACCGTTCAAGCAGTTTCGCCGGTTGGCTTTCAATCAGCAGCAGCTGCCGATAGACCGGCCGCACAAACTGTTCATCGAATGCCTGTTCCAGAAAGGCGGCTAGCTGATCGTAGTAAGCAGCCACATTCAGCAAGCCACAGGGTTTTTCGTGAAAGCCCAGCTGCGCCCAGGTCAGGGCTTCAAAAATCTCCTCCAGCGTGCCCCAGCCACCGGGGAGTGCAATAAAACCGTCCGCTAGGTCCGCCATCAGGGCCTTGCGCTCATGCATGGTGGCGACCACGTGTTGCTCACTAAGGCCCTCGTGGGCGACTTCCTTGATGGCCAGCGCTTCGGGAATCACGCCAATCGCCTCGCCGCCGCCAGCCAGCACCGTATCGGCCACTGCGCCCATAATGCCGACACTGGCACCGCCATAGATCAGACCAAGATTGCGTTCCAGCAAGGCTTCACCGAGCTCTTGAGCCGCCAGTCGGTATTCGGGTTGGCGACCCTGGCTGGAGCCGCAGTACACACAGATTCGCTTCATGCCACCGGTTCCGGATGTTCGGGATATCTCAGCAGTTTGCTACGCGGAAGAATCACATGCCAGGGAAACAGCGGGCCGGGGTCCATCTTGCGGCGCAGCTGTTGCCGCGGGTCGTCTTCGGCAGCGACCGTATCCCGATCCAAGTCCTCATGGCCAGCGATATGACGCAGTTCTGGCAGCTGTTCACGCAGTTGCTGAAGCAGCGCCAACAAACTGGCAAGCTGCGGGTCCGTGTAGGCTTCCGTCATGGACTGGTGTTGGCTGTGGTACCAGTGCGGATAGCGGCCCCGATTAACGAGTTCGATGCCGATGCTGTCGTCATTGTGACCGCGCACATGGTGCGCTATCTGTGTCAGGGGTACCCACTGTTCGCAACGACCATCGCGGTCAATGTAGAAGTGACCACTGTTTCCAGTCTGGCTGGCGGCATAATGCACCCGTTCCCCATAGGCTCGCGCCATCGCCAGATCAGGCAGTTCGGTGCAGTGCACAACCACCAGATGAATGCCCGATAGATCCCGCACCGCTAGCTGCTGGCAGTAGGGTAGCGGCCTTTGGATCACCTTGAACTCAGACATTGGCTGGCGCCGCTTCGAACGCGGTACAGGTCATCCGTCGGACAGTAAGAAGCGCAGGTCAATAATGGCGGCGTTGGCGCGCGCGACGTAATTGGCCATGACCAAGGAGTGGTTGGCAAGCGCGCCGAACTTGCTGCCATTGAGCACCATGGGGGAACGCAGGGGTTCCTGAGTGGCTTCCAACTCACGAATGATTTGGCGGAAGCTGGCGGTGGCGTTTTTCTTGGCCAGCACATCGGCAAAATCAACTTCCAGGGCTTTCAGAAAGTGAATCAGTGCCCAGGTGGTTCCGCGTGTTTCATAGAACACGTCATCGATTTCCATCCAGGGTGTTTTAACCACCACCTCCTGCGCCACACCCGTGGACTGCCGGGCCTCTGTTTCCCCCGCCAGGTCCGTGTTGAAGCGCCGCTGTCCCGCGCTGGCTGACAGACGCTGGCTCAGGGAGCCGAGCCTTTTCTCCACAATAGCCAACCAGTCAGCCAGATTATCGGCACGGGCATAGAACTGCGCATTGGGCTGAGCCGGATCCGAGAGGCGAGCCAAATAGGCATCCAAGTGCTTGATCGCATTGCGATAGCGGCCCTCAGTGGCCGGGGGCAGCCAGCGTCCAGCGTCGTAGTGCAGTAAAGGATCAGCCTGTTCAAGATCCACATCGGCGGCGGACTGCGTTTGCGAACGGCTGAAGTCATTACGCATGGCGCGGGCCAAATCACGGCTCTGGGTGAGGACGCCAAACTCCCAGTTGGGTACGTTATCGAGCAGAATCCAGGGTGGGAGAATGTCATTCGAGAGATAGCCACCCCGCTTGTTCAACATTTCATCGACCACATTGATCAAGGCGCTTGTGGTTGCCAGGCCGGTGACGGGCTGGTAGCCGCGCTCGCTGGCGTAGGCACTGGCACGCTCAGCGGGGTCGAACAGGGCGGGTTCCTCGTTGTACCACCACATGCCCGCTAGCAGCAGCACGATGAGGGCGGTAGGGATTCCGATCCAGAGGGGTTTGTTCATGGCACGGGCTCGTTCAGCGTAAGGGCATGGCGTCTTGGCAGTTGAGCGCTTACCTTAGCAGAAGCATGGCTTAAGCCATGTGCCAAAGGTCGCTACCTCACCGATCAGGTGTTTTAGGTATCGACGCTATCGGAAGCGGCGGCAGCCACCAGCGCCTCGCGTAATACCGCTTCCAGTTCCTGCCCGGCCTGCTCGCTGGCGCCCACAATAGCCGCGGCGCCAAGCTCCAGGGACACCACCTCAGCACGCTGCCCATCCACCTCAAACAGCATGGGCTTGGAAATACTGGTCTTCGGCATATACATCACGGTAACCAACCCCTCAGTGGTGCTGAGCACCATATGCGCACCACGACCATGCACGCTGGGGCAAAATTTGATGAAGCGCACGCGGTCGCTGAGGGCCGGGTTCGCGCTGACGCCAAAGCTGGCCAGAATTTCATTGGTTTGCTTCGCTGCCATCGGCCCGGTCAGAGTGGCGGCGCGTGCCAGTAGCTCCGGACCATCGTGGGCGTAATGCTCCTGCACATAGTGGTTGATGCTGCGATAGCTGGCATGGTTCCAGTAGAGCAGCACGCTCAGGCCCACCGCCATACTCAGGCTCGCTGCCAGGGCCAGCCAGCGCGCCTTACCGGGCTTGCGGTCTTGCTCCATCGCGTCGCGCAGCGTGGCCAGAAAAGCGTCGCTATCATGGGGAACAGCCAGAGCCTGCTCGAGCTTGTGCTCAAACGCCGCCGCCTCTGCAGCGGCTTCTGCGTAGCGTGCATCGTGGTTCCGCGCGGCCAGTAATTCCGGGTCCTGGCTGCGTGGTTCCGCGTTCAAGCGGCGCTTGTATTCAGAAAAGTTCATGTATGTTTCCAGTAATACCGTCTCTTTGCAGCTTCTCTTTCAGCTGGGCCCGGGCCCGGTGGAGCTGCGTCATCACTGCGTTCTTGCCTATGCCTAGCTGGAGCGCTATCTCATCACAGCTCAAACCCATAACGACCTGCAGCAGCAGCGGCTCACGATAGCGTGGTTGCAAAGCCGCGATACTGCGTCGTAGCAAGTCCCGTTCCGCGCGCGCCTCCGGCGTAAGCTCGCTGGGCTCCTCCAGTTCCAGCCCTTCCAAATCAGTGAAGGGCGGCACTTTACGTTCAAAAGTGCGGGCGTACTCACGACGTAAGATCGTGATCAGCCAGCTTTTCGCGGCGCGCTTGTCTTGCAGCCGGTGGAAGGCCTTCCAGGCACGGAGAAAGGTTTCCTGTACCAGATCCTTGGCCAGCGCGTCATTACCACAAAGCCACAGAGCATAGCGGTACAAGGCGGTGTTATGCGTTAAGGCCAGCGCTTCAAACCGAGCCGTGACTCCGGACTTATTGCTCATGACCGGACTTTCACGGGTTTTCTTACAAGAATTTCACGAACTTGCTTCAAACTCGTTCCTCGACAACACGCATGGGCGCCGCAGTGCTTTGCAGCGCCCGGGCGTCGCGCATGACAACGCAGGGGCGTGCACCAGTTTAGCCGTAAAAGTGACTTATGGCACTTTGGCCCAAGTCCTGCTGGCGGCACGCTTTCGGTTGCCTCATGGGGCCTGAGGGCGTACTCTTTGCAGCCCCGAAAAAAAGCCCATTAGAGGCTGCGAAAGGTGTTGGCACTATGACAATGAACTTTGAACAGGCGCGCCACAATATGGTGGAGCAACAGGTCCGTACTTGGGAAGTCCTTGACGCCCGCGTACTGTCTTTGTTCGAGTCCATTCAGCGCGAGGATTTCGTGCCGGTTCGCTATCGCAAAATGGCTTTTGCGGACCTGCATGTGCCGCTGGATCATGACGAGGTCATGATGAAGCCCATTGTCGAAGGACGACTGTTGCAGGCTGTTGACATCCAGCCCGAAGAAACGGTGCTGGAAATCGGCACCGGCAGCGGTTTTGTCACGGCTTGTCTGGCTCAGCTGGCCAAGCAAGTGGTGAGTGTCGATATACACGAATCCTTTACTCAGCGAGCACGTGAGCTGCTGGGCGAAAAGGGCATTAATAACGTAGAGCTCTTTACGGGTGATGTGATGAGCGGTTGGCAGCCAGAGCAGGCGCAGGACGTGGTCGTGGTGACCGGTTCCGTACCTTGTCTGCCCGAAGCCTTTATGGGCTGGGTCAATCCTGGTGGCCGCCTGTTCTGCATTGTCGGGGAGTCCCCGGCCATGGAAGCATGGCTGTTTACTCGCCTGAACGCGACCGAGTGGCGCCGTGAATGTCTGTTTGAAACGGACCTCCCGGCGCTGGTCAATGCGGAAACAGCCCCCGAGTTTGAGTTCTAAAAACACTGGAGTGATACATGGCTAGCCTTCTTAAACCGGGACCTTATTTTGTCTGCGCGATTGCCTTTGCCAGCGTATTTGGCAGCAATCACGCCACGGCGGTCGACCTCATTGGCGTGCATGATCTGGCGTTAAAGAACGATCCCATCTTGCAAGCGGCTGGCTTTCGGCGCGACGCGAGCGGTGAAACGGAACGACAGGCCTATGCCAATTTTCTGCCGCAACTGTCCGGCTCGGCCGGGCTGAACCGCGGTAACTCAAAAACCTCTATCAATGGGGTTCAGGTATCTGATCAGGATGCTGATACGGATAACTGGGGCCTGGGTCTGGACCAGGTGATCTATGATCAGGCCAACTTCGAGACGCTGGATCTGGCCCGCGGTCAGGTGCAGCAAGGCGATGCCATCTACCAGGCGGCCTATCAGGATTTCCTCGTGCGCGTGGCGGTGGCCTACTTTGAGGTCCTGACCACCAGCGATCGCGTGGTGTTTTCCGAAGCTGAGGAACTGGCTCTGCAACGGCAATTTGAACAGGCCGAGCAGAAGTTCGAAGTAGGGCTGACGGCCATCACCGATGTCTACGAGTCGCGCGCCGGATATGACAACGCAAGGGCGCGGGCCATTGTTTCACGCAACCAGCTATCCGATGCCCGTGAAGGCCTGCGTGAACTCACCGGTGAGTATTTTGAGGAAGTGGACGCGCTGCAGGAGGAACTGCCGCTGGTCACCCCGGATCCAAATGATATTGAAGCCTGGGTGCAGCAGGCACTGATCAACAACCCGCGCGTGCTCACTGCCAACTACGCGGTCGATGTGGCCGATGCGAACGCCCGGCTGCAGCGGACCGGTCACTTTCCGACCCTGCGTTTTACGGCGGGCTACACGGATTTCACCAACAATGAATTCCTGCTGCGGGACGACAACCAGCTGCCGATCGGGATTACCTCGCTGGAAAACCAGGATCTGAGCTATGGGCTTACCTTGCGCGTGCCCATTTACCAGGGCGGCTTCGTGTCCTCGCGTACTCGCCAGGCGCGCTATGAGCTGTCCGCCACGCAGATGGATCTGGATCAGCAACAGCGCACCACGGTGCGCAACACCCGGGATGCCTATCGGGCCGTGATTGCGGGAATTGAGCAGGTACAGGCGTTTGGCCAGGCCTTGCGCTCTGCTGATAGCGCGCTGGAAGCCACACAGGCTGGTTTTGAAGTGGGCACGCGTACCATCGTCGACGTGCTGCTGGCGGAACAACGCTTTTATGGTGCATCGCGGGACAACTCCCTGGCCCGTCACACCTACATCCTGGATCATCTGCGCCTGAAGCTTGCGGGCGGTATCCTCTCGGAAGAAGACCTGCGCGCGGTTAACACGATCCTCGAATAAGACACGGACTTATCGCCTGGCTGATCATGATCAGCCAGGCCGGTCAGTGGTCCGCCCCATCCGTTGCTAGCGCCCGGATGGCGTGCACGGATTTTTGCAATGCACCCCGGCCCTCTTCCAGCAGCCGCAGCCCCGCCTGACCCATCCGATCCCGGGTCGCCGGGTGAGCGAACAGCTGGTCCACGGCGGCCAATACGTCCCGGCTTGTCAGCACCTGCCTGGCGGCGCCGCTCTCCAGCAAGCGGGTCGCGATGTCTTTTACGTGGGCCGTATGTGGCCCAAACAATACCGGTTTTGCCAGCGCCGCCGGTTCCAGCAGGTTGTGTCCCCCGATGTCAGCGATAGTGCCCCCCACAAATGCAATATCCGCAGCGGCATAGTAATCCAGCAGTTCGCCCATACTGTCGATAAGCAGACACTGCGTCTCCGCACCTGGCAGTCGGCTGTCGCTTCGGCGCTTCACGGTGAGTTTGTGCTCAAGCACCAGCTGTTCGGCCCGCGCAAAGCGTTCCGGGTGTCTTGGTGCCAGCACCAGCAGCGCTGCCGGATGGCGTTCCAGCACCTGCTGAAACGCCGCAAGCATCACCTGCTCGTCGGCCTCATGAGTACTGCCCGCGACCAACACCGGGCGCTGCACGCCCCAGGCTGAGCGCAGCAACTCCCCTGTTTCCAACAGGCTCGCAGGCACCCGGATATCAAACTTCAGATTGCCGGCATTGCTTACCCGGGCCGGGTCGGCACCGCACTGAATGTAACGCTGAGCGTCAGCGTCGCTCTGAGCCAGAATTTGGCGCGTGCTGCGCAGCGCCGGGGCGATCAGGCGTCGACAGCGGCGGTAGGCACGTAGGGAGGCCTGGGATAGGCGTGCGTTACTAATGATCAGCGGCGTGTTGGCTCGTGCTGCAGCGGCATAAAGGTTGGGCCAGATCTCGGTCTCAACCACGACGATCGCTGCCGGTTGGAGCGTGCGCAAAAAGCGGGCGGCTATCAAGGGTAAATCCAACGGCAGATAGCTCAGTCCTATGCGCGTGCCGAACAGTTCCCGTGCCCGCTGACGCCCGGTGGGGGTAAAGGTGGTGAGCAGCAGGTCTGGCGCAGGTGTTTGTTCCAGCAGGGCGTTCACGAGTGGCCCGGCCGCATTAACCTCACCCAGCGATGCCGCATGAATATGAAAAGCGACGGGCCCTTTGACCGTAACCACACCCAGGCGCTCACCCCAGTGCCGCCAGTAGCGCCGATCGCGTAAGCCGCGGAGGGCAAAATAACACAGGCTCACCGGCGTAAGCAGGAGCATCAGTAGGGAGTAAAGCTGTCGCATGGGTGCTCCAAAACTGCCGCGCGGCCAGTATAGCAAGCGCAGCCGAGCAGCCCGACCCTCTTGGATGCGAGCCCTTCACGGGCCACAATGGCGTTATGAAAGATCACTGGAAACCAGCACAACTGCAGCGCCCCAGTTTTGCGCCCCGTCACTGGCCTGGTTGGCTGGCGGTGCTGGCCTTATGGCTGCTGGGGCGATTACCGCGCCGACTGGGCCTGTTGCTGGTTGCCCCCCTGGGCCCCCTGCTACGTCTGTTTCTTGCGGGGCGTCGGCGCATTGCGGAACGCAATCTGGCTGCCTGCTTGCCAGAGCAGTCAGCGTCGGAGCGTGACCGCATCCTGCGCGGCTGCTTCAGGGCCCTGGCGCGCATGCTGGTGGAGTTGGCCTGGAGTTGGAGTGGCCATCCGGACAAGCTGCAGTCCTTCGTTCGAGTGCGTGGTCAGGAGGCGATGCGCGCCCAGCGGGAGACCGGGCGTGGCGTGCTGGTGATTACGGCGCATGTGACCAGTCTTGAGCTGGGTGCCTGCCTTTTTGGCACGCAGTTTCCAGGCCTGGGTATCTATCGTCCCCTGGGCAATCCCGTGCTGGAGTGGTACCAGAATCGCGGCCGACGACATTATGCCAGCGGCATGATCAGCAAGCGCGACATGCTGGGTGCGGTGCGGGCGCTGCGTCGGGGTGATCTGGTCTGGTATGCGCCAGATCAGGACTTTGGGCCGCAGCAGAGTCTCTTTGTACCGTTCTTCGGCGTGCAGGCGGCCACCTTGCTGGCCACCCACCGTCTACCCCGTATGGCTCAATGTGACGTGGTCACCATGATGCCGCGCTATGTGCCCGAAGAAAATGTGTACGAGGTGGTGATCAGCCCGGTGTTGGAGCAATTTCCCGGTCCTGACCCGGAGGCGGATCTGGCCCGCATCAATGATCTGTTGGAAGCCCAGATTCGTGAGGCACCGGAACAGTACTGGTGGATTCATCGTCGCTTTAAGACCCGCCCGGAGGGTGAACCTGATTTCTATGGACGGGATGCGCGCCCTTCGGGGGGAGACAAGCCATGAGCCTGGCGCGCCAGCTGGCATACGGCTGGCACCGAGGGGTGTTACGCAAGCGGAAGTTGCTGGCCCGAAATTTACCGCTGGGTATGCAACTAGAGGTCCACGTTCCGGACGATGTCGGTCGGCGGATTTACAAATATCAGGTGCATGAGCCCTGGTATCTGCAGTGGCTGGAAGCACAAATCGCACCGGAAGAAGGCGCGTTGGCGCTTGATGTGGGCGCCAATATTGGCTGGTACAGCGTGCTATTCCACCGGCTGAGCGCCGGGCGTTTGCAGGTGCATGGCTTCGAGCCGGACCCGGTCAACCAGGCGCTGCTAAGACGTAATCTCAAGCGCAACGACATTGACAGTGCCGAGGTGTCAGCGTCGGCGCTGGGTGCGGAGGATGGCCGGGCCACGCTCTACCAGCATGGCAGGAAGAATTTGGGCAAGCACTCGCTGGAGCCACTGGTCAGCGCCTCGCGCAGCACCCGCGTAGCCGTAAGAACGCTGGATGGTTACCTTGCCACGCGGGGCTGCGACCAGAGCCCTATCTGGATTTTGAAACTGGATGTGGAAGGCCATGAACCGGCGGTGCTGGCTGGCGCCCGCAAGGCCCTGCAGCGTACGCGTGCGCTCATGTTGGAGTTCTCGCCGGAGTTACACCGGCCGGAAGCTGCCAGAGCCATGCTGTATCAGTTGCAGGCCGCAGGTTTTAGGCCGTCCTTGTACCTTGATGGGGCCTGGCAACAGGCCTCTGTTGCGCAGCTGGCAGCACGGCAACAGCAGTGTGACACGCTGTGGACGCGCTAGTTTTCCGAAGCCTGCTCGGTCCGGGGGGGCTGTCTGCTGCCGGGCTCGATGACGGAGGCCCACAGACCGACCAAAAACCAGATCAGCGTCGAAATATAGGTTCCATAGAGCGCGAAGTGCGTATTCACCGGAAATAGCACCAGCGCCAGCGCCAGCACAAAGGGAAACGCATCCTGTTTCTGGTCAGGGCGCATGCCGCGCCAACGACGCCAGCCCAGCACAGCGCCGGCGATACCGGCCAGTAAGCCGATGGTGCCCATATCCGCCATAAGCTCCAGCACCACGTTATGCGCATGCCGGGCCCCGCGTGTGCCGCCGAGCGCTGCCACGTGCGGATCGTCGGGTTCCGCGTATTCCAGATAGGCCGCTGGAAATGCGCGTACGCCAACACCATTGATGGGATGGTCCCGGTACATAGACCAGGCATTCGTAAAGATGGGTACCCGGTTGGATGAGGCCACGTTCAGTGCCGCTTCTGTCCCCTGCGTCAACTCCAGCGTGGTAGCCACACGCTGCTGAAAGATGGGTGAGGCCGCATAGCTTAATGCCACCACGAGCATAAGCAGTGCGGGAACGGCCATGGTGACGCGCCGCAGGCCTCGGTTCTCGCGGCGCAGCATAAGCACCGCATAGACCCCGATCACCATAGCAATGGCCACCCAGCCAGAGCGCATACCGGCGATCAGCACGGCACCGAGTACCAAGGCAAAAGTCATGGCCCAGGCCCAGCCATTCCAACGGCGGCGGGCATACTCAAGCAGCAGTGGTGACAACATGGCCATGACCGGGCCATAGAACTGGTACTTCTTGAAAAACAGCGCGTTCAAACGCTCCCCATGAATCGGGATGCCGAAGAGATCGTAGCCAAAGATCAGCTGTATGAAGCCGTCAATGGCCCAGAACAGAAGAATCAAGGCGGCACCCATCAACACCCGATCGCGCAGAGACCGCGGATGTAGCAGCACGCCCATAGAGACAGCAGCAAGAAGAAAGCGCAGGTTAACGAGACTCTGGGACCAACTTTTGCCCGGGTCATAGGAATCGAAGCTGGATAGCACCATGGGTACCCAAAAGCACAGGAACAGCGGCAGCATCCAGGCGAACAGTTGCCGGGTCCGATCGCCGTGAACCGGTGACCGCCACAGGAAAGGAAAAGCCAGCACGAATACGGCCAGCGCCAGTCCCGAGCGATTAAAGGGTAGCAAAGCGATAAAGGCAATGGCGACCCAGGCGGGCCACTCCTGTTGCAGCTTGCGAATCAATACTTTCATGCCTTGCCATCCTCGCCCTGCCTCAGCCTGAGCAGGGACTGGTAAAGGTCAACGGTCTGCTGCATGGAGTGCTGCAGGGAAAACGCGGTGGTGGATTCAACCGGGGGCGCCTGGTGCAGAAAGGTTATGGTTTGGGCGCGCAATGCCGCCAGGTTGCCCGCAGGTACGGCCCCAAACGGATACAGGCGCTGGAGGATTTCCGCCACACCACCATGGTTCCAGGCGACCACCGGCCGGCCCAGATAGAGGGCTTCCAGGACTGTGCGTCCAAAAGCCTCAGGCGGATCTGCGCAAAGGTTGAAGACCAGTTCGGATGCTGCCATCCATTCACGGATGTCGCGGCGCTCACCGGTAAAGGTGAGCCGGTCACGTAGTTTGCCCTGAATGGCCAGACCCACCAGTTCATCGAAATAGCGGGAGCCAGGCCGGCCGGCGCCGAGAACAATGCCATGGGCATCTGGGTGACTGTCCTTCAGGGATGACAGCAGCTCAATAAAGTCAGCGTGCCCTTTGTAGCGTGACAGGCGGCCGGGCAGGCACAGCCAGCGCTTGCCGCGCAGCTCGGGAAACTCGGCCAGCGTTGCGCGCATCCATGCTTCCGATGGACGATAGCCGAACGGAAAGGCCTCAGGACTCGCGCCGCCGTGAATCACGTGTACCCGCGCCGGTTCAACCTGGTAGTTGTGCAGTGTATAAGCCTTGATGGCCTCCGAAACGGCAATCACCGCGTCACCCCTGGCCATGAGGGAGGAATAGCGGCTGACCGAGTAGTGCCCGTGCATGCTGGTGACCAGCAGTGGCCGCTGGGGCCGGGGTATCTTTTTCAGCGCCTGATGAACCAGCAGGGCGGGTAAGCGCGAATGTACATGGATCAGATCCGGCTGATGTTCCAGCAGCCAGCGCCGCAGTTGGCCGATGTAGCGCAAGGTACCCAGACGTTTGCGATTGACCGGCCAGGGCAGGGTTTCAGCGCCAACCGCCTCGATCCGCTCGCTCAGGGGCCCCGGTGCTGCAAGCACGGTTACCGTTGCGCCGCTGGCGCGGAGATGCTCGGTCAGTTCTGTAGCGACGAATTCGGACCCGCCAACGCTAAGAGCGGCAAGGGCCTGCACGACGTGCATGGGCTGCTTCGCTGGCCGTTTCAGTCAACGAGGACGTAATGGGTGCCGCAGTAGGGGCAAAGCGCCTCCCCCGTCTCGTCGATGGGCAGAAACACGCGCGGGTGCGAGTTCCATAGTTTCTGCTCGGGCAAGGGGCAGGACAGGGGTAACTGGCTTCTTTTGATCTGATAGCTGCGCTGCGTGTTGGCAGGGGACAGCGCGTCATTGTTGGCGTCGGTGGTGTGTGCCACGACCGTTCTCCGGCTTTGCTTCAGTGCGCAGTTTACCGTTTTATGGCTCAGGAAGGCAGGGGTATCAGCCCAAACTGTGCACAGATGTCTGCGCTGCGCGAGCGATCGGGCGTGCTGGGCGGTGCCGATCGGCCCAGTGTGGCCAAGTGTCTTGCTGCTACCAATTGCTGGTGGGTCAGGGCCAGATGCTCAGCCGCTTCCGGATCCAGCCATTCCAGATCTCCCAGCAGGGTGAGCTGTGCACGAGGATGGTGGGGAATCGGCAGCTCGGGATGGGAGGGTGCGCAGCTGAGCACGCCAAGCTGGGCCAAAAACTCGATATCCAACAGCCCGCCAGCGCCATGCTTCAGCGCATCTCCGGTGAGATTGTTCGCGCATGCGCTGGCGCATTTTGGCGATTTCCAGCGGCAGGTTCAGCCCGCTTTTCTTCCTGTGCAAGATCTGCTCACGAACGGTCTCAAAGCGTGCCCCCAGCGTCTCGTCACCCGCGACCGGTCGGGCCCGCGTCAACGCCTGCCACTCCCAAACCCAGGCTTGATCCTGCTGGTAGCGTTCAAAGGCGGCCAGGGGGGATACCAGCAGGCCTGATTTTCCATTCGGACGCAGGCGCGTATCAATGTCATAGAGCCGGCCCGCCGCGGTCAGCGTGGTGCTCATGGCCAGCAGGCGGCGAACCAGGCGCGTGAACCAGACTTCCGCCGCCAGAGGTCGCTTGCCGTTTGAGACCGATGGGCTTTGTGTGTGTAGGAACACGAGATCAAGATCAGAGTCATAACTGATGGCGCGTGCGCCAAGACTGCCGTAAGCGATGACGACCAGTGCATCGTCGGTCAGCCATCCATGCCGAACCTGCAGCCTGTGCGAGGCCAGCGTCAGGGCGCCCTGGAGCAGTTCCTCGGCGAGTACCGTCAGCGCCTGCTCCGCCCCGGTAGCGTCAAGCACACCTTCCAGCTCGGCGACGGCCAGCCGCAGTGACTGGGCACACTTGAGGTAGTTCAGCGCATCCACAGCACGTTCGGTATCGTTCTCACGTATGGCCATGCGGGCGATGGTGCGCCGTAACTCCAACCGGCCCGGTATACGTTGACCCAAAGCAGGATCAATCAGCTCATCCAGCAACGCAGGATGGCGGGTTACCGTGCGGGCCACCCAGTCACTGGCGCAGAACAACTCGACCATGCGTTCAAGTGCGGCCGGATTCTGCACCAGCAAGGCCAGGTAGGCGCTGCGCCGGCAGATAGCCAGCACCAGGGTCAGGATGTCTTCCAGCGCTTTGTCGCGTGCGTCGGTGCGCTGTAGCTGCTGGCGCAGTAAAGGCAGAAAGGCCGACAAACGCTTGGCGGCGCGCTGGGTCAGCGCCAGGCGGTCCAGCCGTTGTTCAAATTGTTCCCAGGCCCGTTGCTGATCACCATGCTGAAAGGCCCTTTCTCCCGGCGTCGCGGGGTTGGGTTTCGGATCCCGCCGAGGAAAGGACTCATCCAGCGCGTTGCTGACCCGTACACGGGTATGCTCCAGCTCCGATCGCAGTGCTTCTGCGTTTGCAACATGCATGATTCGGCACAGGCGCAGCAGATCCTCACCCTCTGGCAGACTGTGGGTTTGTTGATCGTGCAAGGCTTGAATGCCGTTTTCCAGGCGGCGCAGAAAGTCATAGTCCTGCCTGAGTTCCTGGGTTCGCTGAGGCGGAAACAGCGCTAGCCCCTCGATCACGCTTAGCGCTTTGTAAAGGCTGGGCGTTTGCAAAGTGGGCTCCCTGCCGCCGCGCAGCAGTTGCACGCACTGAACCAGGAACTCGATTTCTCGAATACCTCCCGGTCCGCGTTTTACGTCTTCACCCCGATCCCTGCGTGCCGCATCGTCTCGGATCGCATCCAGCATTTCGCGCAAAGCTTCAACGGCACCGAAGTCGATGTAGCGCCGGTAAATAAAGGGGGCAAGGTGGCGCAGTAGTTGTTCGCCACTGGCGCAGTCGCCAGCGACCGGCCGGGCCTTGATCAGGGCATAGCGTTCCCAGTCCCGACCCTCACGCTGATAGTACTGTTCCATGGCGGCGAAGCTGCACACCAGCGGCCCGGCCTCCCCAAAGGGCCGCAGACGAGTGTCTACGCGAAAGACAAAACCGTCTTCTGTCAACGTGCTCAGGCTTTGGATCAGGGCACGCGCGAGGCGTGTAAAAAATTGCTCATTGGCCAGCTTGCGTCGCCCGCTGCAGTGTCCGGCCGCGGGATAGGCCAAAATCAGATCAATATCAGAAGACAGGTTAAGTTCGCCGCCGCCCAGCTTGCCCAGAGCAAAAACCACCAGCTGCTGTGCCTTGCCATCGGCGTCCATGGGGCGTCCGAAGCGCGCTTCCAGTTCGGCCTGGTGATAGGCCAGGGCGGCCTGTAAGCAAAGCTCCGCCAGTCGGGTCAGGTCTGTGAGCGTCTCGCTCAGACTTGCCGTTGCGGCCAATTCGCGCCAGCAAATCCGCAGCATTTCACGGTTACGAAAGCGCCGCAGACCGGCGTTCAGGCCCCAGGTATCAATATGCTTGGCCAGTTCTTCACCGTTTGGCGGGCTGTTGCTGTCCAGCCGGCCTGCTTGCTCCAGCTCTGGCAGCCACTGCGGATGGCGCTCGACCAGACGCGCCATAAAGGGACTGTTGTCGAGGGGTTGCTGTGGCTCGATAGCAGGCATGAACCGAGTATAGGGGCGCGGGCGGTGTGACTACAGCCCGGCTTCCAGTTGGTCCCTGGTGGCTTTTTTCGGAAGCCTCGGAGGAGAGGAATTTCTGACCCTTGCGGGGCCTGCCCTGGCACCGTGGCTAGGGCCCCTCGTGTCGTCTGTTCCGTGGGGTTTCCATGGAAGGACAGGACGGTCCATGGGAGGTGTAGTGCCGGCCTGAGCCGTGCTGCAGCGCGCATGCTGAACTGGCCCATTACGACCATGCTCAGCTCCCTGTTGGTGGTGTCCAGGCTGTAAAGTATTCGCCATACCGGTCGAGCTGATCTTGGCCATGACCGGTATGGCGAAGTTGCAAGTTAACTGCCCAGAGCGCGTTTAGAAGTCGAAGACTTTGCTCAGCGTTAAAACCAGATTCGTGTCGGAATCTCCGCCTAGCAGCGTGGAATCACTGTGGATGACGGCCACTGCATAGTCGAACAGGTCCATGTCATTCACGCTCAGGCTGCTGCCGTAGCCAGCTTCGTAGTAGCTGCCGTCAAAATCGTCCTCAAAGGTGCCGACCTTTCCATAAAAGCCATTGTGCTCAGCGGTAAGGGAATAAAAGCTGTAGTCCAGCGTGCTGGCATCAAAGTTGTCGTACTCACCAATAGCGACGTCCAGCGTGAACCACTTCCAACCGGCGCTGAGGTTGATTTCCTTATAGGTATCATCGAAGTCATCGGTATAGGTGTAGATGGTGAAGCCAGCCCCCAGGGTGACCTCATCACCTTCCCAGTTGTAGCCGCCGTAATAGTCAATTTCAACGCCGTCACCCACATCGGCAGTCCAGGCGCCGGCGTAGAAACCGTTGTTTTCGTAATCAACACCGGCAAACGCCGATGAGTTTTTCTGTGGGATGCCACGATAGATGTATTCACTGTTGTAACCGATGTTGGCGGACCAAGGGCTGGCCTGAGCGCTGGACGCCAGAACCAGGCCGCAGAGGGTCAGTAGCTGGATCTTTGTGCTGGGTTTCATCTGCATCACTCCATATCAAAAGGTGTTGGGGGTGCCTTTTGCTCTGCAGGAATCGGGCCATATTGAGATTTGATTAAAAAACAGACGCTTAGCGGTTTTAGAGGGGTCGTGGTAAGAACACCGTGCCTTATGCTGGAGCGTTCATGCCTCATGATGAGGCAAAAAAAAGGGCGGCTAATGCCGCCCTTGCCGGAAACCTGGTGTGTGAATTCAGGAAACGTGGTTGGGAGGAGGTTCCTGATCCGGCCGGCAAAAACCAATGATGAGAAGCGACCTCATGGTCATCGAATACCTAGAAGAACAGCTCCGGCTCAAGGGGATCCATGTGTCACCTTCGGTCTCGTAAACCTTTCGCTGTGCGCCCGGTTCCTTGGTGGAAGGCCGTGTTTTGGCTGCTGCGACAGTAATTTTGGAAAGGTTCATCGGCTCAAGAGCCTGATCCAGAGCAGCAACATCATGCGCAGCTGAAGCGAGCAGGGGTAAAAGCAACATGGGTCGTCTCCTGGGACGGTCCTTGCTGGCTACATGCGCTGGCTATCGACCTTTGGGTCCTTAAGGATTCCTTATTTGGTCAATATGAGTTTTCGATTCCTGGTGATGCGTAAGCGGTAGATCTGGCCCTCATGGTTGATCTCAATTTCCCGTGCGTTCTGCATGAGATCCTGAATCAGGATGGGGTCGCGGCGTGGCACATCATGCCGGGAAAGGTTGCGGTTCGTGTGTTCCATATAAAAATGATAATCATTCTCATTAATATAAACAACCCCCCCAGCGTTTTTTTGCAACGCTCCGGAGGTTCCTGTTGCGGCGTGTCTAGGTCCGTGCTGGAAATCAGCGAGGGGTTTGCAGCGTTTTATGGCGCGCTATGAGTCAATCCGTCCAGGAACCGTCTGCGCGCCAGTCCGGCTCCAGCGCGTAGCTGGCATCGTTAGCAGGAAGGATAAGCTGCTGCTTCCGTGCGTAGTCTTCCCAGGCTGCGATCAGCTGGGCCATACGCTGCGGATGCTGCGTCGCAAGGTCCCGGGTCTCGCCGGGGTCTTCTTGCAGGTCGAATAGCTGCCAGCGTCCCGGGCCATAGGGTTCGTAAAGCCACAGGATTTTCCAGCGCCCTTGACGTAAAGCCCGGCGACCAAACAGCTCCCAGGCCAAAACCGAATCGGCATCACGCACGGCGCTTTGCTGCCCGCGCCATAGCGGCACCAGGGAAACACCCGCCAGGGCTGGCATGGCCCGGGCCGGGACCTGAGCAAGTTCCAGCAGGGTGGGCGCCATATCCATCACATGAGTGAGGCTGTTGGAGACCCTGCCCGGTGCCATGCCCGGGCCGCGCACCAGCGCTGGCGTTTGTATGCCTCCCTGGCCGGGAAAAGTCTTGAACCAACCCAGCGGTGCGCTGGAGGCCTGCGCCCAGCCCGGCCCGGGATAGAGGTAGGAGCCCGCCCGCCCCATGTTCTCTAGCTGGTTATCAAAGCGCCGTTCCACCCATTCATGATCGGAGACGATGCGTGCGATGGGATTGCCTTCAGCGCCGTTATCGGAGAAGAAGATCACATAGGTGTTATCGGCCAGGCCGCTTTGGTCCAGATAGTCCAATAAGCGACCGATGTGATAGTCCAGGTTGGACACCATGGCCGCGTACAGCTCCATGGTGCGCGCCGCCCTGGTCTGCTGCGCCGTCGTCAGCGTGTGCCAGGGCGCCACCCATGGCAGGCGTTCCGGTCGCGCACCCTGGGCATTGATGAGCCCCCGGTCTGCGACGGCTTGTGCGCGACGGGTGCGTAACTGATCCCAGCCTGCATCGTAGGCACCGCGGTAGCGGGCCAGCCACTCATCCGGTACCTGGAGGGGCCAGTGCGGTGCCGTGTACATGGCAAAGGCCACGAAGGGCTGGTCGCTGCTACGGTCTTCTTCTAGCAGCTCAATCAACCGGTCCGTAAAGTTCTTGCTGGAAAAGAAATCGTCCGGCAGGTCGGTCAGCAATGCGCCGTCATCGATAAAAGCTGCCTTGTCCGGCACTTCCTGGCCGGGAAAGAACAGTGGGAGTTGATCAGCAAAATGCGACGCGCCGCCAGCTAGCGGCCCATAGGCATGATCGAAGCCGCGTTCCGTGGGCCACTGCGCCGGCGCGCTTCCAAGATGCCATTTGCCACTGAGATAGGTGCGGTAGCCGTATGCGCTCAAGCGTTCCGCAATGGTGGGCGTATCGGCGCTAAGCACGCCTTCATAACCGGGCTGACCCAGCTGTTCCGGCGCCGCCTCATCCCACATGGTCCCATAGCCGGCACGGTGGGCGGTCTGACCCGTGAGCAGCATGGCGCGGGTGGGCGAGCAGGCGGGTGACACGTGAAAGTCCGTCATGACCAGGCCCTCGCGAGCCAGCCGGTCCAGGGCTGGTGTGGCGATTTCGCTGCCCATGAAGCCAAGGTCGGAAAAGCCGAGATCGTCGGCCACAATGATCAGGAAGTTGGGTCGCTGGGGTGCGCTCAGGTCGGCGGCGCTGGCTTGCCCGAGGCAGCCGCACAGCCAGCCCAGGCACAGCGCGAGCGCTAGCGGACGAGATGCCACTGGGTCTGGCGGCCGGCGCTGTAACGCACAGACTGGCCGTCAAACAGCGCGGTCTGTTCCAGCTTGATCTGGACCCAGTTGTTATCCCACTCGCCGAGCGGGGTGCGGATATTGCCCTCAATGGCGTAGGCCGTCATAGGCGCCAGTGGCCAGTCACCTCGCACCGGTGTGTCACCCTGGTTGTCCCACATGCCGATGGTGGGCCCGGGCGCATGGCCGAAAAAGCCAATGGGATGGGTATAGGTGCTGGCGATGAGACCCCGTTTGCGGCTGGTGGCAAGGCTTTTGGCCAGGATTTCATTACCGCTGCGGCCACTGACAAAAGCATCCGTGAGGTCGTCCTGCCACTGGTTCCCCAGTGCCAGCGCTTTCATCAGCCCTGGCGGAGGTGCGGTTTCCTCATTGCGCAGCACATAGGCCATTTCCTGCGTATCCGTACATAGCTTCAGGTAGCAGATGCCGACATCCGTATGCAGAACGTCGCCACGCCGGATGATGCCCGCCGCGCCGCAAAAGTCCTGATCTTCCGTACAGGGCAGGTCGGCGGCTTGTCGGTTCACATAGGGCTGGAACCAGACCGGTAGCTGCAGTTCTGCAAAACGCTCGCGGATATACCAGGCCACGTCATCGGTATGCGTGGCACCCGGCGTAATGACCGCATTGGAAAAAGCCTCGGCGATGACACTTCTGGCCAAGCCGACCACGTGGCGATAAAGCTCCGCTTCCCGCTCCGTGCGTGTTTCTACCCACCGCACCACCAAGGCCTCAGCGGAGACAAGCCGCTCCTCATAGCCCCTTGGCAGGGCAGCAACCAAACGCTGGTACAAGCCCTGGGTTAGCCCGTCTGCCACGGGCCAGTCTCGTGAGCTGTTGATGGCGATGCGCTGCGGGTTGCGCTGGGTGATCAAATCGGCCAGTGCGGCCCACTGGGCATCAAGGTCACCGCCAGACCAGGCGGTTTCATAGGGTGCGCCGAGTGGATAGCGATTAACTGACAGGCGTTCAAACCCCTCCGGAGTGCGGGAAAACAGCAGCATGGTGGTGCGGCGTGCGGCAAAGCTCGGTTGCGGCACCAGGGAAAAGTAGACGGGGTCTTCCGCGTATTCGCGGTTGATTACCAGCCACATGTCCATGTCAGTTTCTTCCATCAGCTGGGGCAGCAATTGCTCCAGCCGTTCGGTCATGATGCGGTTTTCTACGGCCGGCCGCTGACGCCAGCTCAGTACGGCCCCCGGGGCTTCCAGCACCTCACCCTGCTCTGGCTCAGCTGCCAGGCCGGTGCCTGCAAGTAGCATGGCCAGCAGGCCAAAACGATAGCTAGGGGGCATAACACTTCCTCCGGATACGGCCGTCAATACGCTAAGAGCTTGCGATTATAGGGCAGTCTGCGCCCCTGCCTTCAGGCTGTGAGCTGGAGCGGAGGCTGCAAGGCGGCCAGAGACTGGTCCAGTTTGTGGACCAGGGCCTCGACACGGGCACCATCCCGCGTACCCGGCAGGCGATGGGCGGCGCGCAGTGCCCGGTCAAACCAGATACCCTCCGGTGATGTTTGTACTGGTCGCGTGGCGGCCAGCCACAGCGCCGTGTCAGCGCCCGCCTCTGGATCGCGCAGCAAACTTCCCACAGCGCGGCGAAATTCGGGCATGGCGCTGGCCACGCCGGGTGTATCAACCCAGCCGGGATGCATGACATAGCTGTTGATGGCATCACCATAATGGCGACGCCACCAGCTGTTCAGCGCTACCTGGGCGCGTTTATGGGCGGCGTAGGCCAGCGTGCCGTCGTAGTGCTGGTGGCTGTCAAGGCGCTCAAGTTCCAGCGGCACGTTGTACATGCCGCCGCTGCTCATATGGATGACGGTGGCCGCCGTGCCCAGTCCGCCATTGGCGAGCAGCGCGCGCGTCAGGTGGTAGTGCCCCAAAAGATTGGTTACATAGCCCTTGTCCAGGCCTTCCTCGCTGGTGGCTGGCTGGTTGAACATGGCCCCGACATTGTTCACCAGCACATGGAATGGGCCGTGGCGTGCTACCGATTGCCGTGCCAGTTGCTCCACAGCCTGCATCAGGGACAGGTCTGCGGTCAGGGGGCGCAGCGTCCCGGTGGGTAAATCACGGGCCAGGCGTTCCAGAGCTTCGCGTTGCCGAGCCACGGCAACCACTTCGGCGCCCGCCTGAGCCGCGCCCACAGCGATGGCGCGGCCGATGCCGGCGGAAGCGCCGGTGACCAGCCAGCGCTGACCCTGAAAATTCAGTCTGGCTGATGGCCAGCGGCGCCGGCGTGTTTCATATCCCAGCCGGGAAAAGCTGGGTAGAAAGCCGGCAAAAAAAGCGGTGCCGCGTAGTAGGTGGGCAAGGGCCATGGGCGCACTCATGAAGAAAGTCTGACAAGTGTGTTCCGCGCGCCATGAACGCAGGGTAAAAGTGCGGTGAGCCACGGGTCATGAAGCGGGCGCACCGCAATCGTTCATGACAGTTTTCGCCCGGCATGTCATCATGGCGCCCGGCTCACCGAAACAGCCCGTCAAAATTCCTTCAGGAGCACACATGAGCAGCAAGCTGGACCAGTTAAAAAGCATGACCCTGGTGGTTGCAGATACCGGTGATATTGAGGCGATTAAACGATTTGCACCGGAAGACGCCACCACCAATCCGTCGCTGCTGCTCAAGGCCGCGTCGCTTCCACATTATCAACCCCTGGTGCAGGCAGCTCGGGCATGGGCCGCCACGCAGGGTGGCAGTAACCGCGAGCAATTGGCTAACTGCAGCGACCGCCTGGCCGTGGACATTGGCGCCGAGATCACCCGCATCGTGCCGGGCCGAATTTCTACCGAGGTGGATGCGCGTTTGTCTTTTGATCGGCAGGGGACAGTGGATCGTGCGCGCCGCCTGATTGATCTTTACGAAGCGTCGGGTGTTTCGCGGCAGCGGGTTCTGATCAAGACCGCAGCGACCTGGGAAGGTATTCGCGCAGCGGAGGAGCTGGAACGCGAGCAGATTAATTGCAACCTCACGCTGCTGTTCGGTTTCGGTCAGGCCGCGGCCTGTGCGGACGCGGGCGTGACGCTTATCTCTCCCTTTGTCGGACGCATTCTTGACTGGCACAAGGCCAACCGCGATGTGGTGGTCAACAGCCCGGAGGAGGATCCGGGCGTGCAGTCTGTAACGCGCATCTACAACTATTACAAGGCCAACGGTTACGACACCATCGTCATGGGCGCAAGCTTCCGCAATGCGGGTGAGGTCGAGGCGCTGGCCGGCTGTGACCGGCTGACCATCAGCCCGCAGCTGCTGGAGGCGCTGGCCACGGATCAGGGCGACTTACCGCGCCGCCTGTCAGCCGCGGGTGTGGTGAGTGAGGATCAGAATCCTGCCGCCTGTGAGGCGGGCTTCCGCTGGTCCCTGAATGAGGACGCCATGGCGACGGAAAAACTGGCAGAAGGCATCCGCAATTTTGTGGCCGACCAGCGCAAGCTGGAACAGCTATTGGCTCAGGGAGCCGCGTAGACTTCACGGCGCCCCGCTATCATGCGCGCCTCAACTCCTCTTATGCGAACCTAGGTGCCATGCAGCTGATTGTTTTTGATCTTGACGGAACCCTGCTTAATGGCAAGGGCAAGCTGTCGCCCTATACCAAGGAGACACTGGCGCGTCTCGCTGACCGCGACATTGCCTACACGGTAGCCACCGGGCGCACCTTGCATGCCGCGCGTCATTTGCTTGACGGCTATGGCTTCGGCCTGCCCCACGTGTACAAGAACGGCGTCATGATCTGGGATCCCGCTAATGATGAGGTTTCCCATCAGCACTACCTGGATCCCCAGGAAGTAGCGCATGTGCTGGCGGCGGTGACGGCGCAGCACATCACGCCCTTTGTCTTTACCTGGGGCCCGGAGCAGCGGCATGTGATCTATCACGCGGATCTCCGTAACGACACAGAGCAGCGTCTGGCCCGGCAGTTTCTCAAACGTCGGGAGGTGGAGGTGCGGCCGGCCAGCGAACTGCCCGCCAGTGCGCAAATCACCAATATCAGTGCTCTGGGTGCCGTTCCGGCCGTGCGCACGGTGGAAGCACTGATCGAGCAGGAGCCGCAGTTGGTGGCCTACGCGGGCCCGGCCTGGGAGGGTGATGACTGGCGCTGGATTGATATCCACCACACGGACGCCAGCAAAGGCACAGCGGTGGACACGCTGCGCGCGCAGCTGGGTGCAGAGCGGGTGATCTGTTTCGGCGATAGCGATAATGATCTGAGCATGTTTGCTCGCGCCGACGAGAGCTATGCCCCGGAAAACGCCGACGAGCACATCAAGGCAGCAGCAACGGCCGTGATCGGTCATCACGATCAGGACGGCGTGGCGCGTTTTCTGCGCGAACGTTTCGAACTGGATCGCTAGCGCGCGTCGCGCACCGGCCGGGCGCTCACAATGTAGCGCTGGGGCGCGTTACCCACGTGATAAAAGGGATAACAGGTCACCAGCGTCAGCTGGTAATCTTGCGGTTCACGCAGCACAGACGCGTCGTTTTTATCGACGATTCGAAAGTCTTCAACCACAAACGTTTCAGTCTGAGTGGTGCTCTCAAGCAGTATCTGATCGCCAACCTTGAGGTCTTTCAGCGCGCGAAAGAACCCGTCCCGGTGGCCGGAAATACCCAGGTGGCCCTGCTCATCCATGCGTGCCATGCCACGAATCCTGCCCAGTCCACGGTCCAGGGTGGATTCATCTGTGCCGTTATAAACCGGCACCCGTAAACCCAGCGATTCGATCGTCAGCAATGCCAGGGGTGGCGCCGTTTCGAGGCCCAGGGCCTGCTCATAATCCATGACGCGTGCACCATTCCAGAGCGAGGTGTCCGGAGCCGTCACGCGAATTAATTTGGTGCTTCCGGTCCAGGGGTTTTGCAGCCACAGCGCTTGTTCCTGCTCCTGAGCCAGCCCCTGGCCGCTGAGTAGCAACACCAGCGCGCACAGTACCGGCTTCGCGCCTGGCACAGATGACAAAAAATGGCGTGGCTGGTTCATGCTGACATGATAAAGCGCTCGGGCTGTGGGTGTAAGGGCGCCGGCACGCACGAGTTTTTTTCACAGCGCTTTAGCGGGTTTTCGCTAAACTCAAGCCCGGATTGTGTGGAGTGAGAAGTCCATGACGGACCCTGTCGATGCGGTACCGGCCAACGGCCTGCGCCGTAGCCTGTTTCTGTGCCTGGCCCTGATTGTCGTGGGCGCAATGCTGCTGCTGGTGATTTTTGCGACCGAGCCAACGGCGGAACAGGAAACCGCCGTGCGCCAGAGCGCCATGCCGGTGGATGTAATTGCGCCGGAGACCGGTACCTTTCGGCCCGTGATCGAGGCCCTCGGTAGCGTTCGTGCGGCCCAGGATCTGGAGTTGCGATCGCGGGTGAGCGGCGAAGTTATCCAGCTGTCCGAGCAGTTGGTTCCCGGCGGCTTTGTGCGTGCCGGTGAGGTACTGCTGCGCGTCGATGATGCGGACTATCGCAATCAACTACTGCAGCGGGAAAGCGATTTGCTGCAGGCCCAGGCGGCGCTGGAGCTGGAGCAAGGTCGTCAGGCCCAGGCGGAGCGTGAATATCGCGAACTGCAACGGGGTCGTGATCGGGATCTGGCGCCGGATAGCAAATCCCTGGTGCTACGCCAGCCCCAGCTGCGCAGCGCCCGGGCGCAGGTGAAAGCGGCGGAAGCCGCCGTCGCTCAGGCGGCGCTTGACCTGGAGCGTACGGTGGTGCGCGCGCCCTTCGATGCGCAGGTGCTGTCCCGTGAAACCAACCTCGGTGCGCTGGTGTCCCCCGGGGAGGCATTGGCGGAGCTGGTGGGCCTGGATCACTACTGGGTGGAGGCGACCGTGCCGCTGGATCAGCTGCGCTGGCTGGACTTCGCGGCTGATGGCGAGGCTGAAGGTTCGCCGGTCGCCATTCAGCACCGGGCTGCCTGGCCGGCGAACGAAACCCGTCAGGGGGTGCTCGAGCAACTGGTGGGCGAACTGGAAGGGGCCACGCGCCTCGCCCGCCTGCTGATCACCGTTGAAGACCCGCTGGCCCGAGCGCCGGCGCACGCCGGGCAGCCCTCGCTGATTATTGGCGCGTTCGTCGAATCGCGCATCGAGGGACGGGAAATCACTGGCACCATGAAGCTGCCGCGCGCTACCGTGCGGGCCGGCGATACGCTGTGGCTCATGCGTGAAGGTGCGCTGGCCATTGTGCCGATTGAGGTGGTGTTCGAGGATCAGACCCATGCCTATGTGCGCGGCGATCTCAGCGCCACAGACCGGGTAATTACCACCAACATTGCTACCGTGCGGGACGGCATTCGCCTGCGTTTGCGCAGCGCCGATGGCGCCGTGGGCACGGTATCAACGGTGGCAGGCCCGTGAGCACCCCGGCTCAGCCCATGGGGGGCGCCATCAGCTGGATGGTGAACAACGCGGTAGCAGCCAATCTGCTCATGATCATTCTTCTGTGTGGTGGCGCCTTCACCGCCTGGACCATGCAGAAAGAGGTAGATCCGCCCTATGAGCTGCATACGGTGGAGGTTTGGGTGCAGTACCCCGGCGCAGCGCCGGAAGAAGTGGAGCAGGGTATCGTGCTGCCACTGGAAGAAGCGGTGCGCGGTGTCTGGGGTATCAAGGAAGTGACCTCATCGTCCAATGAGGGCTCGGGCTGGCTGTTTCTGGAACTGGTGCCGGGCGTCGACCGCATGAAAGTCCTGCAGGATGTAGATCAGGCCGTGAGCCAGATTCGCACGTTTCCGGCGGACGCAGAGCGGCCCCAGGTGTATCTGGAGGATTACCGTCGGGAGGTGATGCAGATTGCCCTGTTCGGTGACGCGGACCCCTGGACCATGCGCAAGCTGGCGGAGCAGGTGCGCGATCAGTTGCTGAACCAGGCGGCCATCAGCCAGGTGAATCTGGGCAACTCACTGGATTATGTGACCCACGTGGAGATTCCCAGCGACCGGCTGCGAAAATACGGGCTTACGCTGGGTGAGGTGGCGGACCTGATTGAGGCTTCCAGCCAGGATATCCCCGCCGGCTCGCTGGAAAGCAGCAGTGGCGAGATCCTGCTGCGTGTCGAGGAGCGCAAGGAGTGGGCGGATGAACTGGCGGGCATTGTGCTGCGCAGCGCGCCCAGCGGTGCGCCCCTGACGCTCGGTGATGTGGCGGACATCCGCGATGGCTTTGAGGAAACAGGCTTTCATAGCCAGTTCAATCGCTATCCCTCCATTGATCTGGAGATTTTCCGCGTTGGTGACCAGTCTCCGCTGGAAGTGGCTGCGGCGGTCCAGTCGGTTCTGGCAGACCTCGATAGCACGCTGCCGGAAGGCGTGAACTATCGCATCGATAACAACGCGGCCGACGGTTTTGCTGACCGCATGTCTTTGCTGCTGGAAAACGGCGTCATGGCCGTGCTGATCATCCTGGCCATTCTCAGCGTGTTTCTGGAAGTGCGTCTGGCCTTCTGGATCATGATGGGCATGGTGATTGCCTTTGTCGGTTCCATCATTCTGCTGCCCTGGCTGGGCGTCAGTATCAACATGATTTCCATGTTCGGTTTCCTCGTCGCCCTGGGCATTGTGGTGGACGATGCCATCGTGGTGGGAGAAAACGTTTACGAATACCGCGAGCAGGGGCTCAGTAACGTGGCCGCGGCGCTTAAGGGCGCCCGGGAGATGGCCTGGCCGGTGACCTTCAGCATCCTCACCAACATCGTGGCTTTCATTCCGCTCATGACCCTGCCGGGCTACGTGGGACAGTACTGGTGGCCGCTGCCGGTGGTGGTCGTGACCGTGCTGCTGTTCAGTCTGGCCGAGGCCCTGTTTATCCTGCCGGCCCATTTGGCTCACGTGAGAGAGCGTACCCACAACCGGCTCACCGATTCCCTGCACCAGACCCAGCGACGCCTGGCGCGGGCCTTTGCTGACTGGGTCGACACGCGCTACCGGCCCTTCCTCGGCCTGTGTCTCCGCCATCGCTATGTGACGCTGACCGCTTCTGTCATGCTGCTGGTGGTCTCCGGTGCCTACGCCTGGAGTGACCACATGGGCATGGTGCTTATGCCGGAGCTGGCGGCGGATGAAATTGAGGCGGGTATTCGCCTGCCTACCGGCACCACCCGCGATCAGGCCGCGCGGGTGGCGCGGGAGGTGACCGAAGCCACGCACCGCATGTTCCAGGAACATGACCTGGCGCGTGTGGCGGAGGGCATCAAGACCAATGTGCGTGGCCAGTCTTTCGTTGACGTGGAAATCGTCATGAAGCCGCCGGACGAGCGTGCGATGAGCGCGCGCGAAGTGATCGCCCTCTGGCGCGATGAAATTGGTGACATCGACGGCGTGGATCAGATTACCTTTGAGGCGGAACGCGGCCCCGGTGGCTGGCGTGACGATATCAGCGTGGACCTGAGTCACACGGACGTGGCCGTACTGGAGCAAGCCAGCGATCAACTGCTGCAGCGTCTGGAAGCCTTTGAAGCCACCACCGATGTCAGCGACAGCTTTGTGGCCGGTAAAACCCAGCTCAGTTTCACTTTGCTGCCCGAGGGCCGGGCCCTGGGGCTCACCCCGCTGGCCGTGGGCCGGCAGGTCCGTGATGCGTTTTTTGGCGCCGTGGCGCTGCGCTATCTGCGCGGCACCAATGAGGTGGAGGTGCGGGTCAAGCTGCCGGAGGCAGAGCGTGAGGATCTCCGTAGCCTGGACGGCTTCATCATGCGCACGCCCGATGGTATGGAAGTGCCGCTCATGGATGTGGTGTCCGTGGCCGAGGGCCAGGCCTTTCGCTCTATTGACCGGCGCGATGGCCGGCGCATTGTCAGCGTTGGCACGGACGTGGAGCCCAAAAGCGCTGCCGGGCGCGTGCTCAACGTGGTGCAGAATGAAATTCTGCCCGAACTGCGCGCGGACTATCCGGGGCTGACCTGGACCTTTGAGGGCAGCCAGGCCGAGATTCGTGAGTCCACGGCGTCGCTCTACGGCGGCTTTGCACTGGCCATGTTTGCCATCTACGCGCTGCTGGCCATTGCTTTTGGCAGCTATCTGCAACCCCTGATTGTCATGATGGCTATTCCCTTTGGGCTGGTGGGCGCCATTCTGGGTCATATGCTGCTGGGCGAGGAGCTGTCGCTCATGAGCATGATGGGTGTGGTCGCCGTGTCCGGCGTGGTCGTTAACGGGGCGCTGATCATGGTGCACTATGCCAACGGACAGCGGCGGGAAAAGGGTGCCGCGGCCGCCGTGCTGGAGGCAGGCACGCGACGTTTCCGGCCGATCATGCTGACCACGCTAACCACCTTCGGTGGGGTCACGCCGATTATTCTCGAGACCTCGCTGCAGGCCTACCACCTGGTGCCCATGGCCATTTCCCTGGGCTTTGGGATTCTGTTCTCCACTTCCATCACTTTACTGCTGGTGCCGTGCCTCTATCTGGTGCTGGAGGATGTGACCGGCTGGTTCTCCGGCTCCGGTCACAAGCAGCTGCCGGCCGCCGGCGATATGGCGGCAGATTAGCGGCCATCGTCCGCCTGGCGAGCGCAAAAAAAAGGGGCCCGATCGGGCCCCTTGCTGTATTACCGGAGTGGGCAGTTAGCCGAGATACTTGAGCAGTACGCCGCCGTACTCAACAAAAA
Source organism: Lysobacterales bacterium (assembly GCA_029935455.1). Classification (GTDB taxonomy): domain Bacteria; phylum Pseudomonadota; class Gammaproteobacteria; order Xanthomonadales; family SZUA-36; genus Marinihelvus. The sequence goes on along the minus strand of JAOZKI010000019.1, from coordinate 2,788 downwards.
ACGGTGCGAACACCAGGCTGAGAATGGCAGACAGCTTGATCAGAATGTTCAGCGAGGGGCCCGAGGTGTCCTTCAGCGGGTCACCGACCGTATCACCGACCACTGCTGCCTTGTGCTCTTCGGAGCCTTTGCCGCCGTGGTTGCCTGCCTCGATAAACTTCTTGGCATTGTCCCAAGCGCCGCCGGAGTTTGAGGAACTGATGGCGAGTACGCCACCCGCTACCAGCGAGCCCGCCAGAATGCCGGCTACTGCCGATACGCCAAACAGCCAGCCTGCCACCAGCGGGGTGGCCATGATAAGAATACCCGGAGCAATCATTTCGCGCAGGGCGGCTTTGGTGGAGATGTCCACGCACTGGGCGTAATCCGGCTCTCCCGTGCCTTCCATAATGCCCGGGATATCGCGGAACTGGCGGCGGACTTCCTCGATCATGTCAAAGGCCGCTTTACCCACCGATTTCATGGTCATGGCCGTGAACAGGAAGGGCAGCACCGCGCCGATGAACAGGCTGGTGTAGACCAGTGGGTCGAGCAGGTTAACGCTGACTTCCGGCAGGCCCTTGCTGATCAGCATGGCGTTAGATGCGGTCAGGAAGGCCGCGAACAGCGCCAGCGAGGTCAGAATGGCAGCGCCGATCGCGAAGCCCTTGCCGATGGCGGCTGTGGTGTTGCCAGCGGAATCCAGAATGTCCGTGCGACGACGCACTTCTGATTCCAGTCCCACCATCTCAGCAATGCCGCCCGCGTTGTCGGCGACCGGGCCGTAGGCGTCGATCATCAGGGCGATCACCAGCGTACCCAGCATGCCCAGCGAGGCAATGGCTACGCCGTACATGCCGGCCAGCTGCCAGGAAACAAAGATACTGACGGCGATGCACAGATAGGGCAGCACGGTGGATTTATAACCCAGCGCGAGGCCGTAAATGATGTTGGTGGCCACACCGGTTTCCGTGGACTTTGCCACTTCTTTCACCGGCGCATAGTTCTCTGAGGTGTAGTAGCCGGTCAGCAGTCCGACGGCCAGGCCGGCAACCAGGCCGGACAGGAAGCACCAGTAAACGCCCATATTGCTGTAGCTGTCGCCGCCCTCAAGGATCACAAAGGTGTCCGGGATCAGCATTTTCGTCAGCGGATACATGATCACGGCCATCAGCACGCTGGAGATGATCAGCAGCTTCATGAGCGCAGGCGCTACGTCGTCTTCGGTTTTCACGCCCACCAGCAGCTTGGTGATCAGGCTGACGGGAATGCCCACGGCGCTGATCAGGATCGGATAGAGCAGCGCGTTCGGATCACCGGCGAAGGCAATGGCAGAGATCACCATGGCCGCGCAGGTGGATTCGGCGCAGGAGCCAAACAGGTCAGCACCCATGCCAGCCACGTCACCAACGTTGTCGCCCACGTTGTCTGCAATAACGGCCGGATTGCGGGGGTCATCTTCCGGGATGCCCTGCTCAACCTTACCTACCAGGTCCGCGCCCACATCAGCGGCTTTCGTGAAGATACCGCCGCCTACGCGCGCGAACAGCGCGATGGTAGAGCCGCCCAGGCCAAAGCCGGCGATCACTTCCATGAGCACGTGGTTGTTGTGCTGGCCAATGTCCGCCAGTGCCCAGCTCATGAACAGGTAAATCAGCACCAGCCCCAGAGTGGCCAGGCCTACCAGAGCAAAACCCATTACCGCACCGGAGTTGATGGCCACCTTGTAGGCGCTGCCAATGTCTGCCTTGGCAGAGACGGTGGTGCGCGCGTTACCGGCCGTCGCAACTTTCATGCCGATGTAGCCGGAAGCGACCGAAATCAACGCGCCAAAAAGAAATGCCACGGCCGTGTACCAGCCCATAACCTTGCCGGTGACTTCCGTATGGCTGGCGTCGTAGACGTTGTAGTTGATGACCAGGCCGATAAAGATGGCGAAGGCGACCATAAACACAAACAAGACGCGATACTCGGCCTTGAGAAAGGCCATGGCACCTTTGGCAATGGCGCCGTGAATAAACCTCAGGCGCGAGGCGTCTTTCTCCTCAAGCCCGAGATCCAGGGGCACGCCGGTAACTTTCTTCATGTAGAAAAAGGCAATCACGAGGCCCAGTAGGGACAGAGCCGTTGTGAGGGTAAGGGTAAAACCTGTCATCTCTTTCGTACTCCCTTTTGCGGTTTTGTGGATTTATAAATCCGCCGCACTGTATCACAGCCAAGCAAAAGTGCACTTTTCAGTACTTTTGGCGACAAAATTCCGGCCGCAGCGCGAAATTTTCACCCTTCGCCTCTGGTCACTGACCAGCGCTGCCGGTAGCATCGAACGCCATGCAACGTTATGACGCTATCGTGGTCGGCGCAGGCCACAACGGGTTGACCAATGCGGCCTTTCTGGCGAAAGCCGGTCTGGATGTTTTGGTGCTGGAGAAAAACGACCACACGGGCGGTGCCACCGTGAGCCGTGAGCTGCATACGGGTTGGAAATACTCCAACTGCTCCTATGTCTGCAGCCTGTTTCGGCCGGAAATCTATCAGGCCCTGGACCTGGGCCGTCACGGCCTGAAGGTAATCCCGCTCACGGCCAGCATGACCTTCAAGCAGGACGGTGATTATTTCGGCAGCTACTACGATCCGCATGTGCGGCGTCGCGAGTTGATGCGGCATAGTCTGCGGGATGCGGATGCGGCGGTGCGCTTTGATGCTGATGTCATGCGCTGGTGCAAGCTGATCCGTAACTTTCTACTGCGCACGCCGCCGGATCCGGGTTCTTTCCGGCCGCGCGATTTTATGGAGTTTGCCTGGCTGCTGT
>JAOZKI010000070.1 GCA_029935455.1 Lysobacterales bacterium | reverse complement strand
TCCGGCTCGAAGGGCGCCAGCAGAAAGGTCTCAAAAAACCAGCTGGTATGGGCCAGATGCCATTTCGTGGGGCTGGCGTCGGGCATGGATTGCAGCAGCATGTCCTCGGCGGACAGCGGTTGGCACAGCTGCAGCGTGTGCGCACGGCAGGCGCGAAAGGCCTGCAGCAGCGCATCGAAATGCTCCAGCAACTGGGTCTCGCTCCAGCCATTGAGAGCCAAGAGGGCCGGATCCGCGCCCGGGCCGGCACGCTCAGGGCTGCCGGAGAAAAAGCTGGGTTCAGTCGATGCCATATTTTTTCAGCTTGTAGCGCAGGGAGCGAAAACTGATGCCCAGCGCTTCGGCGGCACGCGTTTTGTTATAGCGGGCCTGTTCCAGCGCTTCGGTCAGCATCTTCATCTCGATTGCTTCCATGTAGCTGTCCAGGGACTGGTCCTGGTCGCGATCCGGTGCCTCGCTGTCCGCTCCGGGGGCACTCAGGTCCGTATCCAGCATCAGGTCCTCCGGCGTGATTTCCGGCCCCTCGGCCAGGGTGACTGCACGCTGCAGGATGTTGATTAATTCGCGCACGTTGCCGCTCAGAGGATGGGCCTGCAGCGCGCTCATGGCCTCTGGCGACAGCGCTGGCGCCGCCGTCTCCCACTCGGCCGTGATCTGATCGAGAAAATGCCCGGCCATGACCGGTATGTCCTCACGCCGCTCCTGCAGGCTGGGCAGGGTCAGTTCGATCACGTTCAGGCGGAAATACAGATCCGAGCGGAAGGCGCCTTCCTGTACCAGGGGTTTCAGCGCCTGGTGCGTGGCACTGAGTACACGCACGTCCACCGGATGCTCACGGCGTGCGCCAATGGGGCGCACGGCCTTTTCCTGTATGACCCGTAACAGTTTCACCTGCATGTGCAGGGGCAGGTCGGCCACCTCGTCCAGCAGCAGTGTGCCGCCGTCAGCGGCCTGGAACAGGCCTTCCTTATCCGCAGCGGCGCCGGTAAAGCTGCCCTTGCGGTGGCCAAAAAATTCGCTTTCCATCAGCTCGCTGGGAATGGCGCCGCAGTTCACAGCCACGAAGGGCTGATCCGCCCGCGGCCCCAGATCATGTATCAGGCGCGCGGCCAGTTCCTTGCCGGTGCCGCTGGCGCCGCTGATCAGCACTGGTGCCTGGGAGCGGGCCAGCTTGCGAATCATGGTGCGCGCCTGCTCGATGGCCGGCGAGTTGCCAATCATGCGCTGCACGGCCTGGTCCGCCGGATCCTGCTGCACGCGTTCGGCTGCGCTGGCCGCGGGGGCGCCGGCCCGCAGTTTCAGGGCCGTATTGACCAGCTTGCGCAGCATGTCCAGGTCCACCGGCTTGGACACAAAATCGAAGGCGCCGATTTTGAGTGCATGCACCGCATCCTCTACGCGCCCATGGGCGGTGATTACCGCTACTGGCAGATCGGCCTGCTGGGCTGCGATGGTTTCCACCAGTTCCAGCCCGCTGCCATCGGGTAGGCGTAAATCAGTCAGGCAAAAGCTGAAATCATGGGCTGCCAGCGCACGTCTGGCGCTGCGCAGATCCTCGGCCGCGGTGACCTCCAGGTCCATGCGGCTGAGCGTGAGGATCAGCAGCTCGCGAATGTCCGGCTCATCGTCCACCACCAGGACGCGCTGCGGCGCGTCTGCATCCCGGTAGCTCACCGGCCAGGGCCTGGTTGGGTATTAGCTGCCATGTCGTGCCAGCTCCAGTGCGCCCGTATCCCGGCCAGTGGCCAGCGCGGTGCGAATGCGAAAGCGGGTGCGCTGGTCCGGCACGGAGTCAGCGGTGAGCTCCGCCTGATTGGCTTCGCACAGCTGCCGTGCGATATACAGACCCAAACCGGAGCCAGCCTTGCGCGTGGTAAAGAAGGGCTCAAAGATTTGCCCCATGCGCTCGCGGGTGATGCCCTTGCCGTTGTCTTCCACGCTAAGCACGCAAAAGCCGGTACCGTCTTCCACACGCAGGCGCAAAACCAGCTGTGGCTCCGGATGACGTTCGCCCAGGTGCTGCCGCGCATTCTCCATAAGCTTCCAGAGTATCTGATGCAGCTGGCTGCGGTCGAAAAGAATGGCCGCGTCCCGCGCATCCTCGGCGATATCCAGCTGGAACACCGGGCCCGCTGCGGCGCGATTGAATTCCGCGCAGAGACTGGCCAGCCAGTAGTCCAGGCGGATCACCTCCGTTTGCGCTTTTTCGCGCCGGGACATTTGCAGAATGTTCTCGATAATCCCGTTCATGCGCCGCGACTGGTTACTAATAATATCCACCAGCCGCGCCTGTTCTTTATCCAAGGCGGCATCTTCTCCGAGCAGCTGGGCCGCATGCGTGATGGCCGAGAGCGGATTGCGAATCTCATGCGCGATGCTGGTAGAGAGTTTGGCCAGCGACAGGGAGGACAGCTCCAGCGCACGCTGGGAGACCACGTCATTGTCTTCCAGAAAAATCACCGTGGACACGTCCGTGGCCCCAGGCAGGGAGACGAATTTGGGAACCACCTCGGCCTGGCTGGCGTCCAGGTTCATGGTCTGCGCTTCCTGCCGGGGGTTGTTGCGCCACTCCTCCAGGGCAATGCGCAGCTGCGGTGAAATATCCGCCAGACTGCGCTGGCCGGCCTCCGGGCTGCCCAGCAGAAACCAGGCCGACTCGTTCATCATCTTGATCTGCCCGTCCGGCGCCAGTGCCACCACGCCGGATTTCAGGCGCCGGATAATCAGCTCGTTGATCTGCTCCAGGCTGGTGACGGTTTGCATCTGTCGCTCGGCGATAAGCCGGAAGTCTCGTGCCCAGCAGGCCAGCACGTGGGTCAGTGCGGTAATCACCATAACCGTCAGTGCATAGGTGCCGGCGCCGAGCAGGTCGCCGCTGTCACCGCCGAGAGCCGTACTTATCGCCGGTTGCGTAATCAGCGCGATAGCGGCCAGGCTACTCACGGCCAGTGCCAGCCTCAGCGGCAGCAGAATGCCCGCCGTCGCGCCCACGAATACCAGCAGGACGGCCACGCCCTGGAAGGTATGCAGAAGCAGCGCGATCAGCACCACGTCGAGAATCAGGGACTGCAGCGCCAGATCGTAATGGTGCTCGTCCTTCCTGCGGGCCTGCTGCAGGAAATAGAGGGAAAAACCAAGATAAGCCAGCAGCACCGCACCGGCCAGCGCCGGGTTGCGAATGGTGGCTTGAGCGCTCAGCAGCCCGGAAATGAAGGCTGCGCCAAGCGCGATCGCGATAAAGAGACGGAAGTAGGCGAGATAGCCGAGAACCCGGCGCGTGAGCGCCGGCGCCAGGGGATAGGCCGAAACATCGATCACTTTCCGCATTACAGGACCTCCTATCCTGCCCGGTCTTGTTGTTGGGCTTCCATCGCCGAACCGGTGTCGCGTGGCAGTATAGCAACACTGCCAAACAGACGTCTTCGCTTTGCTTTGCGGCGCCATTCGTAAGACAATAGGCGGTTCAGACAGCGCGGCGCGGAACTGTTTTCCGCGATCGTTTCCTCCAGACTGTTCACAGCAGGGAGACCCAATGAATTTTCACGAGTATCAGGCGAAAGAATTGTTCGCCAGCTATGGCATTCCTGTGCCTGCGGGCCGCGTGGCACGCAGCGCGGATGAAGCCGTTGAGGCGGCCCAGGCACTGGGCGGCGACATGTGGGTGGTAAAAGCCCAGGTCCATGCGGGTGGCCGCGGTAAGGCCGGCGGCGTCAAGCTGGTTCGCAGTCTCGACGACGTGCGTGCCGAGGCGGACCGCATGTTGAATATGACCATCACCACCTACCAGACCGGCGGCCGTGCCTTGCCGGTCGACAGCGTGCTGATTGCCGAGGCCACGGACATTGAGAGCGAGCTGTATCTCTCGGCCCTCGTCGACCGCGGCAATCGCTGCGTCACCTTTATGGGTTCCGCTGCCGGTGGTGTCGATATCGAACAGGTAGCCGCAGACACGCCGGAGCAGATTGTCAACGTGACCGTTGATAACACGGCGGGCTTCCAGGCCTACGAGGCGCGCAAGATGGGCTTCGGCATGGGCTTGTCGGCCAAGCACGTCAAGCAGCTGGGCAAAATCATGTCCGGCCTCTACCGCCTGTTCAAGGACAAGGACCTCAGTCTGGTCGAGGTGAACCCGCTGATTATCGACGGCAACGATGACCTGATTGCCCTGGATGCCAAGATCAATGCGGATGAAAACGCCCTGTTCCGGCACCCGGATCTGGCGGAGATGCGCGATGAGGCGCAGGAAGATCCTACGGAAGTGGCGGCCAGCGCCCACGACCTCAACTACGTGACCCTGGACGGCAACATTGCCTGCATGGTGAACGGTGCCGGTCTGGCCATGGCCACCATGGATGTGATCAAGCTCAACGGCGGTGACCCGGCCAACTTCCTCGATGTGGGCGGCGGCACCAATGCCGAGCGCGTGAAAGAGGCCTTTAAACTGATTCTTTCCTCAGATCGCGTGGAGGCCATCCTGGTGAATATCTTCGGCGGCATCGTGCGCTGCGACCAGATCGCCGAGGGCATTATCAACGCGGTGCAGGAAGTGGGTGTTGAAGTACCCGTGGTGGTGCGTCTGGAAGGCACCAACGCCGAGCAGGGCCGTACCATGCTGGCCGACAGCGGTTTAACACTGATTCCGGCCGCTGATCTAAACGACGCGGCGCAGCGCGTGGTCGCTGCCGCCAAAGGAGAAGCAGCATGAGCGTGCTGGTCAATAAGGACACCAAGGTCCTGGTGCAGGGCTTTACCGGCAACCAGGGCACCTTTCACTCCCAGCAGGCGCTGGAATATGGCACGCAGCTGGTCGGTGGTGTGACACCGGGCAAGGGCGGTCAGGAGCACCTGGGCCTGCCCGTGTTCAACACCATGGCGGACGGCGTGGCCGAGACCGGTGCCGATGCATCGGTTATCTATGTGCCGCCACCGTTTGCTGCGGACGCGATCCTGGAAGCTGCCGATGCGGGCATCAAGGTTATCGTAGCGATTACCGAAGGCATTCCCGTGCACGACATGATGCGCGTGAAGGCTACGCTTTCGGCCATGGAAGACACGGTGCTGATTGGTCCTAACTGCCCGGGCATCATCACTCCTGGCGAGTGCAAGATTGGCATCATGCCGGGCATGATCCACAGCCCCGGTCGCGTCGGGGTCGTGTCCCGTTCCGGCACGCTGACCTATGAAGCCGTGTACCAGACCACCCAGGCTGGCCTTGGCCAGACCACCTGTATCGGTATCGGCGGTGATCCCATCCATGGCATGAACTTCATTGATGCGCTGCGCCTGTTCCAGGCTGATCCCAAGACCGAGGGCATCATCATGGTGGGCGAAATCGGTGGCACGGCCGAGGAAGAAGCGGCCGAATTCATCAGCGCCGAGGTGAGCAAGCCGGTAGCGGCTTACATCGCCGGCGTGACCGCACCTCCCGGCAAGCGCATGGGCCATGCGGGCGCCATTATCGCCGGTGGCAAGGGTACCGCCGATGCCAAATACGCCGCCTTGAATGCAGCCGGTGTCAGCACGGTGAAATCCCCCGCCGATCTGGGGCGTGCCATTACCGAGGCACTGGGCGCCTGAACGCGCTGCGGGCCAGCCGCTAGCCGTGGGCGAGCTCCGACTGGCGCTCGCCCAGTACGACTTCCTGGTGGGAGACGTACCGGGCAACCTGAAAAAGGCACTGGCCTGTCTGGACCGCGCGCGCGAGGCGCGCGCGGACCTGCTGATCTTCCCCGAGCTGACCCTGACCGGCTATCCGCCGGAAGACCTGCTCCTGCGGCCGGGTTTTATGCGTCAGGTGCATGACGGCCTGGCGGAATTTACCCGTGCGGTGCAGGGGTTGGATGTGCTTATCGGCCACCCCTGGCTGGAGCATGGCGTGCGCTATAACAGTGTCAGCTGGCTCCGCGATGGCCGCCTGCTGGGCCGCTATCACAAGCAGGCGCTACCCAACTACGCGGTGTTTGATGAGGCCCGTTACTTCGCGCCCGGCGATCAGCCCCTGGTGCTGGAGCTGAAAGGCTGCAAGCTGGGCGTGTTGATCTGTGAAGATGCCTGGAAGGCAGCACCGGCCCGGCAGGCCGCGGCCGCCGGCGCCCAGCTGCTGCTGGTGCCGAATGCCTCACCCTACCGTGACGACAAACAGGAAGACCGGGACCAGGTGTTTGCCGAGCGCAGCGCGGAGACTGGCTTGCCCATGGTGTATTGCAACCTGGTGGGTGGGCAGGATGAGCTGGTGTTTGACGGCCGCTCGGTGCTGGTGGGTCCGGATGGCCGCTGTCAGGCGCAGGGGCCCCTGTGTGAAGAAGCGTTGCTGCTGGCGGATTTCAATCCCTCGGACGGCTCCTTTCAGGCCCATGACTGGGCGCCGCCGCCGACGGAACAGCTGTCGGAGCTGTACACGGTGTTGCGCTGCGGCCTGCGTGACTACGTTCACAAGAACGGCTTTCGCGAGGTGGTCTTCGGTCTTTCCGGCGGTATCGATTCGGCCCTGACCCTCGCCCTGGCTGCCGATGCGCTGGGTGCCGAGCAGGTTCATTGCGTCATGATGCCTTCCCGGCATACCTCGCGGCTGAGTCTGGATTTGGCCGCCGAGCAGGCGGTTTTGCTGGGCGCTGACTATCGGACCCTGTCCATCGAGTCGGCATATGAGGCGCTGCTCGGAGAGCTGTCCGAGTCCTTTGCCGCGGTGGAGGCGGACGTCACGGAGGAAAATCTACAGGCGCGAATTCGCGGCAACCTGGTCATGGCCCTGTCCAATAAGTTCGGCTGGCTGCCGCTGGCGACCAGCAACAAGAGCGAACTGGCGGTGGGTTACAGCACCATTTATGGCGATATGTGCGGTGGCTATTCACCGCTGAAGGACTGTCTGAAAACCCGTGTCTATGCCCTCAGCCGCTACCGCAACTCTCTGTCTCTGGCCATCCCGGAGGCGGTGATCGAACGCCCGCCGTCCGCTGAGCTGCGGCCGGATCAGGTGGATCAGGACAGTTTGCCGCCCTATGAGGTGTTGGATGCCGTGCTGCACCGCTTTGTGGATCTGGACTGGTCCATCAAGGACATTGTGGCCGCCGGCTTCGAGGAAGCCATGGTGCGGCGCGTGGCCGGCCTGGTGCTCATCAATGAATACAAGCGGCGACAGGGCTCGCCGGGCACGCGTATCACCAGCCGCGGCTTTGGCCGCGACCGGCGCTACCCGATCACTTCGGGCTGGCGTGAGGGCCGCAGCTAGGCAGAATCAGTCGTCGTCGCCCCAGGGCCAGAGTCGATCCCAAATGCTCTTTTTACCGTAATCACCGGTAAAGTAGGGGTGATCCGGCTCGTTGTATTCCAGCACGCGTATCGCGTCATCGGCCAGTTCGGTCATATCCAGCTCCGTATAGGCCTCGTGCAGCACCAGCAGTGCCTCACTGGCCTCAGGGCTGCCCGGATAGGTCTCCAGCAAGTATTTTGCCCGGTTGACGGCGGCCACATAGGCCTTGCGGCGCATGTAGTAGTTGGCCACGTCAATTTCGTAGTAGGACAGGTTATTGCGCAGGAACACCATGCGTTGCCGGGCGTCAGGCGCGTAGCGGCTGTCCGGGAAGCGCCGGATCAGTTCGTCGAAGTCCCGGAAAGCCTCCAGGGCTGAGCTCTGATCACGGTCGCGCACGCGGCTGGGAAACAGTTGCTCCAGAAAGCCTACGCGCAGATCGTAGTTGGTCAGGCCCCGGATGTAGTAGGCGTAGTCCAGATTCGGATGCGCCGGATAGGTGCGGATAAAGCGGTCCGCGGTAGCCAGAGCCTGCTCTGGCTGGCTGGCCCGGTAGTAGGCGTAGGCCATTTCCAGCTGCGCCTGCTCTGCATAGCGGCCGAAGGGATAGCGTGTCTGCAGCGCGCGATAGGCGCGTACGGCGCCCTGCCAGTTGTCATTCTCCAGGCGGCTCTTGGCCTCCAGATAAAGATCTTCGGCTGTCCGGTTGTCTTCAACCAGCTCATCTTTGTTGCTGCAGCCGGCAAGGCCGATCAGCAGGGTTACCAGGAGCAGGAGCGGGAGGCGCAGGGTCTGGAGCATCATGTATTTCCGGTCGGGCTGGGGATGGCCGTGATTCAGGCCGTGGATTCTACTGGATCAGAGCGGCTTTCACTAGCCGGTGTCCGGCCCCTACAATGCGCCTATGGTGTGTCTTCCATGAACGAAACGATTGAACACCGGCTGCAGCTGGGCCCCGAGTGGGCGGGTAAGCGACTGGACCAGGCCGCCGGCGAGCTGCTGAGCGATTACTCGCGTGCGCGCTTGCAGCGCTGGATCAAGGAGGGTGCGCTGCAGCTGGATGGACGTTCCGTGAAGCCCAGTCAGCGCTTGAGCGGGGGTGAATGGCTGACGCTGCAGGCGCAGCTGGCGCCCGCTGATGATGAGGTATTGCCGGAGCCATTACCCCTGGAACTGCTGTTCGAGGATGAGGACCTGATTGTCCTGAACAAGCCGGCTGGCCTGGTGGTTCACCCGGCGGCAGGCCATGCCACGGGCACGCTGCAGAATGGGCTGCTGCATCATCGCCCGGAGTTGGCTGCCCTGCCGCGCGGCGGCATTGTGCATCGGCTCGACAAGGACACCACCGGTGTGATGGTGGTCGCTGCCAGTCTGCGCGCCCACCGCAGCCTGGTGGCGCAGCTGCAGGCCCGTACCATGAGTCGCATCTATGAATGTGTTGCCCTGGGTGATCTGCCGGCGCGAGGAACGGTGGATGCGCCGATTGGCCGCCATCCCCGCGACCGCATCCGCATGGCCGTGGTGGCGGGCGGCAAGCCCGCCGTGACCCATTTTCGCCGGCTGGAAGCGTTCGCCCATTTCAGCCATCTGGAGGTGTCGCTGGAGTCCGGCCGTACGCACCAGATACGGGTTCACCTCCAGCATTTGGGCCACGCGCTGGCGGCCGATCCTTTGTATGGCCGCAGTGTGCGCGGGGTCAAAGGTCTGCCAGTGGCGGTGCTCACGGCCCTGCAGCAACTGCAGCGCCAGGCTCTGCACGCCCGCACGCTGCGCTTGCAGCATCCAGCCAGCGAGCAGCAGCAGAGCTTTCACGCCCCGTTGCCAGAAGACTTGCTGGCGTTGCTGGCGGCTCTGCGCGAGGCGGATGCGCTTTGAGTCTGACGTCAGAACAAAAGCTTGTACCCGATTGGCCGGCACCGACTTCCGTGCGGGCCTTCACTACCACCCGCGCCGGCGGTGTAAGCGCCGCCGGCTTTGGCAGCCTGAATCTCAGCCTGGCAACGGCTGATGCGCCGGACCATGTGCAGGAAAACCGCCGACGCTTTGCGGCCTGTCTGCCGGCTCCACCCGGCTGGTTGCGGCAAGTGCATGGTGACCGCGTGCTGGATCGCGCGACCCTGGGCGCCACCCCACCGGAAGCGGACGGCAGCTGGAGCGACCAGCCCCGGCTGCCCTGTACCGTGTTGACTGCCGATTGCCTGCCGGTACTCTTCTGTGATCGGGGCGGATCCCGGGTGGCTGCGGTGCATGCGGGCTGGCGTGGCTTGCGGGCCGGTATTCTGACGCGCGCGGTCCGCGCCATGGACCGACCGCCAGACCAGCTCCTGGCTTGGATCGGCCCGGCGATCGGTGTTGGCGCCTATGAAGTGGGCGCGGACTTTGAGCGGGATTTCCGTCATGCCTGGCCCTGGCTTGAGGGTGGTTTCAAACGCTATCAGGGGCGCGTGCACGCGGATCTGCCGGCGCTGGCCCGTACCGCCCTGTCCCGCCTCGGTGTTACCGAGGTGTATGGGGGAAATTTTTGTACCTATACTGATGCGGAACGGTTTTTTTCCCATCGACGTGATGCTGCCAGCGGACGTATGGCAACGACGATCTGGCTTGAGCCAGACAGCTGACGAGGGCGCCGTGGAACCAACCGTGTGCCAAACCGGTTGTGCTTTTGGAGGAGCTTGTGATGTTTGAAGTACCCCCGTTCGTGCTGGTCAGCCTGGAATGGATGGCAACCCTGTTCGTGTTCGTGATGGGTGTCGCGCTACTGGTTCTGATTCTGATGTTTATCATCGACCGTTTGCAGACCGCCAACACCATTCGGCGCAACTACCCGGTCGTGGGCCGCTTTCGGGGCTTTTTCACCCATCTGGGTGAATTTTTTCGCCAGTATTTCTTTGCCATGGACCGGGAGGAGTTGCCCTTCAATCGGGCCCAGCGTAATTGGGCCGAGAGCGCTTCTAAGGACATCGATAACACGGTGGCCTTTGGCTCTACGAAAAACCTGCAGCACGAGGGCACGGTCATGTTTGCCAACTGCATGTTTCCGCAGTTGGAAGAAGAAGTGGCCCCCGTTTCGCCCATCGTATTCGGGCCGCATGCGGCGCAGCCTTATGAGACCACCTCCTTCTTCAATATCAGTGCCATGAGTTACGGAGCTTTGTCGCGGCCGGCCGTGCGCGCCTTGTCACGGGGGGCTTCCAGGGCGGGCATCTGGCTCAATACCGGTGAGGGAGGCCTGGCGCCCTGGCACCTGGAAGGCGGTTGTGACGTGGTGTTCCAGATTGGAACAGCCAAGTATGGTTGCCGGGATGAGGCCGGCAGGCTGTCGGATCAGCGGCTGCAGGAAATTGGTGCCACGCCCCAGGTAAAGATGATTGAGCTGAAGCTGTCCCAGGGTGCCAAGCCGGGTAAGGGTGGCATCCTGCCTGGCGTCAAAGTGAATGAGGAGATCGCCGGTATTCGCGGCATTCCGGTGGGCAAAGACAGCATCAGCCCCAACCGTCATCCGGAGATCGATTCGCTGGGTGATCTGCTGGATATGATCAATCACATTCGCGATGTCAGCGGCTTGCCGACCGGCTTTAAGGCTGTGGTGGGTGCCTACGGCTGGATGGATGAGTTCTTTCGCCTGATCCATCAGCGTGGCATTGAATGCGCACCGGATTTCATTACCGTTGATTCCGGCGATGGGGGCACCGGCGCTGCGCCGCAGCCGCTGATGGATGAGATGGGCCTGCCCCTGCGAGAGTCCCTGCCCATGCTGGTTGACAAGCTCAATGAATACGGTCTGCGCTCGCGCATTCGTGTGATCGCCTCGGGCAAGCGCATCACACCTTCAGAGGTGGCCTGGGCGCTCTGCGCCGGTGCCGATGCCATTAATTCTGCCCGTGGCTTTATGTTTGCGCTGGGCTGTATTCAGGCCATGAAATGCAATCGCAATACCTGCCCGACCGGTATCACCACCCATGACCCACGCTTCCAGAAAGGCCTGGACCCGCGAGACAAGTCGGTGAGGGTGGCCAACTATGCCAAGAATCTGATGAAAGAAGTCTCGATTATTTCGCACTCCTGCGGTGTGCCGGAGCCGCGCCGGTTGCGTCGTTATCACGCGCGGGTGGTCACGGAGAACGGTTTGTCTATTTCGCTCGCGGAATTACATCCCGAGGTCGAGACCCGCGCGGAGTATGCATGATAGGACCTGCTGCGAAGACTGTGTTTCTCCGCTAGGCTGGGGGCATGGGGCTAAAAGACGATATGGGGACCATCTGGGTCTTGTTCCGCAAGCACTGGAAGCAGTTTCTGGCGATTCACCTGGCGGCCAACCTGCTGGTGTTCGCGGTGCTAGGGCCGCTGCTGTCGCTGGTGGTTGGCTGGGTGGTACTCGCATCTGGCGACGCGGCGCTGACCGATCAGGACATCCTGTTCTACTTCCTGTCGCCGCGTGGATTCCTGCTGCTGCTGTTCGCAGCGGCGCTGGCGATCACCGTGGCGGTGTTCGAGAGTGCGGCCAATCTGGTGGCTGGCTACCGGGCCCGACAGTCCGAGTCGCTTGGGCTCTGGCGCCTGGGTCGTTTCATGTTCTGGCGGCTGAAAGACCTTTTTCAGCTGGCACTGCGCATGCTGTTGAAGCTGGTGCTACTGACGGCGCCCTTTCTGGTCGTGGCCGGACTCATTTTCTTCCGCTACCTGACCGAGTTCGACATCAATTATTACCTGCAGGAGCGTCCGCCGGAGTTCTGGACCGCGGGCGCGCTTATTGTCGTCATTCTGTTGCTCATGGCGGTGCTGTTGGTTCGCATGCTTTCGGGCTGGGTGCTGGCGCTGCCGCTATTGCTGCTGGGCCAGGGCAAGCCGGGTGAGGTGCTGGGCCTGAGTCAACAGCTGGTGGCCGGTCATCGCCGTCACTTGATGCTATTGCTGGCGGTTTGGGTGCTGGTATTCGCCGGGCTTTCTGCCCTGGTGTCGGCGGTGCTGGATCTGGGAGCCTGGGCGGCCATGGCAATGGCAGGCTCGTCGCTGGAGCGCCTGGCCTGGTTTATGGGCGGAGTGGTAGCCGTCTGGTCCCTGCTGAATTTCTTTGTGAGCCTGCTGGCCGGCGTGACGCTCATGCTGGGCATTTTGCTGCTCTATGAACGCCTGGCGCAGGACTTGCCCGCCCAGGCTTCCCGGCAACTGGCGCTGCTTGATGCCCAACAGGACTGGCAGGTACCGGGTCGCTGGGTGCTGCTCGGACTGGTCACGGTGATTGTGGTCGCGGCCTTTGTCTTCCTGCAGCAATTAAAACAGCTCAAACCGGAACAGGTACCGGAAGTTATGGCCCACCGGGGCGCCTCCTGGGATGCGCCGGAAAACACCCTGGCGGCGATCCGGGCCGCCATTGAGCAGGGCGCGGACTGGGTAGAAATCGATGTGCAGGAGACGGCGGAAGGCAACGTCGTGGTCATGCACGACCGCGATCTCATGAAGGTGGCCGGTTCACCATTAACGGCCTTTGATGCACCTCTGGCCGAGCTGCAAGCGGTCGATATCGGCTCCTGGAAAGACCCGAAGTTCAGCGCCGAACGCGTGCCGCTATTCGCGGATGTGCTGGCGCTGGCGAAGGACCGGATCAAGGTCAATATTGAGCTGAAATACTATGGCCGCGAAACGCGTCTGGAGGAGCGGGTAGCCGCACTGGTGGAACAGGCCGGTATGGAAGACCAGGTGGTGATCATGTCCCTGAGCCTGCCCGGTGTGCGCAAGATGCAGCAGCTGCGGCCCAGCTGGCCTACGGGCCTGCTGGCCTCCGTATCCCTCGGTGACCTGACCCGGCTGGAGGTGGACTTTTTTGCCGTCAATGCACGTTTCGCCAATCGACGATTTGTGACGCTGGCCCAGGAGCGGGAGCGGTCCGTACTGACCTGGACCGTAAACGATGTTGCGCTCATGTCGGCCATGATCAGTAAGGGTGTTGACGGCATCATCACGGACCGGCCTGGTCTGGCAAAAGAGGTGATTCGCCAGCACAAAACCCTAGACCCCTACGAGCGCTTCCTGGTGCAGCTGGCGAGTAAATTCGGCAGCCGCTTTAACATCGAGCAGTAGCCTGCGCCGGGCCGATCCCGGAGTCAGTCCGGTGACCCCCTGACGCTGAGGTGAGGTCGATGATTCAGTACTGTAAGCGGGGGCTGCTGGCAGGTCCGCTGCGCTTCATGAACCGGCGCTAGTCGCTGGCCAGTTCCAGCTGAGTGACCCGCTGAAAGCCGCGCGGCAGTTTACGACCCCGCTTGGCGCGGTCCGCCTGATAATGTTCCAGATCTTTCTGACCCATGCGCAAATAGCGCTGACCGGCCCAGACCAGCAGTTCCTCGC
>JAOZKI010000069.1 GCA_029935455.1 Lysobacterales bacterium | reverse complement strand
TCCCAGACACGCGAGCGCCCCGCGTCCGCCTGACGAACGAAGACATTGCTCATATTGCGGCCATCGGCGTCCATGCGCTCCACATAAATCACCAACCGGCCGCTCTGCATGATGTGAAAGCGGCCCTGCTGGAGACCCCATAGGGAGGCCGAGCGCAGGGCCTGCTCTACCACCTCATCGGACTTGGTCGCGGCACGCGGAGCCACTAGAAAACTGATCAGCACCAGCAGCAGGGCCATTGGAATCGTTAGCGACATAAGTGGCCGCAACAGGGAGCGCCAGCCAAAGCCACTGGATCGCATAACCACCATTTCGTGGTCGCGGTAGAGGCGTCCCAGACCCCACATGACGCCGACGAAAGCGGCCAGAGGCAGAAGATTGGTCAGAATCTGTGGCGTGGCCAGCAGCAGCTGCGTGCCCAGGAGACCGGCCGGCACGCGACCATCAGCAATATCATTGAGTAGCTCCCCAAGGAACACGCCCATCAGCACGATGTAGAGCACCACGCTGACCGCCAATAGCGTCAATAACCATTCTTTGAAAATGTAACGCTGGAGAATCGTCACGGAACGGCTATCCCTCCTGGGATGATGACTGCGATCGACATGGGCTGCAGCAGTGGGCAGCGCTTGACCCGGAACGTTATCGGGGCCGGAGCAGCAGCGCAAGCATCGTATCGGCAGCGAAAGACGAAATTTTATCCGCAGTTTAGTAAACTGTCGCGCTCGCTCGCGCGCTTTGCAGCGCCAGAAACCTGAAAGGGGTCGAAACCTGCTATGGAAATCACGCTAAATAACGCATCTGCCACCACCGTTGAGACCGCCTGTCTGGTCCTTGGTGTCTTCGAGGATCAAGCGTTGCCAGAGCCTGCGGCCAGCATCGATGCGGCCAGCAACGGCAGCCTCGGCAAGCTGATCGCAGCCGGAGACATTGGCACCGACGGCCATCAAACCGTGATGCTCCATGGCCTACCCGGCGTCAACGCCGAACGTATCCTGGTGGTTGGCTGCGGCCAGGCCGAGCGTTTTGACCGGGTCAGCTTTCAGAGCGCCTGCATGGCCGCGGGCAAAGTCTTGCGCGAGCACACGGTCACCGAGGCACATATCTGCCTCGCCGAGCTTCCCGTTGAATCGCTGGATGCGCACTGGCGCACGCGACAAGCCGTGTTTGCCTTTGACCACGCCAACTATCTCTATACCACCACCAAGCCCCTGAAGGATGACAAGCCGCAGCCTCTGGCAGCTGCCAGCTTTAGCGGCGGCGCTGAATTGCAGGGCGCACTGGAAGAAGGCATTGGCCTCGGCGTCGGCTTTCGTACCGCGCGGGAACTGGGCAATCTGCCTCCCAACATCTGCACCCCCATCTACCTGGCCAAGGAGGGCAAGCGCATTGCTGCGAGCTACGACAATTGCTCGGTGGAAATTCTCAAGCGCCGCGCCATGGCGGAACTGGGGATGGATGCGCTGCTGAACGTGGGTCAGGGCAGCAGCAACCCGCCTCGGCTGGTGGTTCTCAAGTATGAAGGCGCCTCGGCGGAGGAAAAGCCCTTTGTCTTCGTGGGCAAAGGCGTCACCTTCGACACAGGCGGCATCTCTCTGAAGCCGCGCGAGTCCATGGATGAGATGAAATACGACATGTGTGGCGCGGCCGCCGTTATTGGCGCCTTTGAGGCCTGCGCCCAGATGCAGCTGAAAGTGAACCTGGTCACGGTCGTGGCCGCGGTGGAGAACATGCCCGACGGTAAAGCCTATCGACCGGGTGACGTGATCGGCTCCATGGCCGGCAAAACCATCGAGGTACTGAATACGGACGCAGAGGGCCGTCTCGCCCTGTGCGATGCGCTGACCTACAGCGAGCGCTTCGAGCCGCAGGCCATCATTGATGTGGCAACGCTGACCGGCGCCTGCGTGGTCGCCCTGGGACATCACGCCTCGGCCATTATGACCCACCACGATGATCTGGCACTGGAGCTGGAGCAGGCAGGCAAGGAGGCGGTCGACCGCGGCTGGCGACTGCCCATCTGGGACGACTATCAGTCACAGCTCAAAACCCCCTTTGCGGATATGAAAAATATCGGCGGGCTACCCGCTGGCGCCATTACCGCTGGCTGTTTCCTGTCGAAATTTACCGAGCACATGCGCTGGGCTCATCTGGATATCGCCGGCTCGGCCTGGAAGTGGAACGCCAACGAGGGCGCGACCGGACGCCCGGTGGGCATGCTGACCCAATTCCTGCTCGACCGCCAGAGCTGAGCCCTGGTGAGCGCCGACTGTCAGGTGGATTTCTACCTGCTCAGCGACGGGGCCCGCGACGCCGAACATCTGGCCTGTCGCCTGGCCCTAATGGCCTGGGAGCGTGGCTTCCAGGTCAGCATTCTGACGCAAGACGCGGCCCAGTCTGAGCACCTTGACGAACTGCTCTGGCACTATCCGGAAGGGCGTTTCCTACCGCATGAGCGCGGCGCAGATAAGCGGCAATCGCTGGCACCGGTAACGCTGCTGGAGCAGGTACCGGAGCAGGCTCAGGTGCTGATTAACCTTACCCGTGAGGCCATGCCACTGCCGCTGCCCTGTCAGCGCCTGCTGGAGATTGTGCCGCACCAGGACGCAGAGCGCGCCGCGTCGCGCGACAAGTTTCGTCACTACCGGGCTCATGGCTATGCGCCCAAAGCACATGACATCAGCTGAGCCAGAGGCTCAATCGGACACTACAGATGGACAAGAGTTACGCCCCGGCCAATATTGAACGGCGCTGGTATGAGCACTGGGAAGAGTGCGGCTGGTTTGCCCCGGACCTGAATGCACAGGGCGATCCGTTCTGCATCATGCTACCGCCACCCAACGTGACGGGCAGCTTGCACATGGGGCATGCGTTCCAGGACACCATCATGGACATCCTCACGCGTCAGCAACGCATGCTGGGTGTCCCCACGCTGTGGCAGCCGGGCACGGATCATGCTGGTATTGCCACGCAAATGGTGGTTGAACGGCAGTTGGCCAATGAAGGCACGTCACGCCACGACCTGGGCCGGGAAGCATTCACGGAAGCGGTGTGGGACTGGAAGGAACGATCCGGCGGCCGCATCGAACAGCAAATGCGACGCCTGGGCAGCTCCGTGGACTGGGAAAACAGCCGTTTCACCATGGATGAGGGGCTTAGTGAAGCGGTCACTCAGGTGTTCGTTTCCCTGCATGAGGACGGGCTGATTTATCGTGGCAAGCGCCTGGTTAACTGGGATCCGGTGTTGCATACGGCGCTCTCGGATCTGGAGGTACTGTCCGAAGAGGAGCAAGGCTCTCTTTGGCATCTGCGCTATCCCTTCGCCGATGGCTCAGGCCATCTGGTGGTTGCCACCACGCGTCCGGAAACCCTGCTCGGCGACACCGCGGTTGCCGTTCATCCGGACGATGAACGCTACACGGACCTGATCGGCAAAGAGCTGGATCTGCCGCTGACCGGGCGTCGCATCCCGGTGATTGCTGATGACTATGTGGAGCCGGAATTCGGTTCCGGCTGCGTCAAAATTACGCCGGCACATGATTTCAACGATTACGAGATGGGCCAGCGCCACGGTCTGGAAAAAATTAACGTACTCAATCCGGACGCTACGCTTAATGAGCAGGCACCAGAAGCCTATCGCGGCCTAGATCGCTTTGAAGCGCGAAAACGCATGGTTGCGGACCTGGACGCGGCGGGTCTGCTCGAGCGTATCGATAAGCACACCCTGATGGTGCCGCGCGGCGATCGTTCCGGTGCCGTGATCGAGCCCTACCTCACCGATCAGTGGTACGTCAAAATCGAGCCGCTGGCCCAGCCAGCCATCGAAGCGGTTGAAAGCGGCCGCATCCGCTTTGTTCCGGAAAACTGGAACAAAACCTACTTCGACTGGATGCATCGCATTGAGGACTGGTGCATCTCGCGGCAACTCTGGTGGGGGCACCGTATTCCCGCCTGGTACGACCATGAAGGCAAGGTCTACGTGGGCCTGAACGAGGACGATGCGCGCCAACGGGCCGGCCTGGACGCTTCCGTGACGCTGCGCCAGGACGACGATGTGCTCGACACCTGGTTCTCATCCGCCCTGTGGCCCTTCACCACGCTGGGCTGGCCCCAGCAAACTGCCCGTCTGGACCGCTTCTACCCCACCAGCGTGCTGGTCACTGGCTTCGACATCATCTTTTTCTGGGTGGCTCGCATGATCATGATGGGACTGCGCTTCCAGGGCGATGTGCCCTTCCGCGAGATCTACATCCATGGTCTGATCCGCGACGGCCAGGGCCAGAAAATGTCCAAATCCAAGGGCAATGTGCTGGACCCGATTGATCTAATCGACGGTATTGAACTGGAACCGCTGGTGACCAAGCGCACCAGCGGACTCATGCAGCCACATATGGCACCGGCCATTGAGCGCGCAACCCGCCAGGAATTCCCAGACGGCATCCCGGCCTTTGGCTGTGACGCATTGCGCTTTACCTTTGCCGCTCTGGCCACGAATGGTCGGGATATCCGCTTCGACCTCGGCCGTATCGAAGGCAATCGCAACTTTTGTAACAAGCTCTGGAACGCGGCCCGCTATGTACTAATGCAGTGTGAGGGGCATGCCATCAGCGCGCCGACCGAGCTGGCGCTCACGGACCGCTGGATTCTCTCGCGGCTCGGCGCCATGCAAAGGGACCTGGATACGCATCTGGCCACCCGCCGTCTCGACCTGGCTGCCCAAAGCCTGTGGGAGTTTACCTGGAACGAATACTGCGACTGGTATCTGGAGCTGTCGAAACCCGCGCTGCAGCAGGGTGACGCGGCGCAGCAGAACGCCACGCGCCACACGCTGCTCACGGTACTGGAGTCGCTCCTGCGTGCCCTGCACCCATTCATTCCTTTTATCACGGAAGAAATCTGGCAGCGCGTCGCACCGCCGCTGGGTAAATCGGGCGAGTCCATCATGCTGCAAGCCTGGCCCGAAGCCGCGCCGTCCGACCCGGAGGCCGATGCGCACGCGGGCTGGCTTAAAGAGGTTTTACAGGGTGTGCGCCGCATTCGTTCGGAGCTGAATCTGGCACCCTCCAAGCAGTTGGAGGTCTGGCTGCAGGGTGGGTCAGAACAGGATCGCGAACGCCTGGAGCGATCTGAAGCACTGCTCGCCCGTCTCGGCCGGGTCGCCCAGTTTAGCTGGGTCCATGAGCAGGCGGATGCGTCCCAGTGCGCCGTAGCCCTGGTGGGCGACTTGAAGCTATTGATACCGCTGGCGGGACTGGTGGACGTGGCCGCAGAAACGGCACGTTTGCGCAAGCAACTGCAAAAAGAACAGCAGGAACTGGCGAAATCGAAAGGCAAGCTGGGCAATGCCCGATTTGTTGAAAATGCGCCTGCCGAAGTGGTTGATCAGGAGCGGGAACGACTGGCCAGCTCTGAAGCCACCGTCGCCGAGCTGGAAGCACAGCTGCAGCGCATTGCGTCGCTGGCCAGCGAGTAAGGTCGATTCAGGAACTTGCCGGCAGCAGCAGCTGCATTACCAGGGCGTCCTCACGCCCTGCCTCGCTGCGATAGTAATCCGGGCGCTGACCGATGGTCTGGAAGCCACGTTGCTCGTAGAGCGCGATGGCCGCTGAATTGGAAGGCCGTACCTCCAGCAGCATGGCCTGGCAACCGAGCTGGCGCGTCCGCTCGATGGCAAACTCCAGCAGCAAGCGCCCGAGCCCGGCGCGCTGCTGACCCGGGGCCACGCAAAGATTCAGTAGGTGGGTCTCCCCTGCTCCCCAATTAAAAATCACATAAGCGGCCAGCCCGGAGCCCGCCTGCACGCCGTAGCAGCCGTATCCGACACGCAGGCAATCGGCAAAGATGCCGCGGCTCCAGGGGAAAACATAGGCCGCGTTTTCAATCGCCATGACCGCATCGAGATCCGTCGGCCGCAGTGGCCGAATCACTGGATGTTCTGCCTGGGCCAACACCATCAGGCTGAGGATGCCCCCTGGCGTCGCAGAATCCCGGAACTGCGCAGCGCCTGCCAGCAGGCCCGCCGCGCGTCCGCACTGGCGGCCAACTCATCCAAGCTGGGCAGCACCGTCACCCGCGCAGAACCGCTGCGCTCGGGCACGTCTGGTCCGAACATGAGGCTGGCCAGAGCCGGACCCAGTATCAACAGATCAGTGGCCAGTCGTTCATCACAGGCCGCGCCAGCGGCTTTGGCTGTTTCGTCCTCAGCCGGCCAGCACCATACCGGTGGCTGGCCCAGGGAACGACTCAGGTCAGAAGCCAGCTGCTGGGCAGCAGCAGCCTGACTGGGGCCAAGCAGCAGACAGCCGCCTGCACCCGGACCAAAGGCAAGCCGCGCCCCAGCAAGCGGCACGCTGGCCTGCGAATCTGCGGTCGGCGAAGGGGGCTCAGGCGACGACGCTGCGGCAGGCGAGTCCGCCGGCTGCAGGGTTTCCGGCGGCCCTGAGCGCCGTACCCAGGGCGTAATATGGAGCGCTTCCAAATAGGCCTGCTGACGTGTCATCAGACCTTGTCTTCGCCATCCGCTGGCGATTCCTGCTCGGCGGCGCGGCGGGCAGCAGCCTGCCGCCGCAGATTGCGACGCAGGGCCCGGCGCGCCTGGCGCTTGCGACGACCAATCAAGGTCATGATAAAGCCGGAACTGATATAGATCGACCCGATCACCAGCCCCACCGTGGGCGGGTCAATGGCGAACAGCACCAGCGCCAGCATCATGAGAAAGAGCCAAAACATGGGCACTTTCTCGTTGGTCGCGATGGTTTTGAAACTGAAGTAGCGCACATTGGAGAACATGAGGAGCCCCAGCACGATGGTGAGCACCCACATGAACCAGCGCACGCTTTCGGCCGCAATGTTCTGATCCTCAAAAAACCAGACGCAAACGGCGACCGACAGGGCAGCCGCCGGGCTGGCAAGGCCCTGAAAGTAGGTTTTGTCATCGCCGCCCGCCTGGGAATTGAAGCGCGCCAAGCGCAGGGCGGCACAGGCGATGTAAACAAAAGCCGCCAACCAGCCCAGCTTACCCGCCGTAGGGCTGATATCTGCCATGCCCTGCAGGCACCAGTTGAACGCCAGCAGCGCCGGTGCCAGGCCGAAGGAAATCATGTCCGACAGGCTGTCGTACTGCACACCAAATTCGCTCTGCGTATTGGTCATGCGCGCGACCCGTCCGTCCAGGCCATCGAGAATGCCGGCGATGCCAATGGCCACCGCTGCAGTGATATAAGCACCGTTTATGCCTGAAATAATCGAGTAAACGCCGGCAAACAAGGCCAGTGTGGTCAAAGCATTGGGCAATAGAAATGCACCGCGCTGGCGCATATTGGGACGTTCGCTCATGGGCTGTCTGACGCTGTTCTTCAGTTGCGGATCATAGCATGGCACCCGCACACCGCTCGCCGCCCAGGGGCCATTTCTCACCCTTGTGGTCGGGCCGGATGTGCTATAAAACAGGAAATTAATGGGGAACAAGGCTCCTGTCATGCAAGCAAAATACATCTCGACCGTCTTACTGGCCGCCGCGCTCAGCCTCGGTGCAAGCACAGCAGAAGCGACCACCGTCTATCGCTGGGTAGACGCACAGGGCACGGTGCATTTTGGTGAGCGCCCCCCCAAAGGAGTTGAGGCAGTTGAAGTGTCCGTCGCCGAGGCCGCCAAAAGCCCGGCCGCGGATAACCCCTTTCAGCAGCCCGCTACGGATCCGGCAGCCCCGAATGCGGCGCAGTTGAAGCGTGAGGAACGGGCCAAGGCGCGGGAAGAGCAGGAGCGTGAACGGGCCCGCCTGGCAGCAGCCTGCGAAGCACAAAAATCGCGGCTGGAACAGCTGATTCCGCGCCCTAAGGTGGTTCTGCAAAACCCGGATGGCACATCCCGCATGCTCGGTGACGATGAGCGGCTCGGTATGATTGACGAAGCACAGGCTTTCGTCGACGAATACTGCGACCAGTAACAGGCGATACGAGAACACCAAAGACAGGCTGACCCCTGCGGCTGGGTCAGCTAAACTTGCGTGCCTGAACCAAACGCAGCGCCAAGCGCTAACCATAAGCAGCCCAACCCGCGCGGACAGAGCACCCATGAAAGCCAGTAATTTCCACCTCAGCACCACCCGTGAAACACCTGCCGATGCAGAAATCGCCAGCCATCAGCTGATGCTGCGCAGCGGCATGATTCGCAAGCTCACCTCCGGCATTTACAGCTGGAGCCCCCTGGGTCTGCGCGTGCTGCGCAAGGTCGAGAACATCGTGCGCGAGGAAATGGACCGGGCCGGCTATCAGGAAATGTTGATGCCCGCCATCCAGCCCGCTGAGTTATGGGAAGAGACCGGTCGCTGGGACCAGTTCGGCGCGCAGCTGCTGAAAATTCATGACCGCGCAAACCGTGACTATTGCTACGGCCCGACCCATGAAGAGGTCATCACGGACTTCGCCCGCAATGAGCTGCGGAGCTATAAGCAGCTGCCGGTCACTTTCTACCAAATCCAAACCAAATTCCGCGATGAGATTCGCCCCCGCTTCGGGGTCATGCGCGCGCGCGAATTCCTTATGAAGGATGCCTACTCCTTTCATATGGATCAGGAGTGCCTGGACCGCACCTATGCGGACATGTACGAGGTGTACAGCCGCATCTTTACGCGCAGTGGATTGAAGTTCCGCGCCGTGCGGGCCGACTCGGGCGCCATCGGTGGCAGCCAGTCGCATGAGTTTCATGTACTGGCGGATTCCGGCGAAGACCTGATCGCCTTTTCCAACGGCTCCGACTATGCGGCCAATATTGAATTGTGCCCGGCGCCGGCGCCACAAGCGGACCGCCCGGCAGCCACGCAGGCCATGCGCCGTGTAGACACGCCAGGCATCCGCTCCATCGACGCGCTGGTGGAAGCCTTTGACGTGCCGATCGAAAGCACCATGAAAACTTTGATCGTGCATGCGGCCGAGGACAGCGAGCACCCACTGGTGGCGCTGTTGCTACGCGGCGATCACACGCTGAATGCCCTGAAGGCTGCCAAGCTTGATGGCGTTCACAGCCCGCTGGTGATGGCAACGGAAGAGGAAATCCGCGCCGCAGTGGGTGCCGGCCCCGGCTCGCTGGGCCCGGTGGGACTTGAGTTGCCCATTATCGCCGACCCTGCAGTGACGGTGCTGTCTGACTTCAGCGCTGGCGCCAATATGGATGATCAGCACCTGTTTGGTATTAACTGGGAGCGTGATCTGCCCGTGCCGACGCGCTGCGAAGACCTGCGCAACGTCGAGGCCGGTGATGCCAGTCCGGACGGCGAAGGCACGATCGAGCTGGCCCGCGGTATTGAGGTGGGACACATCTTCCAACTGGGCAACAAGTACTCGGAAGCCATGAACGCGGTGGTGCTGGGTGAAGATGGTCGTTCCTGCGCCATGCCCATGGGTTGCTATGGCATCGGCGTGTCACGGATTGTGGCCGCTGCCATTGAGCAGAATCACGATGAACGCGGTATCAGCTGGCCCGAGCCCCTGGCACCTTTTGAGCTTGCACTACTGCCCATGAATGCGAAGAAGTCACCGCGCGTCAAGGAATTGGCCGACCAGCTCTATGCGGAGCTGACTGCGGCCGGGGTCGATGTGCTCTACGACGACCGCGGACTGCGCCCGGGCGTCATGTTCAACGATATGGAACTGATCGGTATTCCGCATCGACTGGTGATCGGTGAACGCGGCATTGACGAAGGCCGGCTGGAATACCGTCGCCGCTCGGCGGACAGCAATGAAGACCTGCCGCTGGATGACGTGCTGCCAGCCCTGCTGGCCAAGCTTGGTCGCGCCTGAAGCGCTTCAGTCTGGCGCCGACTCCGGCGCCACCGGCACCATGCGCACGTCCCGTTGCGGATAGGGAATCACGATACCCTCGGAGCGGAAGCGCTTGTGGATGTTGAGCAGAAGCTCATGCGTCACGCGGCCGCGATGAACCGGCTTGGCAATCCAGCCCAGCATTTCAAAATCCAGTGCCGAGTCGGAAAAGCGACGGCAACGGACCCGTGGCGCGGGATAGTCCAGGATATCCGGGTGCTGGCGGGCCACATCGTTCAACACTTCCGTCACGTGTTCTCCATCGGACTGGTAGGACACGGAGACCGGTATGCGAATCCGATACTTCTCCCAGGGCCCACCGCTCTCGTTGATGATCTTGGCGTTGGCGATCACCGCATTCGGAACCGTCACCTCCACGTCATCGCGGGTTAGCAGGCGTGTCGAACGCAAACCCACATCCGTCACCTCACCGCGCTCGCCCGAATCGAGCACGATGTAATCGCCCAGACGGTAAGGGGCATCAGCGACGATAAAGACGCCGGAAAAGAGGTTGGCCAGCGTATCGCGCGCAGCAAAACCAACGGCGATACCGATGACTCCGGCGGACGCCAGCCAGGCGGTGGGATCGATGCCCCAGATGGCCAATAGCAGATAGCCCGCCATGGCCACCAGTATGATCTTCGAGGTCATCTCGAACATGGGCAGCGTGCGGGACGTGCACCATCCGGCGACGGTATTACGACTGGCCAGGGTCTTTAACAGCACATCAACAGCCTGCTTGGCCGCTCGCAACAGTGACAGCAGCAAGATCGTTGCCAGCACACTGACCGTCACCGCGCGTAAACCGGGCGGCATGCGCACGATGGCGGTGACCAAAAACAGGGACATCACCACCGGCAGCGTCATAGCGGGCCGACGGGCAATGGTTAAAATTTCATCGTCCAAGGAACTATTGGTGCGGGTAGCCAGACGCGTCCCAATCTGCGTGAGTATGGCCTGAAACAATTTTCCCAGAGCCCAGCCGATGGATACCACGACCGCCAGAAACAGGGGCGGAAAGCCAGCCAACCACTGCAGCGGCGCGTGTAGCTGGGAGGGCAAAAAATCGTAAAACAGCGAGTCCAGCATGAGACTGGCTTTGGTTTCTACGGCCTGCACCTCGTCGCTTAACTGGACGACACCCTCCGCTGCTGGCGTGGTCTCCTCAGCCGGGCTGGCTGCTGCCGGTGCCGTACTCTGGGGTTCTGGTTCCTGCATGGAAGCTTGGCCTGCGTCGAAATCAGGCCTCATGGTATCGGTGCAGGCCGGCGCTGACCAGCCCGTAGCCGCTCCCTATTAGCGGCTGCCGATGTGCTGCTCGCCGCGCGCCGCAGCCAGCTCGATCTGGCGCGCACGCTCCAGCAGCGCCTCTCGCCGTTCGGGCGTGAGGCGATCAAAGCAGCGCGGGCAAGAGACGTGCAGTTCGAACTTGTGCGAGGCACGATCGGCTGCCGTAATCGGCATGCGGCAGGCCGGGCAGACCTCCAGATCGCCCTCCCGCAGGTCGTGATCCACGGTGACCCGGTTGTCAAAAACGAAGCAGTCCCCCTGCCACAGACTGTCATCCTGCTGCACCTGCTCCAGGTAGTTCAGAATGCCACCGTCAAGGTGATAGACGTTCTTAAAACCCAGCTGCTTGAGCAGGGCCGTAGACTTTTCGCAGCGAATACCTCCGGTGCAAAACATGGCCACATGCTCATCGGTCTCCGGGTCCAGATGTTCCTCTACCCAGGCGGGGAATTCGCGGAAGGAGCGCGTGCCCGGGTCTTCCGCGCCGGCAAACGTACCGAGATTAACCTCATAATCGTTACGCGTATCGATGACGCGCACATCGTCGCGCTGAATGAGCGCGTTCCAGTCGGACGGTGCTACGTAGTCACCGACCTCCTGCTGCGGATCAATCCCTGCCACACCCAGACTGACGATTTCCTTTTTCAGACGCACCTTCATGCGATAGAAGGGAGCGCTATCGGCCCAGGAAAATTTGGCCTGCAGTTCACTGAGACGGGAATCGGAGCGCAGACGCTTCAGCAAACTTCGCACCCCACGCTCGGGGCCGGCCACGGTGCCGTTGATGCCTTCGGGAGCCAGCAAAATCGTACCCAGCAGCCCAAGGTCTTCACAGGACTGCTGCAGAGGGCCACGCAAAGCCTCGCAATCTGGCAGGGCCGTGAAATGGTAAAAAGCCGCGACCAGCGCCCGCTCATTAGCTGTGGAAATATCAGCGCTCACGGTTCAGCTCGCCAGCGGTCGGATACCCACCGCGGCACGCAATTCACCCAGATAAGGCGTCGCGAAGCCCCGTGCCTTGGCCGCACCTTCAAGCAACAGGGCCTCGACCTCATCCGGGGCCGCCATCAACGCTTCATAACGCTCGCGGGCTGCGGCCAACTCATCGTTAATCAACTCGAACAGCTGCTGCTTGGCCGCCCCCCAGGCAATACCGTCCGCATAGGCCTCGCGCATGGCCACACGTTGTTCAGCATTGGCAAAAGCCGCATAGATGGTAAACAGCGTGGAATCATCGGGGTCTTTTGGCTCACCGGGCTCCTGCGAGTTGGTGACAATCTTCATGATCGCCTTGCGCAGGCGCTTCTCCGGCAGCCAGAGCGGGATCGTGTTGTTATAGCTTTTGGACATTTTGCGCCCGTCCTGGCCGGGCAGCACGGCCACATGATCTTCAACCACAGCCTCCGGCAGCACCATCAGCTCACCGTAGTGGTGATTGAAACGCTGGGCGATATCGCGCGCCATCTCCAGGTGCTGCAGCTGGTCCTTACCCACCGGCACCTTATGCGCCTTGAACATAAGAATATCGGCCGCCATCAGGATCGGATAGCTGAACAGGCCCATATTAATGGCCAGATCTGCGTCCTCGCCCGCATCCAGGTTTTCCTGCACCGCAGCTTTGTAGGCGTGAGCGCGGTTCATCAGGCCCTTGGCCGTCACGCAGGTCAGCAGCCAAGTCAGTTCCGTAATCTCCGGCACATCCGACTGGCGATAAAAAGTCACGGCCTCCGGATCCAGCCCCAGCGCCAGCCAGCTAGCCGCAATTTCCAGCGTGGACTGATGCACGGCGGCCGGGTCACGACTTTTAATCAACGCGTGATAGTCCGCGAGGAAAAAGTAGGAGGACACCTGCGCGCGCCTGCTGGCCTCGATGGCCGGCTTGATCGCGCCGACATAGTTTCCGAGATGCGGCGTACCCGTGGTGGTGATGCCCGTGAGGACCGTTTCTTGCGTCATGATGTTGTCGCCCCTGAGCGCCTGTCAGAGCCTATTGTTTGCCTGCACGCAATTTTACGGCAAAGCGCCCATGGGGCCTACCGCATTGTCCGTTTCAATCCGGGCAGCGCTGACGATCCTTCTGGGCAAGCGTTCCATCGGGGGAACCACCGCTGTACCAGCGCAGACAGGCCATCATATCGGCCACATCACGCCTGACCGTGCGCTCTACCAGCCAGGAAGGCGCCGGCAGCCGCGGACGCAGCTGGATTTCATGGGTGACCAACAACGCTTCACCAGCCGGAAATGGGTCAAAGCGCCAGCTGCCTTCCAGCTCCTTCAAGTCTCCCTCAAGCAAACGAATGCGAATCCACACATGGGGTTCGCGGACCGTTTCAAAGGAATAATCCAGACCGCGCCAGAACAGGCTGCGCTTGACATGCTGGCGGGTGGTCGCACGGGTCGCGCTTTCCGTCAGCACCTCACACTCACGCAGGCCACGTACAAATTCGAAATTGGCCTCGCAGTTACCAAGTACGGACCAGAGCGCTGGCGCCGGCAGCTTAAACAGGGCCTGCACCCGCGCCGCGCCCGTTGAGTCCCCTACGGCCGTGCTTAGCACCAGCACCTCGCCAGCCCGTAACTGCGCGGTGGCCTCCGCATCGGGCAGCAGCAACGGTGGCGCCTCGGGCCAGGGCGCGGCCCCAACAGCACCAGACCCGGCAAGCGCCAGTAACAGACACAGCAACCGTGAGGCACTCTGCTTAGCCATGTCATAAGCATAGGCGCCGAGCTTTCACCAGTCTGTGAATTGACGGCACCGCTTTGCTTGTCATTCGGCCCCATGCACCATATAAACAAGCTATCAGTTTCAGAAAAGTGATTTACAGGACTAATAAGAATGAATCTGCGTGCCCTGCACTATTTCGTCAAGCTGGCGGAGCACCGACATTTTTCACGCGCCGCGGAGGCCTGCTTTGTCAGTCAACCCACACTCAGCACCCAGGTACGAAAAC
>JAOZKI010000115.1 GCA_029935455.1 Lysobacterales bacterium | reverse complement strand
ATCAAAATACCGATAAAACGCTCCAGCGAACCCAGGATGGCGCGGTGCAACATAACGGGAATCTGACGCGAAGAATCTTCCGCGATATAGCTGGCCCCCAGACGGTCCGGCATATTGAAATCCAGCTGCAGCGTGCCGCACTGCCAAACGCGCCCAAGCGTATCCTTCAGGGAAAAATCAATCTTCGGCCCGTAGAAAGCACCATCACCGGGGTTGAGTTGCCAATCCATAGCGGCCGCGTCCAGCGCCGCTTCCAATGCACCCTCGGCCTTGTCCCACAGCGCATCGTCGCCAATACGGTTCTCCGGCCGTGTACTGAGTTCAACCTGCACCTCTTCAAAACCGAAATCCCGATAGACGGAAAACAGCAGGTCAATGAAGGCACTGGCCTCAGACTGCACCTGATCCGGCGTACAGAAGATATGGGCATCATCCTGGGTAAACCCGCGCACACGCATCAGCCCATGCAGCGCACCGGAGGCCTCATTGCGATGACAGGACCCAAACTCCGCAAACCGAATGGGCAGATCGCGATAGCTATGCAGGCCCTGATTGAACACCTGCACGTGACAGGGACAGTTCATGGGTTTGATGGCGTATTGACGCGACTCGCTGTCCGTCAGAAACATGTTCTCACTGTATTTGGCCGCATGCCCCGATCTTTCCCACAGACTGATGTCTACCACCTGCGGCGTGTTGATCTCACCATAGCCCGCGTTACGCAGTCGTTCGCGAATATAGTTTTGCACCTCCGTATACATGGTCCAGCCATTGGGGTGCCAGAACACCATGCCCGGCGCTTCTTCCTGAAAGTGAAACAGATCCAGCTGCTTGCCCAGACGGCGGTGGTCGCGCTTTTCCGCTTCTTCGATCCGGTGCAGATAGTCCTTCAGATCCTGCTTGTTAGCCCAGGCGGTACCGTAAACGCGCTGCAGCACCTCGTTATCGCTGTCGCCGCGCCAGTAAGCACCAGCCAGCTTGGTCAGCTTGAAGTGCCCAAGGTGACGGGTATTGGGTACATGCGGGCCGCGACAAAGGTCAATGAAGTCGCCCTGACGGTACAGAGACAGCGTTTCACCCTCTGGCAAATCCCGAATAATCTCGGCCTTATAGGCCTCCCCTTCCTGCTCGAAAAACTGAATCGCAGGCCCACGCTCCATAACTTCGCGCGTTACGGGAATCGCGTCCTTGACCAGACGACGCATCTCCGTGGCGATGTGGTCAATATCCTCCGGCTTAAAACCTGGCTCGTAGGCGAAGTCGTAGTAGAACCCATCGTCGATCACCGGACCGATGGTGACCTGCGCTTCCGGGAACAGGCGCTTGACCGCCTGCGCCAACAGGTGCGCCGTGGAGTGACGAATGATTTCCAGCCCCTCACTGTCACGGGCGGTGATGATGCGCAGCTCCGCATCCTGCTCCATGAGATGCGCGGCATCCACCAGGGCCCCGTCTACGGCGCCCGCCAGCGTAGCCTTGGCCAGACCGGGCCCGATATCCGCCGCCACGTCCATGACGCTGACGGGCTGCTCAAATTTTCGCTCACTGCCATCTGGCAGGGTAATCACGGGCATGACGCGTTCCCTTGGCTAAGGTTCATCACGAGGAGTTTCACCGACCCAAAATGCAAGAAAGGCGCCCACGGCGCCCTTCGGGACTGCCATGAACGGCGCCGCTTATCCGGTGGAAGTTCGTGTCAGATTTTTCATGACCCCATTGTACGCTGCGGGGCGCGCCAAGAAAAGGCACCGTCCATGGCTTAAAGAATCTCAGCCCATCAGATCACCTGCTCTAGGGCCACAGAAGATGCAGCCCACCGGCCAACCAGGCCACTAACGCCAGCAGCTCAATGACCCGCGTCAGCCGTCTCAGGCGCCGGTCGCGAGGACGGCCACATAAGGTGCAGCGTGCCAGCAGACCCGGCAGACGGGTAGGCACCGTGTGGGCACACTCACATTTCTGAATCCGCATAAGGCAACCCCGACCGCAAAAGCGCGAACCGTCTCCTGAGACCAGGCCTCACACTAATCCCTGCACGCTGAACCGAGGCTGAATCGGGCCCTGGGGGAATTGTGGCGTGAGTTCAGCGCTGGCTTGCGGTAAGGTGTCGCCCACCTTCCATCCGCTCGAAACCATGACAGTACTGACCGGCAAAACACTCTGTATCGACATCGGTGGCTCTGGCATTAAGGGTATGGTGCTGTGCCCGCAGGGCTTACCGCTCGTCGAGCGCTATCGCCTGCCGACACCCAGACCAGCCAATCCCGCGGCAGTACTGGACACGGTCGAACAACTCGCACAGACGCTGGGCGCTTTCGACCGCATCTCGGTCGGATTTCCCGGTGTGGTGGACCAGGGCGTCGTGCGTACCGGCGCCAACCTGGATGGTGCCTGGGCCGGCATGCCCCTGGCGCAGGCCATCAGCGATCTCACTGGCAAACCCTGCCGCGCGGCCAATGATGCCGACATCCAGGGCTATGGCGCCATCGAGGGCCAGGGCGTGGAAATGATGATCACCCTGGGCACGGGCGTGGGCGCTGCTATTTTTACCGACGGCCGACTCGTTCCCAATCTGGAACTGGGTCATCACCCGCTGGCCGAGGACCAGAGCTACGAAGAGCTGCTGGGCCAGGCCGCCCTGGACCGACTGGGCCTAGAGGACTGGCAAGGCTGGTTGCGACGGGCCATCGACACGATACTGCCCATCTGGAATCCCCGCGTGCTCTATATCGGTGGCGGCAACGCTCGCCACTTACCGGGTGCCCTGCCCACCACCGTGCAACGGGTCAAAAACGTTGCCGGCATCCTGGGCGGCATTCGTCTGTGGCAGGATCAGGCCTAGCACGGACCTGGTGCACAAGGCCTTGGACGTGCGGAAACGCCCTCGTCTTGTCGACATCGTCTAGTGAACCTGGCTGCTTGACCGCAGGGTCTTTCTGAATAGTCGCCACGACCACCGGGAAGCACTGGCCTTTGAGCTTACTCATATCGGTCCAGCTGGCAGCCTCACCATATGGCTTCGCGCCTACACTCGATAACATGAGTGGCGCCCAAAAAAAACGCGCCCGAAGGCGCGTCTTTGCTGCGTTTCAGGACATCTCTCGGATCTCCTGAAACGGCCTTTTGGCGGAGAGGGTGGGATTCGAACCCACGAAGGGCTCTCACCCTTGCTGGTTTTCAAGACCAGTGCATTCAACCGCTCTGCCACCTCTCCAAAACTGTGTGCAGACCGCGTCGCCATGCGTGACTGACGCGGGAGCGGAAGCATACCGGAATAGCACCAAATCCACCAGCCCTGACCCCTGGCCTATGGATGAAAAATACGGAATCATTTATGCTCAGCGCTGTCTTAAAAACAGGAACATGGACGCGCACACTGCGGCGTCCGTGGCTTTCGTTAGTACGCTTGAATTCCAACCAGTTGGGAGCCAGATAAAGCCTATGAATCAGACTTACTATCCGCAAACGGCGCAGCGCGTAGACGCTGTGACCATGAACCGTGTGCTGCGCAGCACCTATCTGCTGCTCAGCATGACCCTGTTATTTTCTGGTGCCATGGCCTACGTGGGCTACGCCGCCCGATTGCCCTTTTTTGGCCTGCTGCCGACACTGCTGGGCTACTTCGGGCTTCTGTTCCTGACCACCAAGTTCCGTAACAGTGGCTGGGGCCTGGTGTTCTGCTTCGGCCTAACCGGCTTTATGGGCCTGACCCTGGGACCGATCATCCACGCTTACACCTACATGTATGCCAACGGCGCGCAGCTGGTGACCTATGCACTGGGCGGCACCGGCGTGATCTTTTTGGCCATGTCCGGCATTGCCCTGACGTCAAAACGAGATTTCTCCTTCCTGGGCAAATTCTTGATGGTGGGCATTCTGGTCGCCTTTCTGGCGGGCCTGGGCGCGTACTTCTTCCAGATGCCGTCGCTGGCGCTGGCCGTGAGCAGCATGTTCATCCTGCTTATGACGGGCCTGATCCTGTTCCAGACCCAGCAGATCGTGCGCGGCGGTGAGACCAACTACATCATGGCCACCGTGACCCTGTTTGTGAGCATCTACAACCTCTTTACCAGCCTGCTGCACCTGTTTGGCTTCTTCTTCGGCGAAGACTAAACGCGCTGGCCATAAGCAGAAAAACCCGCCACCTGGCGGGTTTTTTTTGCCATGAAAAACCCTCGGATCACAGTGGTAAGCTGTGACCCAAGTCAATCAAGCGAGGAAACCCCATGAACCCGGAAGCCCTGCAAAGCTTTTTCGGCTGGTGTCTGGTGATCAACTACGCGGTCCTGCTCCTGTGGGTGCTGGCCTATGTCACGGGCGGCGGGGCCATCATGGCCCGTCAAGCCACGCTGTTTCGCATCGACGAGGATGACCTGCGCCGGTTGCACTGCCAGCTGATGGGCGTCTTTAAAATCCTGATCATGATTTTCTGCCTGGCGCCCTGGCTGGCACTGCATTTCGGGAGCTGACCATGCGCAAGCTGATTCTTCTTCTAAGCCACCTGGCCATGCTGGCCTTCGGTTTTGCCCTGGGCATCTATGCGCTGCCGATTCTCACCGAGACCGCGGCGCCCAGCACCAGTGAGCTCCAGGCCAAAGCCACCGATGCACGCTATCGCGGTGAGTTTGTGCGCGATCTGGAGT
>JAOZKI010000068.1 GCA_029935455.1 Lysobacterales bacterium | reverse complement strand
GCGTGCTGGTGAACTTCGCCTGCTCGGCCTGGGGCGGTATCCAGGCGACAAAAAAGTAGTGCTGGATCATCGCCAGCCAGCCTTCGCTGGTGGTGCGGTCGTAGGCGTCAGACGCCGCTTCATCAAAATCCAGTTTCTCGAGGCCATCGGCCGGGCTATAAAAACCCAGTCCGTCGAAACTGTAACGCTCCGGATTATTAAAACCCGCACCCCCCTCATCACCCGGCGGCGCCTTCTGGAGCTGATCGTAGCGGCTTACAACCCAGGGCGTGCCGGAAGCATTATCCAGATCAAAACTAACGGCGATATCGTACGCACCGCGTTTGAACTCGAAGCGCTTGATCACCGTGCGTCCATCGTCGCCGGTCCAGCGCAGCGGCACGATCAAGGTGTCCTGGCCGGTGGACAGCGCATAATCATCGCGCTCAAACGTGAATTCAGTCGTATGATTGGGCGCCGCGTCCGTGCTCAGAAGCCCGGATTGCGCCACGTGATAGCGGCCAGAGCCATCATTCAACAAGTGCACCTTGTCCTCAGGTGTCGACAGTTCCACCGGATAGGACAACAGCTGCGAATCCACGACCGTGCCGCCTAGCGGATCAATCTTGAGCTCCAGTACATCAGTACGAACCGTAATCAGGTTGCGAGCGGCCACCGCCTGGGCACCAATTGCGACTTCGTTGCTGCCAGCAAGCGCAGGCATATCCGTGTCTGGCGCGCCGTTAACGACGGGCAAATCTGCCGCGTCAGCCATGGAAGGCATGGCCAGGTCGGCCGGAGCCTGTGCGGGAGCCCCTGTATCAGCGACAGGCGCTGGCCCATAATCTTGCTGCCATTCAACCCACAGCAGATAGCCCAGGAACAGGGTCATTATGATAAGTATGGGGCGCAAATTCGCGTTAGCCATGGGAGTCAGCTTCCAAAGGTTTGGCACGCTCCGGGCGGCCAGTCAAAGAGATACTTCGAGCCCAAAGTTTGGACAAAGATGAGAATAAAATCTGATTGGAACGAGCCGTCGCCTGCGCTCGAGGCAACACCACAAGATCACACGCACCCGCTGCATTCAGCTGCTCCTGATGCTGGCGAAATGATTCTCGAATGATACGCTTCAGCCGGTTGCGGCCAGGGGCCTGCTTGCAGACTTTCAGGGATACGGCCATTCCCAGGCGCGACTGGGCGGCGCTGCTGGGTCGTGCCAGGATTCGAAACAGGCCATCCTGGGCAACCTTTGGCCGCGCAAACACATAGCGGTATTCATGCTGTGCAGTCAGGCGCACGTCACGGCCAAATTTCATGGTCAAAGGGATCCTGACAGACGACGCGATGCGGCGGGTCCGGCGCGACGCGGAGACGCTAAGTCGATCGTGGCGTCTTTACGCGCGCCCGGTGCAGCCATTGAGGCTACACCCGCACACCAAGAGAGCCCAAGTAGAGGTGACACGAACGCCCGCGCCTACCTGAGCTGCGGACTGCCTCAGGCAGAAAGGCGCTTGCGGCCTTTGGCGCGACGCGCGTTGATGACTGCACGACCACCGCGGGTGGCCATACGAGCTCGGAATCCGTGCCGACGAGCGCGTTTCAAACGGCTGGGCTGAAAAGTACGCTTCATGGTTCTAACCTCAAATTCTGTTGTTGTGCGCGCCTGCGGCTGCGCTGTCTTTGGCCGTTCCTGCCGTCACTGATCTGATCGCTTCGGTGTTTTCGACCGATTGCTCGCAGCACTGTCAACTCAAAGGCCGTTTTAAGTGGGCGCAAGCGCCCGACACAAGCGCACCATAATACCGCTTTGATGCGCTTCAAACAAGCATTGCGCCGATCTTTTCTAGAGATTCGATAAGAGGTTACAAATGCGCTAGTCAAGTTATCCACAGCGCGTTATGCTGGTGCTGCGTCTCGTCCTGAGGCGGCCTTCGGAACCCGGTGGGTGCCGCTGGGCTGCCAACCGGGATCCGCCGTTCAGCGAGCCAGGTATGCTGGTCAGTCCCTGCGGTGCCGTGCTACATGCACGATAGTCCCCTACATCGACACAGACCAATAAAAAAGGCTGCTCGACCGATACCCATCGGGCCCGAGCCCGGTGAAAATTCAGAAACACTGGAAGGGAATGTCACAAAGCAACTGGCAACGCTGTCTGCAACACTTGGAACGTGAGCTTCCGGTTGAAGATATCAATACATGGATACGCCCGCTACAGGCCGTATCGGATCGCAACACCACGCGTAT
This sequence comes from Lysobacterales bacterium, assembly GCA_029935455.1. Lineage (GTDB taxonomy): Bacteria > Pseudomonadota > Gammaproteobacteria > Xanthomonadales > SZUA-36 > Marinihelvus. The sequence continues at coordinate 12,552 of JAOZKI010000068.1, read as the reverse complement.
TCTGGCGCCCAATGATTATGTGCGCGATCACATCTCGCGCCATTATCTGGAGCGAATACGCGATATCTATGAGCACCTCGGTGCGCCCCGGGAGTCGGCCATTGTAGAGGTGGGTCAACCCGAGCCCCAACCACATACGGAAACAAGCGCAAGCCCGACACCGGCTCCTGAACCCGTTACCCGTACAGGCCTGGATGCGCGCTACCGGTTCGATAACTTTGTGCGCGGCAACTCCAACGAACTGGGCTTCGCCGCCGCACAGCAAGTTGCACAGAAGCCAGGCAACGCCTACAACCCTCTGTTGCTTTACGGCGGCACCGGCCTGGGTAAGACCCACCTGCTTCACGCCGCTGGAAACCTAATGCGGGAACGCAATCCTGCGGCCAAGGTGCTGTATCTGCATTCTGAAAAATTTGTCAGCGAGATGATTCAATCGCTGCGGCAGGGTTCCATTGACGCCTTTAAGAAACACTATCGTTCGGCCGAAGCTCTGCTCATCGACGACATCCAGTTTTTTGCGGGAAAAGATCGGACTCAAGAAGAGTTCTTTCATACTTTCAATGCTTTACTGGAGGGTAAGCAGCAAATCATTCTCACCTGTGATCGCTATCCCAAAGAGGTTCAGGGCCTCGAAGCCCGGCTGCGTTCCCGCTTTGGCTGGGGTCTAACCGTTGCTATTGAACCACCTGATTTTGAAACGCGAGCAGCGATTTTGATGAACAAAGGTCAGGAGCGCGGTATCCGGCTGGAGGAAGGTGTGGCATTTCTTATTGCCAAGCGCATGCGCTCCAATGTGCGAGACCTGGAGGGTGCCCTCAATACGCTTATTGCCAATTCGCGTTTTACCGGCCGGGCCATTACCGAAAACTTCGCGCGTGAAGTGCTCCGCGATCTGCTAACCGTGCATGATCGCCTGATCACGATCGAAAACATCCAGCGCACGGTGTCGGAATACTACAAATTACGCGTTGCCGACCTGCTGGGCCGACGACGCACTCGCATGATTGCACGACCGCGACAGATGGCCATGGCGTTGTCAAAAGAACTCACGGAACACAGCCTGCCGGAAATTGGTGATGCCTTTGGGGGTCGCGACCATACCACCGTGCTGCATGCCTGTCGTAAGATCGATGAATTGGTAGAAACTGATGGCCGCCTGCGTGAAGACAAGGCCAAGTTATTGCGCACGCTGACCGCCTGAGGTGCACAAGTTCAGGTATAAACATAGGCTAAAGCTGTGGATAAGCTAGGGATGACTTTGCACGCGCCGGTCATACACATTTTATCCACATGCTTTACCCTCGTTAGGCCACAGCTAAAAAGTATTTATATTGTTGATTTTAAATGATTTTTATAGGTTCTTCATGTTGTACACCGGACCTATTACCATTACTTTTTAAATAAAAAGATTGAAATAAAAGGACCGTCGATGAAATTCAGAATTCAGCGTGAGGTTTTCCTGCAGCCCCTGAGTCAGGTAGTCGGTGTGGTTGAACGCCGACAGACTCTGCCCGTATTGGCCAACTTCCTGATTGTGGCACGAGACGGAACCCTGTCAGTTACTGGTACGGATATGGAAGTCGAACTGGTGGGCTCGGTTGCAGCAGATATTACCCAGGAGGGTGAAATCACCCTGCCAGCCAGAAAACTGGTCGACATTGTCAAAGCCTTGCCCGATGGTTCCACCATTGATGTGGCCATACAGGATGAAAAAGCCACCATGCTGGCAGGTAAAAGCCGCTACACACTCGCGACTTTACCGGCCTCTGAGTTCCCGGCAACCGATCAGGTGGAAACCAATGATGAGATTGTTATCAGCGAGAAGGACCTTAAACGGCTGATCGACAAGACGGCCTTTGCCATGGCCAACCAGGATGTGCGCTACTACCTGAACGGCATGTTGTTTGATCTCCGGGACGGTCAGCTACGGTTGGTTGCCACCGATGGCCACCGTTTGGCGGTGAGTGATCATAGCGCTGCGGTCAATGTGGCCGGGGAGCCACAGCTCATCGTGCCGCGCAAAGGCGTTCTGGAACTGGCACGCATGATGTCCGACAGTGATGACGAGGTGGTGCTGGCACTGGGCCGCAACCACATCCGCTTGGCGAAATCAGGCATGCGCTTCACCTCCAAACTGATCGACGGCCGCTTTCCGGAATACGAAGCAGTTATTCCACTGGGGGCAGACAAGCAGGTGCTGGTTGATCGGGATCTGTTTACTCATGCGCTGCAGCGCGCTGCCATCTTGTCGAATGAGAAATACCGTGGCGTTCGACTGGAGGCCAATGGCAACCTTCTGAAAATCGTTGCGCACAACCCTCAACATGAAGAAGCGGTAGAAGAGATTGAGGTAGAAACCAATTTCGATGCCCTGGCGGTCGGTTTTAATGTCACCTACCTTTTGGACGCTCTTACCGCATTGGAAACTGAAAACGTGTCCCTGGAGCTTAAGGATCCTAACAGCAGTTGCCTCGTTAGCGCGCCGGACTCAGATTTGAACCGCCACGTGGTTATGCCACTCAAACTGTAGCGGCGCCTTCAGGGCCGCGGCCTGGGCTGCGGATTCCTTATGCAAGTCGAAAGGCTGAGTATCGAAAACCTCAGAAACATCCGAGCCGCCCAGTTGCGGCTCGGACCCTCCGTGAATCTGTTTTATGGCACCAACGGCGCTGGTAAAACCACCGTAATCGAGGCTTTGGTGGTGCTGGCAAAAGGTCGCAGCTTTCGTGGTGGCAACGTTTCTAGCCTGATTGGCTCTGAGGGCAAGGCGTTTACTCTGCACGCGCAGCTACGCAGCCGCGATGGCTCAGAGCATCGCATTGGGTTGCGGCGTGAAGCTTCCAGCTGGGCCGGGCGGGTTGATGGGGCGGACCTGAAACAACTCAGCGACGCGGCCCAATTTTTCCCTCTGGTGCTGATAGAACCCACCTCCTATCTATTGATCAGCGGAGCTCCGGAGCTTAGGCGACGCTATCTGGACTGGGCGGTGTTTCACGTGAAACATGACTATCTGTTGTCCTGGCGGCGCTATACACGCGCCCTTAAGCAACGAAATGCGGCGCTTCGTGCCGGTGATGTGAGTCTGGTCAAGGCCCTGGATCCCGAGCTGATCCGTTGTGGAACCGCCGTTCATGAAGCGCGGGTAGCGGTGACCGATGGTTTATTGCCTCTGGCAATGAAATGTGTGGGCACGCTGAACCAGAGTTTGGGCAAGATGCATATTCACTACCAGCCCGGCTGGCGCAGCGACGAATTTGAGCAGTCCTTGCAAGAGTCCTTGGCTCGCGACCTTGAGCGCGGCTTCACCAGTGTTGGTCCGCACCGGGCCGATCTCCAGTTGAAGCTTAATCGGAGATCCGTCCGAGAGCGTTTGTCCCGGGGTGAGCAGAAGCTTTTGGCCAGCGGATTGTTACTTGCCCAGGCCGAGTATCTGCACGGGGAACAACAGGCGCCAATTTTTCTTCTCGATGATCTCGCTTCGGAGTTGGATCAGGAGCATTTACGTGTGGTCACGGAACAAGCCCTGGGCCTCGGTGCCCAACTGCTGATCACGGGTACGGACGCGAAACCCTACGGGTTTATTGATTCAGACGCCTGTGTTTTGTTTCACGTGAAACAGGGCACGCTCGAGGTCGTCTGAAGGGCTCGGAAAGCGCTTGAAATCAGACCTTTAACCCCTCACATCATGGTATACTGGAAGCCTATTTAAAAGCGCCCTGAGACGGCGCTAGCGATCCGTTTCATAACGTTTCTGTCACAGCAAAAATCGACCATTGGATGCGCGTGTAAGCAGCAGTCTGTTGCAAAGCCTGTGCGCCGTTGTCAGGGATAAGCCATGAGCAGTAAAGACTACGATTCCTCGAATATTAAGGTCCTTAAGGGGCTGGATGCGGTACGCAAGCGACCAGGCATGTACATCGGGGATACCGATGATGGCACCGGCTTGCATCATATGATCTTTGAGGTGGTCGATAACTCGGTAGATGAGGCCCTTGCGGGTCATTGCGATCGAATAGAAGTGATTCTGCGCGAAGATGGCTCTGTGAGTGTCAGGGATAACGGCCGCGGCATTCCGGTGGATATGCATAAGGAAGAAGGCCGTTCGGCCGCTGAGGTCATCATGACCGTGCTCCACGCTGGCGGTAAGTTTGATGACAATTCCTACAAAGTCTCCGGGGGATTGCACGGTGTGGGTGTCTCCGTGGTGAATGCGCTGTCCGAGACGCTGGACCTTGTGATACAGCGGGAAGGAAAGGAATGGCGCCAGCGCTACCACATGGGTGTTCCTGATGCACCGCTGAAAGCGGTGGCTGACAGCGGTAAGACCGGGACGGAAATACGCTTTCTGCCGAGCACGGAAATCTTCTCCGACACGGTCTTTAACTACGACGTCTTGGCAAAAAGACTGCGTGAGCTCAGCTTTCTTAACAGTGGCGTGCGTATCGAGCTGCGCGATGAGCGTAGCGGCGAAGAGCAGGTCTTTGAGTATGAGGGCGGTATTCGCTCGTTTGTCGAGCACCTGGCACGCAAGAAAACGCCGTTACATCCCACCGTTATGCACTTTCGGGGCGAAGCCAGTGACGTTGGTGTTGAGGTTTCCCTGCAGTGGACGGACGCCTACCAGGAGTCGGTGTTTTGCTTTACCAACAACATTCCCCAGCGCGACGGTGGTGCCCACCTTGCGGGTTTTAGAGCAGCCCTGACCCGCACGCTTAATGGTTATATCGAAGAATCAGGCACGGGTAAGAAAAACAAGGTCTCCACCACTGGCGATGACATGCGCGAGGGCCTGATTGCGGTGTTGAGTGTGAAGGTGCCGGACCCGAAATTCTCCTCGCAAACCAAGGACAAGCTGGTCTCCTCTGAGATCAAACCCATTGTTGAGTCTCTGGTGTCACGCGAGTTGCGTGATTTCCTGCTGGAGAACCCGGTTGAAGCCAAAACCATCACCGCCAAGGTGGTCGAAGCGGCGCGTGCGCGGGAGGCGGCCCGCAAAGCTCGTGAGATGACCCGCCGCAAGGGTGTGCTGGATGTGGCCGGTTTGCCGGGCAAGTTGGCTGACTGTCAGGAAAAAGACCCGGCATTGTCTGAGCTGTTTATTGTCGAGGGTGATTCTGCCGGCGGTTCAGCGAAACAGGGCCGCAATCGCAAGAACCAGGCCATTCTTCCACTGAAAGGTAAGATCCTCAATGTGGAAAAAGCGCGCTTTGACAAAATGCTTTCATCGGCCGAGGTGGGCACACTGATCACTGCCCTGGGCTGTGGCATTGGTCGGGATGAATTTGATCCGGACCGGCTCCGCTACCACCGCGTCATAATCATGACCGATGCAGATGTAGACGGCTCCCACATTCGCACGCTGCTGCTGACCTTCTTCTATCGCCAAATGCCAGAATTGATTGAGCGGGGGCATATCTATATTGGTCAGCCACCGCTTTACAAGATTAAGCAGGGTAAGCAGGAACATTATCTGAAGGATGACGCTGAGCTGGATGAATACCTTCTGGCCAGAGCGCTGGATAATGCCACGCTTACCTTTGATCCAGATGCGCCGCCTCTGAGTGGCGAGGGGCTGGAATCGCTGACCCGGGAGTACATGGCCGCGCGGGGTGCCATGCAGCGATTAAGCAACCGCTACGATGCCAAACTTTTAAGGCAAATGATTGATTATCAACCATTTTCCAGGGATTGGTCGGAACAGGAAATTGCCAACTGGTGCGCTGGCTTAAGCGCCAGGTTAAATGCGGGTTGTCCGCCCAGCGTGCGTTATGAGCTTGAACCGTTGCAGGGTGAAACAGGTCTTGGTGTTCGTTTTAGCCAGCTGACCCACGGTGTTTCCATGGACCAGGAAATCCGCCACTCTTTCTTTGGATCGCCGGAATACCGGCTGATTGCGGCCATCAGCTCCAAGCTGCATGGACTGCTGCAGGACGGTGCGCATGTTCAGCGCGGTAAAGCCGGTGCACCGGTGGAAGATTTTCATGAGGCCTATGAGTGGCTGATGGCGGAATCAAGAAAAGGCAGAACGATTCAGCGCTTCAAGGGCCTGGGTGAAATGAATCCTGAGCAGCTCTGGGACACGACGGTTAACCCGGAAACGAGGCGTTTGCTTCAGGTTTCCATCGAGGACGCGGTTGCTGCGGACGAAATCTTTTCGACGCTTATGGGTGACGAGGTTGAGCCACGGCGCGATTTTATTGAGAGTAACGCCCTGGAAGCGTCAAATATTGACGTCTAGCACCCTAGCGCCGCTGCCTTGGCAGGCTTTTTAGCGTGCTAATCAGGCGCTCCGTGTCATGCGCGCCCTTTTTGATCCGGTAGGTGCTGATACCCAGTCTCTGAGCGGCTTTCAAAAACGCCCGAGAAGAACTGATCAGGTGCGCATCGCCGGCCTCGGTGCCGTAACGACCCAGAATATCAGTCAGTGCACCCAGTCGATTCCGGTCCTGAGTGAGCATGGAGCGGGGCACGTAGTAGAAGCCATCCAATTCACCGCCCTCCTGCTCCAGCCGTTGTTGCAGTCGGCTTTGGGCCACCAGCACGTTGTCGTCACTGCTGCGGGTTGGAAACCATTGGTCCGGCTCTGATTCAGTCAGTAACAGCCGGATCCCCGCGCGCGTGAGTTTGGCCAGCGCTCGATAGGCCTCATCAACCCTGGGCGCCGCCTCGGCATCCGCCAGCACGCGTGCGCTGATAATCAAAAGCGGATGAAAGACTTCCAAAGCTAATCCGCCTGTGCGAAATCGGCCACACGATCAAACAGAGCCTTAACCTGGCTCAGCATGGCAAGGCGATTGGCTCTGACGGTCAGGTCTTCATCCAGGACCATGACCCCGTCAAAAAACGCGTCGACGGGCTCTCGGAGCGTGGCCAGGGTAGCCAGCGCCGATGCATAATCCCGTGCTTCGTAAAGGGGCCGGACCTGTTCCGACGCGGCGTTAAGTGCTGCGAAAAGATCGCTTTCTACCTGTAAAACAAATCGATTTTCATCGATCTGTGTCGAAATTTCGTTATCCTGCTTCTTAAGCATGTTGCTGATTCGCTTGTTCGCCGCCACCAGTGAGGCGCTTTCCTCGCGTCCCATAAAACCGTTCAGGGCCAGCAGACGAGCGCGCAGGTCTGGCAGGTCATGCAGTGGTGCCGCCAGCACGGCTTCAATTTGAAGGCTGCTGGCACCGCTGTCGCGCAGATGACTCCGTAACCGCTCATGGACAAACTGCTCCAACGCGGTGCCGGCTTCTTCAGCTAGCGGCTGTTGCTGTGCCAGTTCATCCGCAGCCAGGGCCAGCAGCGCGTTGAGCCGCAGCGGAAAGCCCCCCTCCTCAAGCAAGCGCACCACGGCCAGCGCGGCGCGGCGTAGAGCGAAGGGGTCTTTATTGCCGCTGGGTTTAAGACCCGCAGCGAAAATTCCTGTCAGCGTATCGAGTCGGTCTGCCAGGGCCACGATGCGCCCGAGGTCACTGGCGGGCAATTGGTCACCGGCAAAGCGCGGCGCATAGTGTTCACTGATAGCATCAGCCACGACCTCGTCCTCGCCTGCATGACGGGCGTAATGGCCGCCCATGATGCCTTGCAAATCCGGGAACTCACCGACCATCAGGCTGACCAGGTCGGCCTTGGCCAGGCGTCCAGCGCGGTGGGCAGAGCTTGCATCCGCTCCGACAAGTTCCGCTATTTTCTCCGATAAAGACGCTATTCTTCTGGATTTGTCGCCAACAGAACCCAGTTTTTCCTGAAAAACAATCTTGTCAAGCGCGGGTAACCAGGCTGACAGCGGCTGTTTCAAATCCTGTTCCCAGAAAAACTGCGCATCAGCCAATCGCGGCCTGATGACGCGCTGAAAGCCAGTGGTCATGGCAGCCACATCCTGACTCTCAATATTGGCAATAACAACAAACTCTGGCGTCAGCGCTCCGTCCTGCGAAAGGATGGGAAAGAACTTCTGGTGTGATTCCATGCTCTGGATCAGGGCTTCCTGTGGTACCGCCAGAAAGGCCTCACCGAAACCGCAGCGAACGGCCACGGGCCATTCAACCAGATTGTTCACTTCCGTCAGCAAAGCATCGGTGATGCGGGTCACGCCGCCGATCTCTTCACCACTGGCTATGGCTGCGGATTGGATGCGCTCCCGTCGACGGTCGTGATCGGCCACCACGAAAGCCCGCTCGAGCGTTTCCAGATAATCGTCAGCGTTGGCAAGCGGGTGTGCTCCTGGCGCATGAATGCGATGACCGGCGGTGCTATTGCCTGCCTGGCAGCCATATAGTTCTCCGGCCAATACCTGGTCACCATGCATGACCACCAGCCAGTGCACCGGTCGCACAAACTCAAAATCATGATTGGACCAGCGCATGGGTTTGGGCACGGGCAGCTGCTTAAGCGCTTCTCTGAGCAGGTCAAAGAGCAGCTCAGCCAGTGGTTTGCCTGGTATTTCCAGCTGACACGCCAGCCACTCACCCTTGTCCGTCGCAATCCGGTCTAGCGCGTCAACCTCCAGGCCAACGGATTTGGCGAAACCAAGAGCTGCTGGCGTGGCTTTGCCATCACTGTCAAAAGCCGCTTTCACCGCCGGTCCTTTGCGTTCCAGTATCCGGTCGGCTTGGCGCTCTGCAACAGCTGCCAGGCACAGGGTCATTCGCCGTGGGGTGTAGTAGTAACGGCTGCCCTCGGGGTGGAAGCGAATACCGTGTTCTTTGAGTCCCTTGCAGGTGTGCTCAAAAAAGCTTTGTGTCAGTTTCTCCAACGCTTTGGGTGGCAGCTCTTCACAGCCCACTTCAACCAGCAATGTCCGGTTTGCCTCACTCATGGGGCGCCTCCTCCAAAGCAGGGAATCCCATGGCTTCACGACTCGCGTAATAGGCTTCCGCCACGCGGCGCGCCACGTTTCGTACGCGCAGAATAAAACGTTGCCGCTCTGTTACCGATATGGCTTTCCGCGCATCGAGAAGGTTGAAGGTATGTGACGCTTTCAGAACCTGTTCATAGGCCGGTAGGGGCAGGCCGAGTTCCACCAGTCGTTGCGCTTCCGTTTCACAGCTATCAAACCAGGAAAACAGGCGCTCAACGTCCGCTTCTTCGAAATTGTAGCGCGACTGTTCCACTTCGTTTTGATGAAAGACTTCCCCGTACGTCACCGTTCGCCCGCCAGATTCGGTCCATACCAGGTCGAATACGTTATCAACGCCCTGCAGGTACATAGCCAGACGCTCGGAACCGTAGGTGATTTCCCCCATGACCGGCTTACAGCTGAGACCGCCCACCTGCTGAAAGTAAGTGAACTGAGTGACTTCCATGCCATTAAGCCAAACCTCCCAGCCCAGACCCCAGGCACCCAGCGTGGGTGATTCCCAGTTGTCTTCCACAAAGCGGATATCGTGCACCGAAGGATCAATGCCAACGGCCTTCAGGGAGCCAAGATAGCGTTCCTGAATGTCATCCGGAGAGGGCTTCATGACCACCTGAATCTGGTAGTAGTGCTGCAAGCGGTTCGGGTTCTCACCATAGCGACCATCTGTCGGGCGCCGGGAAGGCTGCACGTATACGGAGCGCCAAGGCTCCGGGCCGATCGCACGCAAAAAAGTCGCGGGGTGGAAGGTCCCAGCGCCAACTTCGAGATCGAGAGGTTGTACCTGAACGCAGCCTTGCTCGGCCCAGTAGGCCTGCAGGCGATTGATGAAGTCCTGGAAAGTCATGAAACGGTCTTGCGCACGGAATAAGCGCTAATTATACGCGCCCGAAGCGCCAAGGCTGAAGCCCGTTACGAGCTAATCGCTTGCTGCCGGTGTGCTAGGAGGCCCGCACAATGAGTACCACGCCATCAAGATCGGTGACCACCACGCGGGTGCCGGCAGCCAAATCCGGACCTTTGATGCGCCAGATCGAGTCGTCCACCTCTACTTTGCCCACGCCATTTTCGATGGGTGCATGCAGCGTGAACTCCCGCCCGATGTACTGATGACCGCGGCGATTAAGGTGCGGCTGGTCGCTTGCGGGTACCGACACTTCCCGGTAGCGACGCCAGGCCACGACGGCGACCACACTGAGCACGGCAAACAAAACCAGCTGGGTCTGCAGGGGAATATCGGGGAAAACCAGCATGATCAGCCCCGTGGCCGCGGCCGCGATGCCCAGCCACAGAAAGAAAAAGACCGGCAACAACAGCTCGCTGATGAGCAGCAGGCCTGCGAGAATCCACCAGTGCCAAAATGCGATGTTATTGATCCACTCACCCATGTCCGATTGCCTCAGGCCTTGTCTTGCTGATCGCTGGCGGCTTTGGCCAGCTCCGTAATGCCGGCAAGGCTGCCCAGGATGCCGGTGGTTTCCATAGGCAGCAACAGGGTTTTCTGGTTGGGCGCCATGGCAAATGCCTTGAGGGCTTTAACGTACTCCTGGGCGACAAAGTAATTGATCGCCTGCAGGTCGCCGGCGCCAATCGCCTCGGATACCATCTGCGTGGCGCGTGCTTCCGCTTCCGCCAGCCGCTCCCGCGCTTCCGCGTCACGGAACGCTGCTTCCTTACGACCCTCAGCGTCCAAAACGGCGGACTGTTTCTCACCCTCGGCGCGCAGGATTTCTGACTGTCGCGTGCCTTCCGCTTCCAGAATGGTTGCGCGCTTCTCACGCTCGGCCTTCATCTGACGCGCCATGGCATCAACCAGGTCCTTGGGTGGGCTGATGTCCTTGATCTCAATGCGGGTAACCTTGATGCCCCAGGGCGTTGTGGCCTCATCCACCACCGACAGCAGTCTGGCGTTAATGTCATCACGCTTACTGAGTGATTCATCGAGGTCCATGGACCCCAGCACGGTACGAATATTGGTCATGGTGAGATTAAGAACGGCGTGTTCCAGGCGATAAACCTCGTAGGCGGCTTTGGCCGCATCAAGCACCTGAAAAAACACCACACCGTCCACAGTCATTACCGCGTTGTCTTTGGAAATAACCTCCTGCGAGGGCACGTCAAGCACGCGCTCCATCATGTTTACGCGATGGCCGACGCGATTAACAAAGGGAAAAATCAGGTGAAAGCCGGGCGAAAAAGTTGCGCGGTACTTGCCGAACCGCTCGATCGTATATTCGTAGCCCTGGCGCACAATGATGACCGCCTTTTTTAGCGTGATAAATGCCAGAATGACCAAGACTACAGCCCAAATCATCGCACCCTCCATACAACACCTCATTTTTATAATGGCAATTTCGCCGCCCTGCGAGCCGACGGCTGGTCGGCTTGTGCCATACTCGTCAGCACCATGCCCGTACCTCTATCAGCAACTACCTTAGCAGAAGCACGCGGCCATGCGATGCGCCACAAGTCATGTGCGGGCGAAACGCAGTGGACGGTGCTGCTATGAGCCGGCGTGATGATCTGTACCGGCATATGCAGGCTGCGGCGGGTTCCTTTCGCTTTGATGAGCAGGTGGTCGAGGTGTTTCCGGACATGATCGATCGCTCCGTGCCGGGCTATGCGCTGCTGGTACCCATGATTGGCCAGCTGTCGAAGCGCTTTGTACAGCCCGACAGTACGGTGCACGACCTCGGCTGTTCCCTGGGAGCAGTGAGCCTTGCGGTGCACCAGGCGCTGCTGGCGGATCAGCCGCCGGCGGGCGTGCGCATTGTGGCAACGGATAACTCTCCCGCCATGGTCAAGGGCCTGCAGCAAGCGCTGGAGGGCGTGGATCAGAGCGTCGTTTCCATTCAGCCCCGCTGTGCTGATCTGCGCGACAGTGATTTTCAAAACTGTTCCTTCGCTGTGCTCAATTTCACCCTTCAGTTTCTGGAGCTGGACGCCCGTGATGAGCTCTTGCAACGCCTATGTGCGGGTCTAAGACCCGGAGGCGCTCTGGTGCTGGCGGAGAAAATTAACTTTGAAGATCCTGCCAGGCAGGAACGGTTGACCGATTGGCATCATGACTATAAGCGGCTGCAGGGTTATTCCGAGCTGGAAATTGCGCGCAAGCGCAGCGCACTGGAGGCGGTCTTGATTACCGAGACGGAGGCCAGACACCGTGCCCGTTTGCAGGCCGCTGGCTTCAGTCAGGTAACGCGCTGGTTCCAGTGCTTCGGTTTCTGCGCTTGGGTCGCAGAGAAAGCTTAGGAAGGCGTCACTCGGGTTATGGGCAATAGGTCTGCAGCCACGCAGTGGATCGATCGAACTCCCTGGGAGGGCTTGACCGACGACCTGAGCGGTACCGCTGTTAATTCCCACCTGTTGCGCCAGTCCCTGGAGCAGGCTCTGGCTACGCTGCAGCATGGTGACCTGCCGCGGTGGCAGCAGGCGCTGGCGGCGCTGCCAGATGTGGCAGTTGGCTGGGATGGCGCGCCCGCCGCACCCTGTCTGGGCGCGGCGGCGCCGGATCCTGTAGCGCTGCGGGAAACCCTGCTGGCGCTGCACCCCTGGCGCAAAGGCCCTTTGCAGCTGGGAGGTTTGGACATAGACACGGAATGGCGCTCAGATATGAAATGGTCGCGCCTGGAACCGCATATTGACTGGGTGCAGCAGACGGTACTCGATGTGGGTTGCGGTAACGGCTATTTCGGCTGGCGCATGCT